>CAZAVY010000001.1:0-120949 GCA_964488685.1 uncultured Gammaproteobacteria bacterium
GACCCCTCGATACTTCTTGATTTTGGAGAGAAGGGTGTTTATGTGGCCTATACTCGAGCCTGATCGCAAGATCAAATCCCGCCCCTGGGGTTTTGGTTATGAGCGTAATTGGGAAACCGTTTGTTGTCGTTTCATTCAATTTGAGACTCCAATTTGCGGACCTGTGGTCCTGCAGTTGTTGTGCCCAAGGGATCCCCACGACCGGAACCGGTCGTAGGGTCAGCAGCTATTTCAGGTCGTCAAGACTGGCGCCGAAATTAATGTGAAAGGGCTGTCCCTCAATCACGAATGCGGGCACCGACTTGACGCCCGCGCTTTCGGCATCGGCAAGGCGGCTGGGGGAGTCGCCAAGATGGACGATCTCGACATTGAATTTCGCGTTATCGAGGCTCTCGGCAAATTGCAGTTCCGCGTCGACACAGACCGGACATCCGGCGTGGTAGAAGATGGCTTTCGAACTCATGGTTAGCTCCTGTGATGTTTGATGAACAGTGTTTCAAGTTGCCGGTCGAAGCTTGAGGCAAACACACGGCGGCGCCCCAAGCAACGAACCGCCAGATCGGTCTCACTTCTGGACCGTGATTCGGCCAGGCAGCGATAAATCGCCGGAGGCGACGTCGTGCACGCCCGTCACGCAAAGTAGCGGGGCCACTGTCTTTTGGTTGATCTGCAATTTTGCGGTCACCGCATCGAACGAGACATTTTCGCTCTCACCGACAGGTACCGTGATTCTCGCAATACGGCCGTCGAGGATGGGGCTCATGCCGGGACTGTCGAGGGCAATTGGCAGATAAGGCGCAGTGGCCGGCAGCAGATCGACACCCGGTGAAACATCACGAACTTTCAGACCGGCCTCGCAGGCCTCGTCCTCGACCAACACGATCCAGTGGGAGTGCCAATCGGCACCGTCATTCGCCGGGTCGCCATCCTGGTTTTCATCGTAGAGCGGCGTATCGTCAAAGTCCGGGTGGGCCGTTATAGCCAGTGACAGGATGCCCGAATCCTTGTCAAAGCCAACAACAGAAGGATCGAGGCTGGTCGGCCACACGTAAGATTCCACTTTCGCACCGGCCAGTTGTCCAATTGGAACCGGTTTCACGCTGCCGGCATCGCCAACCAGTTCCATGATGAACGTCGTCAATCGACCATCGGTCGTTACCCCTGCCTTCGTGATGTCAAATGCGGCGGCAGTATCGGGATCAACGTCGCTCACGATCTCATGGGCTACGGCAGCGTTGCAAGCGAATCCGGCCAGCAGAGTCGCGATGAGGGGGTAATTCATGAGTTACTCCAATTAGTTTTGAGTCGATACCAATAGGAGTTTATTCATAGGAAGTTCAAATTGCAAGAATTGTTTTGACTCGCTACTATGGTAGCGATGAATCATAAGCCTGCAGAACATGTCGCCGCTCTGATCGAGAGAATCGGGCGCCTACTAAGTACCGAAGCGCACGCGGAGGGTCTGTTGCCGGTACAATGGGAGGCATTGCGATATCTCAACAAAGCCAATCGGTTTTCCAGGAGCCCGGCGGCCTTGACCGCCTATTTGGGCCTTACCAAAGGTACCGTGTCACAGTCGTTGAACACCCTGGAATCGCGGGGACTGGTGAAAAAGCGGGTTGATGGGAAGGACCGTCGCAGCAAGCATCTGTCTTTAACCAAAAAGGGTGAAGATTTGCTGCTTCGAGATCCACTGGATGAGACAGTATCGGCAATTGATCAATTGGCGAAAACCTCCCAACAGGGACTTGCGAAAGGCTTGGAGGCAATCCTTACCGGTCGCTTATCCGCGCAGGACCGCCAACCGTTTGGACAGTGTTGCGACTGCCGCTATTTCGCGAATCGACACGCCGACGGTGATCCCCACTACTGCCAGTTGTTGGGTGAGAAGCTGGCGGAGAATGATGCGTTAGCGATTTGTGTAGAGCAATTGCCGCGTTAGTAACGGTTCACGCGTTCTAAATAGGCTTTGATGCAGCATACGAAGAGCGGGACGCTGCAATGTCTCCCGCAAACACATTGATGATGGTCAAGCCGCCGGTATCGAGAATCGGCAGCGCGAAGAAAACGGAAATCTCGGCGGTGATTCTGGAGAGTCCGCATGGCGATAAATACGATACCACCATCGATCGAGAATCCGCATTCGAAAAACTCGCAACGCGCGCCGGGGCAGCGGCCAAAGCCGCAGCCGAAAATAAGCCTTCACGGAAACGCACCCACACTGCACAAAAAACAGGGAGTCGCAGGCGCCAGGGCATCGGGGAGACGTTTGTTAAGCGTGTTGTACGCAGTCTTGGCGGCAGAGCGGGACGTGCGTTGGTGCGGGGTATCTTGGGTTCGCTTTTTAAAGGCCGTTAAAATCCGATTTACATCTACACGTTTGCTTGTACGTTTGCTTGTACGTTTGCTTGTACCTGTGCTTGAAATTAATCGGGATTACAGCTTTTACCTTTAACAACTGCGTTCGGCGATTTACGACATGACAGTGCAGACAGCGCGTCTCTTCAATATAATCTGCTGCGTATTTAAACAATTGTGTTGCATTGGTGAAGGCAGATTTGATAGCGACAGCAGATTATTGGGGATTTTAGATGCGCGCTTATGAAATAGTATCGGAAGGTGGTTTGGACGCCCTTGCCCTGAGCCAAAGGCAATCGCCGCAACCGGGGCAGGGTGAAATTCTTGTCGGTGTTCGTGCGTCGTCAATAAACTATCGTGATCTTTCAACAATTGAAGATCCAGTCCCGCGTGGCATATCCTTCCCGCGTATTCCGAACTCTGACGGTGCTGGTGAGGTGATCGGTGTCGGTGCTGGCGTCACCAGATTTAAAACCGGGGATCGTGTCGCAGGATGTTTCTTTCAGAACTGGTCCGACGGTCGAATTTCAGCTGAAGCCATGGCGAGCGCAATGGGTGGTGCCGTCGATGGAGTTCTCGCCGAACAAGCGGTGTTACGCGAGACTGGAGCGGTGCATATTCCATCTCATATGTCTTTTGAGGAAGCATCGACGCTTCCCTGTGCCGGATTGACGGCCTGGAACTGCCTGCTCGAACAAGGCGGGCTGAAACCGGGAAATACGGCACTGTTTCTCGGCACTGGCGGCGTATCCATCTTCGGCTTGCAAATTGCAAAAATAATGGGTGCGCGGACGATAATCACCTCATCCAGTGACGAAAAACTGGAGCGCGCCAAAGGCCTGGGTGCAAATCAGTTGATCAACTATCGCCGGAACCCTGATTGGGAAGCCGAGGTTCTGGAATTGACCAATGGCGTCGGTGTCGATGTGGCAATAGAAACCGGCGGTGGCGGGACTCTGGAGAAAACAATCGAGGCCACTCGAATTGGCGGAACCATCAGTCTGATCGGAGTCTTAACGAGCGGGACGATCAATCCCACGACCATAATGCGGAAATCAATTCGTCTTCAAGGCGTCTATGTTGGAAACCGACGAATGTTCGAAGATATGAATGCGGCATTTGCCTTGAACCAGGTACATCCGGTTGTTGATCAGATATTTGATTTTGAAGATGCACGCTCAGGCTACCACGTCATGCGTGAAGCAGGTCATTTTGGCAAGCTGGTGGTCAAGTTCTAAACGCAAAAAAACCCCTTACGGGGGTCTTTTTATGAATGGCGCGCCTGGAGAGATTCGAACTCCCGACCGCTCGGTTCGTAGCCTTAACTGTGAAATAGTAAGTATATATAAATCAACAACTTGCGGTCTTGATCAATCTCGAAATGTAGTAATAAGTAGTGTAAATGAGTCTTATTTAGTGCTGTACTGGTACATTATTGCTACATATGCATGACGCGCAGCTCCCTGGCACAATCTTCCATGCCTGTTCAACTCCGGATGCTTCAGAAAAACGTGGTCTGCCCCCTGCTCTCAGTTTGACAAACCCATGCAATCTTTGGTTGCTATTTAATAAGCTGGAACAATACCCGGTCAATTCCCCAGGATATTCCTCGTATCCTTTTTGACTAGTTTTGCAGCTTTCTTCTCTTTAGGCGACATTGCCGGCTTTTTTTTGGCATCGCGTTTGTTTTTGTGCTCTTTACTCATGTTATTCACTCCTGATAATTAATGGGACATCTTCAATTCCAACAAGTCCTTCATTTGGGCCTGTTTTACCTTGCTGATTAACTTGCTGATTAACTTGCAACTTCTGAATTCGTTAAGGACTGGTAGCCCGTCCGCTGGGGCTGGTAGCAAAGGCCGATATTGTAGGAATGGCTGACTTTGTCGGTGAATGCAACCACTGGCTATTTCAGCTCACGGCTTCTGGTTTGTATAGTCAGGAAATGATAAAGAGTATACCACATGCAGGTGCTATGCTGCGTGCAAAATGAACCAGGTCTAATCATGGTGAGCGAATTGTTGAGATTGGCAGTGGCCCAGGTATGCTTGCCTATGAACTTGCATTTCAGGTGGCGACGAGGGTCTCATCATTGGTGCTTGCTTCTACTATCAAAACGGCGGACGGCATTATTGAGGCATAGATCAACCAGATCATCGACACGTGCCACGCCAGCACACATGACAGTATCCGCACCACCCCAGTATATTTTGACGCCACCGTCATCATCCTCTACCGCACCGCAGGTAAAAACAACATTGTGCACGTAACCCGTTATCTCCCATGGACTTTCCGGGGCCAGTACCCATTCGTCGGCGATGCCGATAACTTTCGCAGGATTTTCCAGATCATGTAAGGCCACGCCGAGACGATACACTGCACCGTCCATGGTTTCGAATACACCGTGGTAAATACAAAGCCAACCACGGTCGGTGCGGGTTGAGGGTCAGGTCTTTGGATTTGGATTAATTCAAAACCAAAGACCTGGCACCGAAAAGTTTGACACCGTATGGTTCATAACATTGAAAAGATAAAGAATTACGGTCAATTACTGCATTAAACCAGGTGAAAAGGATAAATAGAACAGCGGAGCGGGCAGAGTTGAAATCGATAAAGAATAACGGCGCAGTAGGTCGCATGAAAAACAAAAAACGACTGGATGGAATCGCGCCCTTTCGCGGGATTTTTCTACAGCCTCGTTAGGTTACTCTGACTGGACGTAGTTCATCTTTGGATCCGTCTTGTTACCTGCGATAACTCGAATGGGTCGTGTAGGAAAGGTGAAGTGCCCCAGTCGTTGGATGATCTGTTTGGTGCTAGTCGTCTTTGATCAGAGTCCAGTATCCTCTGATAATTCCTCTTCGTTGATCTCGAATCTTGAAGTCACCCTTCAACGAGCCGTCTTCCTGCACGATCCAGGTGCCTGCGCCTTCCTTGAACTCGCCGCCCAAGGCTTCCAGTTGAAAGGTGAAAGTTACTTCCTCGTCGTCGATTTTCCCTTTAATCACGCCGTCCCGATCACCTTCGAATTCGCCCTCTATTTTGTCACCCTTTTGTGTCAGGGTGAATTCGAGGTCGGGATTGGCTCCGAAAAACCATTGTCTATCGGCAGGCGGTAAGCCCCTGTACTTGACCTCGTCGGTCTCGTATTCACCGGCAATATTGAGCTCTGTGGCTTCCTCTTCGCTGGCAGAGGTAGCCGCAACCACAGCAACTCCCACTGGGGAATCAATTGCCTGCGACTCGTCATCTGATATCTGAATGTTGTCAAAATCAAGTTGGCTGGGTGATGGTATTTTATCTAAGCTCTGGAAAGCGGGAATAAAACTGAGTTTAACCGGTAGCGAATTTAAATCGGAAACATGCCCGGACTCACCTTGTTGTAATTCCAGTGGCTCGCCGACCGCGAAATTCTGGAGAAAAATCCGGCCCTCATCGACGTTGACATACAAACCCTCTTTTATTTTTGCGGCGGCATCACTATCTGTGAGTTGTTTTTCTTCAGCCGCGCAATCGGAACCACAGATCCGTGTGTTAAATTCAGTTCCGCGAATTCCTATGGTAGCGACCGGTGTATTGAGTCGGTACCCGGGTGGATTTGCCTTGCCGATAAGCCCAGTAACCAACCTGAGGCCGCCGCGTAGCAGATTCAATACTGCGCTCTGATTACTACTGCTGTCATTGCCCTCGTCACCCATATCCAGCTGGTTGACGCGAAACGCAGAATAGGGTCGAAGTGTCATTCGGCTGTCGTCTTTCAGCTGGATGACAGCGATACTGGCGGCGCCGGTCACAATCAGTTCATTCTGCTTCAGATCATCGTCTTTTACTGCTTTTCTGGTTTCGCCTGAACTTGACTCGATGGTGACATCACCGCGGGCAAATTTGAGGGTCCCCACCGGATCAGCAGCCTGTACTAAAGTTGATAGAAACATACTCAAAATCAAAATTATCAGAGTGGGCACGCTGACGCGAAAATTCGTATTGCCGGATGGATCGGAAATGGCTTTGTGCATGTTGTCTTCCGGATAGGTAGTTTGGTTACTACACTGGTAACTTGCAAAAATCTAGCACCTACAAGCTTGATAGCAAAAATATCTATGCGACAGCTTTGTGCGGCGATAAGAGATTATACTACACGAAACGAGTGTCTGTTCCTGATCTAAATTACGAATTCCCGAACTCCGGGGACAGTATACCTATCTGTCCAACGTCTTCTTGGGGCCTGGTCGCCTCGGTGCCAATAACTTACCCGTCAGGATTTCAAGCTTGGAAAAAACCGGAAAAAAGCCGGGGTCAGATAACAGTTTCCACTAATATTAGTGGAAACTGTTATCTGACCCGAATGGCCTTTTCATGGATGGCGCGCCTGGAGAGATTCGAACTCCCGACCGCTCGGTTCGTAGCCGAGTACTCTATCCAGCTGAGCTACAGGCGCATTGTGAAGGCGCGATTCTACGGATTTTTAGATGGCTTTACCAGTCCAATGGCCTGCCGATGCCCCCGCTTTTCGGCCCTATTTCAGGTTTTCTTCTGTATAGAGCAATAATTCGATCATACGCTCCAGAAGTTGTTCGGAAGAGTAGCCGGGGAAATTTTTGTAAACCAGTTCCTTGGCAAACAGGCGACAGATATAACGCAGCTTCAGGGCCCTGGTCTTCGATGCATAGACAAAATCCCGGTGCCCGTTATTGATCACGATGACATTTTGATCGAGTTCATATCGGGAACGCCATAGGTCACCGGGCGCCCTTTTGAAGGTATATCCGGGCAGTCCCTGGCGGTTCGCAGAGGATGCTTTCATTTCCGGCAGCAATGAATCCGTGACCGTGATAATGGCTTCACCTTCGCAGGCAATTTCACCTTGCCTCACCCGCACCTGGATGCGGATGAGCCCGGGCTGCGCGGACGCGGTGAAGGTCGCGATCTCCGAATCCGGATCCTCAAGCCTCCCTTCACCTTCGATTATCTCCCAATGGAAGCGCAGATCGTGTTCCACGGCATGCCTGGCGCGGTCGCGGGCGATGGCGCGGTAAGTCCTCGATTGCTCCACCGGCAGTACGCTCGATGCCGGCGAGACGCGCACATTAAATAGTGGTCCGGCATACTCGAAGAATCGTTTCTGCGGTTGTTCCGGTTCTAACGCCTCTTCCTCTTGGGTTTGGGAGGCTGGATCAGTGATCAACAAGGAATCCACCTCCGATGCGGGACGATTCCCGCGACCCTCACCTCGTTTTTTGATATCGAACCAGTCATACTCTTCCACCGGTAACGCCAGCAGCGCCTCTTTGAACGCCTTTTGTATGGTGCGTAAAATTTTGTGGCTGGCGCGCTCCTCCTCGGCTCGACGCTGCTCGTCGATAATGGTTATCAGGGTCTTTTCCACCCCGCTCAGCGCATTCCGAAAGGTATCGAATAATGCATCGTGAATTACCCCGCTGCGGGTACCGGGCGTCAAGTTCAAAAACGGTGCATCGACTATGCCTTCGAGATGCCCTCCTATCCAGGGTTCATGTTGGAAACTGTCGAGTTCGGCAAGATTGGATATCACTCGCGTACCGGCACGGTAGAGGCCTATGCGGCTGGAGCTATCGGGCTCGGCCAGGTAAAGTTCCAGCCTGATTTCTCCTTGTGGAGACACCACCGCGGGCAATTGCTGTAATAACCTGCCATTGAACTGACGCGGTTCCACGCTGTACTCCTTGCGGGCATGGCGATCGACAACCCGGATATTGACACCCGACTGCCGGATCCGGTCACGCAACTCGGATGCCAGGTACCATTGGATCTTTTCACCGCTGAGTTGCCGTAGTCCGGTCAGCAACGGACCGACCCTCAACTCGGTTCCACACGCGGGAAACAAAGTCCTCCGCTGCGTCACAAAATAACCGGGGTCGCCCTTTTTCATCCGCATCTGATAGGTTGTCCCGTCGGTGCTCGCGGTAGTCATGGTGAGCTCTTCTCCGACGGTCCAGAAACTGAGCAGTCCAATACCGAATTCACCCTGAATTCCCCGCGCGCCATCGATTTTCAGTTGTCGCTTGATCGAATCGCAGATATGCGTCGCCACATACCTGAAGTTCGGCACACCATCTTCGTTTTTGGGAATACCATCACCGTCATCCATGATCCGCAGGTAATGCTCACCGCGTTCCCGGCCGCGCGTGATGGTGATATTCCGGGCGCGTGCGTCAATACTGTTTTCGACAAACTCAGCAACTGCTTTGAGTGGGTTCGACTGCGATAGTGCGATGATCGTAATTGCGTTCCAGTCATTGCCAATACGCAATTTTCCCGATTGGGCTTTCTGTTTTTTTCTGCTAGCAGCATTCACTATTGACGAGCACCTTGTTGCCGGTTAATTTTTGTATTCCCGCCTGGCATGCGCTCCGACATTACACAGGATTTCATAGGCGATGGTCTGCGACCATTGCGCGACATCGTTGACATCGGGCGATGCGCCAAACAGGGTGACTTCATCGTTAACCCGGGCCTCTAGCAGATGACTGACATCGACCGTAATCATGTCCATCGAAACCCGGCCGACGATATCACAGCGCTTGCCACGGATTTCAACTTGCGCGGTATCGATCTTGTGCCTCGGATATCCATCCGCGTACCCGGCTGCAACCACCGCAATAACCATATCCTGCGGACAGGTATAAGTATTAGCATAACCGATCAGGTTCCCCTTGGCATGAGGATTGACGGCAAGTATCGACGATTTCATCACCATCACCGGGCTCAATTGTCGCTGCGCGGTTTGGTGATCCGACAGCGGATCGACGCCATACAACGCGATCCCGGCTCGTACCCACCGGTGATGTGTTTGCGGCCAACCCAGGATGCCGGCGGAATTGGCAATGCTCCATTCATATTCATTCAGCCCCAGGGCTTTAATGCTGTCGATCTGGCTTTCGGTAAAGGAATTGTCGATATTGTCCGCACTCGCAAGATGGGTCATCAAACGCAGGCTACCGAGGCTATCCAGGCTGGCCAGAAAGTTCATTATTTCACGGGTTTTGCTGGGTGCAAACCCGAGTCTACCCATTCCCGAGTCGACTTTCAGCCAGGCTTCGAGGTTTTTGAGGTCACGCTGATCACCTAAACTATCGAGGTGAAACTGATGATGCAGCACCGGATCGAGTTCACAGTCGATACAGATTTGTAATTCAGCGGTATTGATATAGCCCCCCAGGACGAGAATTTTCCGGGTGATTCCCGCTTCGCGTAACGCGACCGCTTCGCCGACCGCAGCTACCGCAAATGCATCGGCGTCTGCCAGCGCATTGGCTACTTCCAATGCGCCGTGTCCATAAGCATCGGCCTTAATCACGGCGATCAGGCGGTTGCCGCCTGCTGCCGCCTTGAGATAGTGATAATTGTGTCTTAACGCTTCGAGGTCGATGATTACGCGTGAATGCCGGTTGTTACCATGGCTATTCAAACTCGCCTCCGTACTGATCGAAAGCAAGGTTCTCGAAGCGCGTGTACTGCCCCAGAAACGCGAGTTTCACCATGCCTATGGGTCCGTTACGTTGTTTGCGAATCAGCAATTCAGCAACCCCTTTATCGGCACTATCCTGGTGGTAAACTTCATCACGATAAATAAACAAAATGACGTCGGCATCCTGCTCGATACTGCCGGATTCACGCAAATCAGACATTACCGGACGTTTGTCCGGGCGTTGTTCGACGCTTCGATTCAATTGCGATAGCGCCACCACCGGTACCTCCAGTTCTTTCGCCAGGGCTTTTAGCGAACGCGATATTTCTGAAATCTCGGTCGCCCTGTTCTCGGTAGAACCCGCTACCTGCATTAACTGCAGGTAGTCGACGATCACCAAATCGAGCCCGTGTTCACGCTTCAGGCGCCGCGTGCGGGCGCGCAACTCGATTGGTGTCAACGCAGGGGTATCGTCGATAAAAAGCTTTGCCTTTGAGAGCATATTGACCGAGGAAATCAGGCGCGGCCAGTCGTGGTCGTCGAGCCGGCCGGTGCGTAAACTATGTGAATCGATGCGTCCAAGAGAAGACATCATTCGCAATGCCAGCTGTTCACCCGGCATCTCCATGCTGAACACAGCGACCGATCGCTCATTATTCAGGGCCGCATTTTCAGCGATGTTCATGGCAAAGCTGGTCTTGCCCATCGACGGTCGACCGGCAACGATGATCAGGTCAGACTTTTGCAGCCCGGATGTTTTTTCGTCGAACAGGTTAAAGCCGGTCGCGATTCCGGTTATCGCTTCCTTGTTGCGATACATTTCCTCTACTCGCTTTACCGCGCGCGCCAGCAAGTCATTAATGGCTTCGAAACCCTGGCGACTTCCAGCGCTTTGCTCGGCAATCATAAACACCTTGCGTTCTGCCTCATCCAGCAGATCCTTGCTCGGGCGTCCGTCTGCATTGTAGGCACTGGCTGAAATTTCGTTACCGATCTGGATCAGGCTGCGCAGTATCGAGTATTCGCGCACAATGTCCGCATAGGCCTTGACGTTAACTGCGGTTGGGGTGTCGTTAGCGAGAATACTGAGGTAGGCCAGTCCACCGATCGATTCGAGTTCACTTCTGGATGCGAGCCATTCCGACACGGTTACCACGTCATAGGGTTTGTCATCGCCCACCAGCGCCTGGATCGCCCTGAAAATCAGGCTGTGATCGTGGCGGTAAAAGTCCTGCTCATTGACGAGATCGGCGATATCATCCCAGGATCGGTTAACCAGCATCAAACCCAATTACCGACTGTTCCGCCTCCATCGAATGTGGCGGTAGCTTCAGGTCATCGACGCGCTGGCTCAGCTCCGCCACACGAGAGGAAATTTCAGACATGATGTGAGTAAAGGGTGTTCAACATGGAGCGCTAATGATAAACCTTTTTAGCAGCGGCAGAAATGAAAAAGGCTGCAAATCCTGCAGCCTTTTATAACAATAAATCCCGGTACCCGGGCGTAACTATTCTTCGCCGACAATGCTGATGGTTACCTGGGTATCAATATCGGTGTGTAAATGGATATCCACAATATGTTCGCCAGTGACACGCAGTGCGCCTTCGGGCATGCGAATTTCACTTTTTTCCACAGTTTGACCCAGGGCTGCAATCGCATCACAAACATCTGCCACCCCGACTGAGCCAAACAGTTTGCCCTCAGAGCCGACTTTCGCGACTACTGCAACAAGCCCGATGGACTCGATCGCCGCCTTTCGTGCTTCAGCAGCCGTCCTGGCTTCAACAGCGGCTTTTTCTAACCCCGCTCGACGCGCTTCGAATTCTGCCAGGTTTTCAGCAGTTGCAATTTTAGCCTTGCCATGAGGCACCAGGTAATTACGTGCAAAACCGGATTTGACGCTGACTTTATCGCCCACCGAACCCAGATTCTCGATACTTTCCAAAAGGATGACTTCCATCGGACTACCTCTTATCAATTTTCATTTTCATCATTTGATTAGCCCGTTTTTTTTCTGAAAACCAACCAGTTATCAATTACCCCGGTAATCGCAGTCAAGGCCACGACCTGGGGAAAAACCAGCAACAGCGTGTAAAACAAACCCAGTAACAAGCGCACTCGCGGGCTAGACACCAGCTTGCAGTGAATTACCGCCAGACCCTGAAACATAAACGCAATCACCAGCAAAAAAACCAGGCTATTCAACCAGGTCTGGGGCGCAGCAAAACTCAACAACGCCAACGACAAAGCTACCACTGCAGCAGGTTTGCCAAGGGTCAGGGCACGAAACTCGTCACCAAAACCCTTCGATTCAGCGAGACTCGACTGCATCCACCTTGCGATCAGCACGATCAACATCAAAATCAGGTAGGCCATGGCAACAATCGCTAACACGAACAGTCGAGCTAGCTGGATATTCCTTTCGACAAGGCTGGCTTCCAATTCACCTACCTGCCCCATGCCCTGTACCGCCTGCGAGATCATTTCCGCTTCCAGCGTACCCCAGATTAGGTATTGAGCAACAATTCCGACTGCCCCCAACAACACGCCAAGCAACATTGTCACTGCCAATGATTTACTGACACGCAGTACCTGTGTCAGCAAAATAATCGGTAACCACTGAACCAGTCCGGTCCACAATCCCAGCTCGGGCGCTTCGATTAAAATCCAGGCGGCCAAGCTGATACCCAGCATCGATACGACTATCACCTTTAGCCCTGATACCGACCCCTGGGTCAAAATAATCAACCCCACCAGCGTGCATGACAGCAACATGCAGAGCGACGCCACAACCACCCCGAACACCGCATTCAGTTCCATTTGCGGAATCAGCACCGAGAGCATCGCGAGCAGACCAACGACCGCCGCTGCCTGGTAGGGTCCCTTAAGGGTAAATCTTGCCAGTGCCAACATCGTGATACTCACCCACTAACCCGCATTTCTCACCACCGTCTCGCTACGAACGGTGGTGAGAAATGCGGGCTGGTATGCTGAAACAGCACCTCTATCTCAGCTTGTGCTGATCGGTGTAAGGCAGCAAGGAAAGAAACCGGGCACGCTTGATCGCAGTCGCCAGTTGACGTTGATACCTCGCCTTGGTGCCGGTAACACGACTGGGTACGATCTTGCCGGTTTCGGTAATGTACTCTTTCAGGGTCTCCAGATCTTTGTAATCGATCTGCTCGATTCCTTCCGCGGTAAACTTGCAGAATCGCTTGCGTCGGAAATAACGTGACATAATTACTTTACCCCTTCTTCAATTACGGCCTTTTTTGTTTCAGTGGAATTGTCGGACTCAGCCGTAACATCGGCATCGCCTTCAGTTTTCGCAGCGACTTCAAGTTTTACTTTTTCTTCAGAGCCACTCGCGGATTCATCGCTGGCGGTAGCTGGTCGACGGCCATTTGCTTTAGCCGATTCTTCACGTTCAACTTCCGCCATCATCGCTGATTTTTCGGTGTTCGCGGTTTTACAGCCAAGGGTGAGGTGACGCAAAACCGCATCATTAAAGCGAAATGCCGACTCGATCTCATCCAGCACTTCCTGGCTGCATTCAATGTTCATCAACACATAATGCGCCTTGTGAATTTTCTTGATTGGAAACTCAAGTTGACGGCGACCCCAATCCTCTTCGCGGTGCACGGCACCCCCTGAATTGGTAATCATATTGCGATAGCGCTCGACCATTGCCGGCACCTGCTCACTCTGGTCAGGGTGGACCAGAAACACAATTTCGTAATGTCTCATTTTTTCTCCCTATGGGATGATGCCCCCAGGGCAGGCCCGTGGAGCAAGGAGTAATTCGGTTGACTAGGCGTCAAAGAGCGCGGATTGTACTCGACACCCAGCCTCGCTGCAAGCGGGTCTCGCTGCCGGGTAATCCTGGAATTACGCAGTTTTAATTCATTCGCGAACGCAGGATTTCGTAGAGACAGACGCCAGTTGCAACCGATACATTGAGACTTTCGACCTGACCCAGCATCGGTATTTTTACCAGGTGATCACAGGACTCCATCGTCAATCGCCGCAAACCCGAACCCTCAGCCCCCATCACCAGGGCGACGGGGCCGGTATAGGCATGATCATACAGGCTATCGTCGGCCATATCGCAGGTACCAAAAATCCAGACACCCGCCCGTTTCAGATCTTTCAGGCTGCGCGCTATATTGGTAACTTCGATGACGGGCACCGATTCGGCGCCGCCGGCGGCAACTTTACGCACGGTTGCATTTACCTTGACTGCCCGATCCCGAGGAATAATTATCGCATCGACGCCGCAGGCATCGGCGCTGCGTAAACAGGCTCCCAGGTTATGTGGATCCTGGACGCCGTCCAGAACCAGCAGTATCGAGGTTTGCCCGATTGTCTTGAGGCAGTGTTGAAAATCCATGATCGCTGCCGGCCCGTAGGTTTGCAGCAGGCAACCCTGGTGTTTTTCGGTACCGCTTAGTTGCGCCAATCGGGCGCGATTTTCGACGCGCAACCTGACCCCTGCAGCGCGGGCCTGATCCATCAATTTCAACAGACGGGCATTGGGCCGTTGCACACAAATCAGCTCGATACATTGAGACGGCGACAATTGCAGTCGACGCATAACGGCATGAATACCGTAGGTAAAATTCTCACTCATCTGGCTCTGGTTCGGGGTTTGCGCTCGTTTCCAGGCTTATCGTATTTACTCGATTTACCGTATTTTCCCTTTTTACCCTTTTTACCACTGCGGCCCGGTTTTACCCGGTGTTTTTCATCATCAGTCGAGACCAGTTCAAAATCGATCTTGCGATCTTCCATGTTTACCCGGATCACTTCGACCTGCAGCCGATCCCCAAGCTGATAGCAGCGCCCGGTCAATTCCCCTACCAGACGATGATGCGCCGGATCGAACTGATAGTAATCCCGCCGTAGAGCGGTCACATGCACCAGGCCATCGATTAACAGTTCGTCGAGTTGCACGAAAAGGCCAAAGTTAGTTACCGTGGTCACCATACCGCTGTACTGCTTACCGATATGTTTTTGCAGAAATTCGCATTTGAGCCAATCGGCTGCGTCCCGGGTAGCATCGTCAGCGCGACGTTCGTAACGCGAACAGGATTCTCCGAGAGTGCTGATTTGCGATAGGTCGTAACTGAAGTTTTTGCTGCTTTGATGCTTAATCCAGTGTTTGATGGCGCGATGCACCAACAGATCGGGGAAACGGCGAATCGGGGACGTAAAATGCGCGTAATCTTTTAATGCCAGGCCAAAATGTCCGATTTTCGAATTCGGGCTGTAACTGGCCTGCAGCATCGAACGAAGCACCACGGTCTGTATCATGTCGGCTTCGGGTAATTTGCGTGATTGAGCGACTATAGCGGCGTAATCCGATGGGGTCGGCTTTTCGCTACCCAGGCTAATTCCGAAACTGGCGAGAAATTCCTGCAAATTGGGTAGCTTGTCGAGATTGACACCCTCGTGATTTCGATACAGGGTGGGCAGCTTTTTCTTTTTTAAAAACTTTGCCGCAGAAATATTGGCCGCAATCATACATTCTTCGATCAATTGGTGTGCCTGGTTGCGTTGATACGGCAGGATCGCCTCGATTTTACGCTGCCGGTTATAGTTGAAAATTACTTCCCGGGTTTCAAAATCGATAGCGTGTCGGCGTCGCCGAGCTTTGAGCAGTGCCCGGTAAACCTGTTTAAGGCATTTGAGTTCCTGCTGCACCCTGGTGAGGGATTCGTCTTTCGACTCGCCTCGATCAAACAGAAACGGCGCGACATCGTCATAAATCAGGCGGGCATGTGAGTGAATCACGGCTTCAAAAAATTCGAATTTAGCGATTGTCCCCTGAAGGTTGATTTCCATCGCACAAACCAGGCATAAACGGTCAACATCCGGATTCAATGAACACAGGCCGTTCGACAGAACCTCGGGAAGCATCGGCACCACTTCGCCCGGAAAATAAACCGAGGTGCCGCGGTTGCCGGCTTCAACATCAATCGCCGAGTCTACCGCCACGTAATGAGCCACATCGGCAATTGCGACATAGAGTCGAAATCCATCTGCCAGCGATTCGCAATAAACGGCATCGTCGAAGTCACGCGCGTCGGCGCCATCGATGGTCACAAAGGCAAGTTGACGCAGGTCTCGCCGGTTTTTCTTGTCATTTTCGTCGACGCGATCTTTGAGACCGCGTATCGATTTCATCACCGCGTCGTTCCAGGTATGCGGTATGTGGTGTGTGTTGAGGGCAATAATGACTTCCATTCCCGGTGCATTTTCCAGGCCTAGAACATGCTCAATCAAACCTATCGGCTGGCTGTGACTGGTAGGATACTCAGTGATTCGCACCAGCACGATGTCACCCTGATTAGCCGAATGCCCTACTTCCCGATTCAACAATACATCCTGAACCAGGCGTTTATCATCCGGTACCACAAACTCGATTCCGCTTTCGCGGTAATATCTGCCAACCAGGGTCTGGTGGGCACGCTCAAGCACCGATACAAGGGCCCCCTCGGCGCGATTGCGTTGCTTGTCAAAGTTCGTGATCTTGATGGCAACCTTATCGCCATTCATCAGGGTGCGCATCTGGCGAGCTGGCAGAAATATATCCTTGCCACCCGATTCCGGCGTCACGAATCCGAAACCGTCGGAGTGTGACTGCAGGTAACCTTTCTCCAGATCCATGTGGTCGAAGCTGAGATAACCACCACGACGGTTTCGAAACAACTGGCCATCGCGCACCATGGCCTGCAAGCGTCGACGCAGGGCTTCAAGGCGGGCCTCGTCGCTGTATTCCAGTGCAGCGGCAATATGTTCCTGAGGTACCGGTGCCTGTTGCGATTTAATCAGTTCGAGCAGGTGCTCACGGCTAGCGATCGGCTGCTCGTATTTGGCTTTTTCACGCTGATAAAAAGGATCTTCAGAGGTAATTCGAGAATTTTTGGGCATAGGTATTCCAGGGCAAGACCGCGAGTATATAGAAACATTTGCCGAGCAACTACTAGGTGGTGTATATTCCCGCGCCATGCCCAGGTGGCGGAATTGGTAGACGCGCTAGCTTCAGGTGCTAGTGATCGTAAGGTCGTGGAGGTTCAAGTCCTCTCCTGGGCACCAACAGAATAGACTACCGAAATGGTTTTGATTTGAAGCGAAATTCTAGAACGGCCCCGATTTTAACCCTGGCGCTAAGCGCGCTGTTGACGGCTTGTGCAACCGCGTCCAATACTATCGATCCCTACGTACAGAAACTACAATGGCTGGACGCGGCCGATCCGCAGGCTGACGCGGAACAAGCGGTTAAACAAAACGATATACGCCTGCTGGGACTGGCTACCCGTTCGGTTAATATTCCCGGCATCAAAACAGAAAATTTGCTGAAATACGAAGAACGCTGCGGGGTTCAGCTGATCGAGGGTATTTCCGACGTCGTGCGCAGCGATGAACACCTGCGCCTGATGCAAAAAGCGCGTAGTTACGCGCTCAAATACAACGCTATCATCAAGACTTATTGTCAACCCTGATGACGCGGGTAACCCTGGCTAGCGCCAGACCCGACATCAACAACAACCATATCAAACCAACCGAAGTTGCATCCCGGGTGCTACCCCCTCCGGTGGTGGGAAAACCGCCGGAGCTGATGCAAATCGGAGCGACTCCACCGGTGGTACCGTTGTTATTGAAAAAGGTCGGTATGTCATCATCGTCGAACAGCACTTTCGGAAAATTACCGATAAACTGCAAATCCCCTTCTGATAAAGCATAAAAGACATTATTCAAACAGCTTACACGCAAACGCGCGCGCGCCGGGGTCTCGACCCATTCGGAAGGCGTCACAATGATTGCCGTGCCGGTGTTGGGTGTACTCGCCACCAATGGGTGAACACTGTGATTGGTATAGGCGGCGTCATCGAAAGCCAACAGTTCGATTGCGACATCGCTGCAACCGATCGGCGCGATACTGGTGTTGGCAACATCCCAGGTGACGGTAAAAGTGGAGTTGCTTGCCAGAATACTGGTTGTATTCGTCTGTGACGTTACACGGAACGGCCCGGCGCTGTCGATCACGTCAATGCGTACCTCCTCGGTATCCTGCCCGCTGTCATTATCGCGTGCGGTGACACGAAAATTGAGTGATCGGGTGGTACAGGGAATGACTTCAGCATCGTCGTAGAGTCCCTGTACCTGCGTACCCAGGGCCGGGAAATCGCGTTTCGACAAGGACTGGGGCGGATAGCTGCGAAACAGGGCATTATCGCCCTGGTCAGAACCAAAACTGACCGCGTCGGTGGCGGTACCGGCGTCGAGTTGATCCCACTGGTAGGTGAGTACCATGCCGGATTCGGCATCGCTGGCGACGGCGCTAAGCGCGAAGGCGGTATCGGCTGGAATGGTCTGGTCACCGATCGCATTGATCACTGGATCCGCATTATTGAGTGGGTTGGTTGGTATCTGCACGAAACAACTGCCACCAGCCCCGGTGAAGCTGTCGACCTGCTCGATACTGCCGGCATGAAAGGTAGCATCGCTCGAAAGCTGTATATTTTCCACACCACAGATCCCGGCGTAAGCCATGATTGTCGAACCGCTGCCGGGTTCGAATGCGGTCGCCGAATTGCGATTGCCGGCACCGCAATTTTGGGTAGTTGCGTTAAAAGTGTGATCGGCATTGAACTGGTGTCCAATTTCATGCGAGACAAAATCGATATAAAACAGGTCGCCGACTGGATTGGGTAACCCCGTGACCCCCTGTGCTTTATTCAGGTTATCACAGGTTGATCCGAGCCGGGCGACACCGCCGCCACCGGTACTGAAAACATGACCGATATCGTAACCACCGCTACCGAGCACGGAATCAATCCAGACCTGATTTTCGGCCAACATTAAGAACCCGACGCTGTTGGTGAAACTGACATTGCCGCCATTTTCGATCAATTGATCGTTGTTTGCGACCAGTGTCAGGCGAATCCCGTGATCACGCTCGTAAATCTCGTTTACGCGATTGATCGCAGTTACGATTCCGGCCTGGGCCAGCATTACCGTGCCCCCGAGTTCCACGACATATTCTTCGGTCGCGGCTACCGCAAGGCGATATTCCAGCAGTTGGCCGGTGATGCGTTGCGAAATCTTGCCGGCGGTGTCCGGTGTCGGTCGATCTTCGAGATCAAGCTCGTGTATACCACAGGAAAAGCCGGTCGTCGGCTGGCCCTGGCGATAACGGGACAAATACATCGCAGCCTGAGGCGCGCTTTGATCAGGATCGATAAACAATCGACCCTGTGAGGTAAACAGCATGGCATGGAACCCCTGCGGGGTAATATCAACCCGACCCGATGCCAATGGATCATCGATGCCATATACCTTGAATGTTTTGATTTGCGGATAGCGGGTTGCGAGTTCAGCTTCCATTATCGGAGACTCTACGATGACAAAGGCCTGCAAGCTGCCATCGGGCATCGGCAACAGAATGGAATGCGAGCGATCGCCCAGGGCTTCATGCGGTACCTGCCCCAGTTGATCCCGCAAGGCTCGATCATCGGCCTCGAAATAACGCATTCCGCTTTCGACACTTCGAGATTGTACGTTGGCCGGGGACCAGATCTGCTCGCCGGCGCCCGGCTCCGCGATACCCGCAAAAACAACGCTTGCAAACAGTAACGAGATTCTGCTAATCATTTATCGGTTTTCCTGTGTGACCCTTAACACTGATTTAAGTACAAATCGTAATAAAAGCAAAGAACTAGGCGGCAAAAGGATGATTTAAAACAATGGTTTCCACCCGATCCGGCCCGGTGGACACAATATCGATCGGTAACTGGCAAATTTCCTCGATTTTTCTGAGGTAGTTGACTGCCGCGACGGGCAACGCATCCCAGGATTTTAATCCCAGAGTGGATTCCTTCCAGCCGGGCAACTCTATATATACCGGCTCACAGGCTGCAAAATTTTCAGCTCCTGTCGGGGGATTCGTGGTTTCTTTACCGCAGTAGCGATAGGCGACCGCGAGTTTTAAGGTTTCAAGTCCATCGAGTACATCCAGTTTGGTAATGCACAAGCCGCTGACCGAATTGATACGCAGCGAACGCTTCAGCGCGACCAGGTCGAGCCAGCCACATCGACGTTTGCGCCCGGTGGTTGCACCAAATTCATGTCCACGCTCACCCATGTGTTGCCCGCAGGCGTCATCCAGTTCGGTCGGGAAGGGACCCGCTCCAACCCGCGTGGTATAGGCTTTGACAATACCGAGAATATATTCAATGTCGCGCGGTCCCACCCCGGATCCCGAAGCTGCCCCACCGGCTGTTGTCGTCGATGATGTCACATAGGGATAGGTGCCGTGATCGATGTCGAGCAACGCCCCTTGCGCGCCCTCGAACATGATTGCCGCACCCTGTTCGAGTAGTTGATGCAGCATTGCAGTAACATCGCCAACCATATCGCGCATTTGCTCTGCTTGCACCAAAGCCTGGTCGAGAATTTGCTGATAATCGAGCGCGGCCGCCTTGAAATAATGTTCTAGCGCGAAATTATGATATTCCAGGACTTCCGCAAGGCGTGCAGCGAAGTGTTCCTGGTGCAACATTTCACCCAGACGGATACCCCGGCGAGCAACCTTGTCTTCGTAACAGGGGCCAATACCGCGCCCGGTGGTGCCGATGGCCTTGTCACCGCGCGCCGTTTCGCGCGCCTGATCCAGCGCGACGTGGTAGGGCAGAATCAGCGCACAGGATTCACTGATGACGATTCGCTCCCGAGCCGGTATTCCGCTGGCCTCGAGTTGCGCTATTTCTTTCAGTAAAGCCTGCGGTGAAAGGACCACGCCATTACCGATCAGACACATGACATTGTCACGCAGCACGCCCGATGGAATCAGGTGCAACACGGTTTTCACGCCATCGATAACCAGGGTATGTCCGGCATTGTGACCTCCCTGAAAGCGCACCACCGTGCTTGCCTGTTCGGTCAGCAGATCGACGATCTTACCTTTGCCCTCGTCACCCCACTGTGCTCCGATCACAACGACTGTTTGAGCCATAAAACCTAAACCTCTTCAATTACCCAGATTCCGTTTGACTGTAGCGCCTGTCGATCGCATTGCTGATCCACGGCACCGGTTTTACCAGCGCTCAGATCGACCACCACACGTTCGCCTTCGGCGCGCAAATGCCGGATCATATCAGCGAGTGCTTCATCATCGTTATCCGGCACCAAAATTCCCGCCTGGCACTTGCCGTCTGCACCACCTAGTTGATACAAATTCAGTAAATCCGTGCTGAAACCGGTTGCTGGTCGCGCATTGCCGAATACTTCCCCGACATCGTTGTAACGGCCGCCACGGGCAATTTCCCGACCCTGACCCGGCAAAAATGCAGCAAACACCAGGCCGGTGTGGTAACTGTAGCCACGCAATTCGGACAGATCGCAATTAATCAGGGTGTCGGGATATTTTCGCTGCAAGGATTGCACCACCTGGTGCATGTAGTCGAGGGTCGTCGACATTTCTTGCCCGACATCCCGGTAGAGACCACGCGCTTCATCGATCACCGAGATATCGCCGTTGAGCAACGCCAACTGGCAAAGCTGTTCACACAGATGTTCCGATAACTGTAATTGATGCAGATAGCCCTGCAAATCAGGAATCGATTTACGCTGCAGCATATCAAACAGACGATTTTCCTGTTCCTCATCGAGTCCGGCATTTTTTACCAGGCTGCCAAATATTCCGACATGACCGATGTCAATCGATATATTGTGCAGGCCGACTGCGTGCAGGGTTGCGACCATCAGGCTAACCACTTCGACATCGGCGCTGATAGAGTCACTGCCGAATATTTCGACACCAATTTGTAACGGAGTTCGGCTGGAAGTGATGCCGTCACCAATCGCATGTAATAAATGTCCGCAGTAACAAAGGCGTGAAACCCGGTGATGACGCGCGTCGTCGGCTAACAGGTGTGCATCGATACGTGCAACCTGCGGCGTCATATCGGAACGTACCCCCATCTGTTTCCCCGACAATTGATCAACCAAAGCGAAGGTTCTGGTATCCAGTGAATGTGCGGTACCGGTCAACAGTGAATCCATATATTCGATCATTGCCGGCATTACCAGATCGTAGCCCCAGCCATGAAAAATCTGCAGGATTCTGCGACGCAGAGATTCCACTGCCAATGCATCGGGCGGCAGAGTCTCCTGTACCCCATCGGGTAGCAGCCAGCGCTTGCCGGAATGTTGGGCCAAGCTTAGCCCCGCACCAGGTAAAGACCGACGATTCCGGTAATCATCAGCGCCAGACCGGCATTTCTGAGCATTTTTTCCGGCATAGCAGCCATTTGCTGAACCATGTTTTTATATCCTCCCGGGCTGACGAACGGTATCAAACCCTCGAAAACCAACAGCAGCGCCAGCGCCGCCCATAAATCAGCCCAGTTCATAACTCTCTCACAAAAAACGGGCGCAGTTTGCCGCCCGTTCGAATTGTATACCCGTTGCGTTTAAATTACGGCGATTCAGGGCCCTTGAAGTATTTGAAGAAATCGGAATCCGGACTCATCAGGATAATATCCTGATTGTTACTAAAACTGACTTCGTAAGCTCGCATGCTACGGTAAAAGGAATAGAACTCCCTATCCTGATTGTAGGAATCCGCGTAAGTCTTGGCAGCGGTGGCATCGCCTTCACCCCTTATCTGTTCCGCTTTGCGGTAAGCCTCCGCCAGAATTTCCTCGCGTTGCCGATCGGCATTGGCCCGAATCTGTTTTGCTATTTCCTCGCCGCGTGAACGAAATTCCTTGGCGACGGTTTGTCTTTCGGTAGCCATACGCCGATATACATTGGCGCTGACATTTTCGGGTAATTCCACCTTTTTCACGCGCACATCGATCAATTCGATGCCGAGATCCCTGATTTTTTTACCGGCGTTATCGGTGACGACCTGCATGATTTTCGCTCGCCCACCGGAAATAACCTCGCGCATATTCTTGGATGCAATCTGGCCCTTGAGCTCGTTATTGATAATCGACGCCATCCGCGCTATGGCCTGCCGCTCATCTCCCGCCGTGGCAGTGTAAAAAGTCTTGGGATCGGCAATCCGCCATTTGGCGAACGAATTGACAATCACGTTTTTCTTTTCGGCAGTCAGGAAGCGCTCCGAAGGGGTGTCCATGGTTAGGATTCGACTATCGAACTTTCTTACGTTGTTGATGATTGGAATCTGAAAATATATCCCGGGCGAATAATTTGACTCGACAATTTCCCCGAGCTTGAATTTGATTGCCAGTTCGCGCTCGTGCACGATAAACGTCGACATACTTAAAACCACGGCGGCTGCCAGTAATAATACGAAACCGAACTTGATGTTATTCATTACTGTGTCCCCCGGTTGCGGCTGCGGTTAACGTTATTCTTGAACTCCTCTATGAGCGACTGTGTATCCACGACGGTCCCGCTTGGTAATGGATTCCGACCCGAGGATGAACCCGAAATCAGCTTGTCGAGTGGCAGAAACATCAGATTATTGCCACCTTCAATATCAATCATAACTTTGGGTGACCGTGACATCACGCCTTCAATGGTATCGAGATAAATTCGTTCACGAGTCACTTCAGGTGCTCGTTGATACTCCGCCAGGAGTTGATTAAAGCGACTGGTGTCACCCTCTGCGGATTTGGTAACGCGGGTTTTATAGGCTTCGGCCTTTTCCAGATGCCCCTGGCCTTCACCCCGCGCCTTCGGCACAACGTCGTTACGGTAGGCGTTAGCTTCATTGATGATACGCTGTTCGTCTTCGCGGGCTTTGATCGCGTCTTCAAACGCATCCTGCACTTCCTCGGGCGGCTGCGCTTCATCCATATTTACAGTAACAACGTTAATGCCGGTACCATAGTTATCGAGAATTTGTTGCATGATTTCCTTGGTCGCACTGCCGACGATTGCACGCCCTTCGGTAATGATCAGATCCATATCGTTATTGCCGACCACCTCGCGAATCGCGGTTTCAGCGGTTTGTTGCAAGGTTAAATCCGGGTCTCGTACCTCAAATGTAAAATCCTGGGCATTTTTGATGTTGTACTGAATCTCGATGCTCATCACCACGATGTTTTCATCACTGGTGAGCATCTTGGAATTGTTGCGCGCGGTTCGAATATCGGCCACATTGACCAGTTCGACGTCTTCGATCGGGAAAGGTATATGCCAATGCGGCCCGGCCTGGGTGATCTCGGTTCTTTCGCCGAACCGAGTCTCGACCCCACGCCAGCCCTCATCGACTATATAGATACCCGTCAGCGCCCATACCACCAGCAGCGCAACTACGAAGAATCCGATTATTCCCGACAGTTTACCTGAACCGCCGGGTACCTTTGGAATCCGGCCCTTGCCACCCCCTCCGAGCAATCCGCCGAGTTTGTTTCTCAGGTTATTAAAGAGTTCGTCAATGTCGGGAGGACCGCCGGTGTTGCGCTGTCCCCAGGGGTCCTTATCTTTACCCGGTTCATTCCAGGGCATAATTAACTCCGATTATAGAAATATTGGTTAGTGGTTTACGGATACACAGAGAGTGCGGATTGTAATGGCTATCATGTGACTCCTGCAAGCGCATCAGTCACTACTTCGAATCGATCTGAAGAAATCTCGAATTTGTGGCTTAAACGCTTTAATAGTGCGGGCGTTAGCCGCAGTTTCAAGTGAATATCGCCATTAATTTCAAAATTTTCAGCATCAATTACGCAACTTTCGAACAAAAAAGCCCGGATCTGACCTTCGTGGGTCTTTAAAACCAACCGATATGTCGAGGCCTGTTCACAAAATCGATCGCGTAAAACATCGATTAACTCTGCGAAACCGGACCGGGTTATCGCCGAAACCCAAATTCGCCAAGCTTGATCTCGTGCATCCCGATCGATACGTGCTTCAAATCCGGTCACATCGATCTTGTTGTAAATGAGCAGCTGCGGAACTGCCTCCGCACCAATTTCCTGTAATACCTTGTCGACCGCCTCAATTTTTTCCTGACGACTGTCGTCCGAGCAGTCAACCACATGCAGAATCAAATCGGCTTCGCGCGTCTCAACCAAAGTGGCACGAAATGACGCCACCAGGTCATGCGGCAGATGCCGAATAAAACCGACCGTATCGGCAAGTATGACGACCTGTTGTTCAGATAACCGGAGTTTTCTCAGGGTTGGGTCTAGGGTCGCAAAAAGCTTATCCGCAACGTACACCGAGGCATCGGTCAGCGCATTGAACAGGGTCGATTTGCCAGCGTTGGTATAGCCTACCAGAGAGAGGGTCGGCAGCTCGGCTTTTTTACGCGCCTGGCGGCTCTGTTCACGCTGGCGAGCTACCTTGAGCAGGCGGTTGTTGAGATACTTGATGCGTTTACCCAACAGACGCCGATCGGTTTCGAGCTGTGTCTCACCGGGTCCACGCAATCCGATACCACCCTTTTGGCGTTCAAGATGGGTCCAGCCACGCACCAGACGGGTCGACAGGTGCTTTAACTGTGCTAATTCGACCTGGAGCTTACCTTCGAAGGATTGCGCGCGTTGTGCAAATATATCGAGAATCAAGCCGGTACGGTCGAGCACGCGGCATTGCAGAGCCTGCTCAAGGTTCCTCTCCTGCGATGGCGACAGCGGGTGATTAAACAACACCACGTCAACCTGTTGCGAGGCGACCTGGGCAGTGACTTGTTGGAGTTTTCCTTTGCCGATAAAAGTCTTTGCCGAGGGCTGTTGGCGACTGCCGACAATCAGGTCGACATCAACCACATCTGCCGAACGCACAAGTTCGACGAATTCGTCAATATCATCCTGGTCGGGTTGATGCGGAAAATTAATATGGACCAGAAGCGCGCGTTCCCCCGCGCGCGGTCGCTCAAATTCGAACAATAAGACCTCCGTTAACGGTTGCCTTCTCCATCTTCCTGATGGGGATGATCGACACTGACATTACGTGCGGGAACGATTGTGGAAATCGCGTGCTTGTAGACCATCTGGCTGACGTTGTTCTTGAGCAGCACGACAAACTGGTCGAAAGACTCGATCTGACCCTGCAACTTAATACCATTCACCAGGAAAATAGAAACCGGTACATGTTCTTTTCGTAAAGCATTCAGGTAGGGTTCTTGTAGCATTTGTCCTTTTGACATAAATTTGCACTCCTTAAAATTATTATTGTAAATCTACCACGGTACTGGATTTAGAACTTTGAGGTAGAGTCTATGGTTCCCTTGCTTTTAATGCGTTCCGGTTGAAGCCCGGTAAATGCAGCCTCAACTTCATCAAATATAGCATCTTTACTGTAATTCAAGCAATTGAATGACTTTTCCCGTGGCTGTTTGCGCAACCAGGTAATCTGACGTTTGGCAAGCTGGCGCGTCGCGGCGATACCCTTGTCAATCATTTCCGGGCGTGTGATTTTGTCATCGAGATACTCCCATATCTGGCGATAACCGACGCAGCGCATCGACGGCAGGGATTGATTCAGATCAGCGCGCGCCTTGAGTTGGGAGACTTCTTCGATGAATCCTCGCTCCAGCATATCTAGAAATCTTAATTCGATACGCCGATGCAGCTGTGCCCGCTCGCCGGCGGCGAGAACGATCTTCTCGATATCGCCACCGTAGCCAGTCGACTCACGTTGCTGTAACGCGGAAAGCGCTTCGCCGGTTATCTCATACACTTCAAGCGCGCGTTGAATTCGCTGCGAATCGGTTGATTTGATTCGATCCGCGCTGACCGGATCAACCCGTGCCAGCCTCTCGTGCATCGCGTCCCAGCCAACTGTTCGAGCCTGCCGGTCGAGGCGTTTGCGTAAGGCACTATCAGCCGCCGGTAACCGATTGAGGCCATTTTCGAAGACCTGGAAATACATCATGGTACCGCCAACCAGTAGCGGGATTCGGCCACGCCGGCTGATTTCATGCACCAGTTGGCGACTATGCTGTAAGAAATCCCATGCAGAATAGGGATCGGCAGGATCGATAATATCGATCAGATGATGCGCGACCGAGCCAAGAATCGAAGCTTCGGGCTTGGCGGTACCGATGTCCATGCCTCGATAAATCAAGGCTGAATCGACACTGATTATTTCAACTTCGAAACGCTGACTTATTTCCAACGCGAGTTCGGTTTTCCCGGTAGCGGTCGCACCCATTAACAAAATGACCTTCGGATCGAACATTTTACTGCCCGCGCAAAAACAGCTTGTCGAGTTGATCCAGGCTAAGCTGCTTCCAGGTCGGTCGCCCATGATTGCATTGACCGCTGCGCTCGGTCTGCTCGATGTCGCGCAGCAGGGCATTCATTTCGTCGCGGTTGAGCATACGATTTGCTCGCACCGAGGCATGACAGGCCATGGTCGACAGCATTTCATTTTGAAACTCCTGAATGCGTTCCGAACTTCCATGCTCGGCCAGGTCCGACAGAACGTCTCGAAGCAGTTGTTCGCTGTCTGCGTGTTTGAGCAATGCCGGGATCGAGCGTAGCCTAAGCTGTTCCGGGCCCAGACGTTCGACCTTTAACCCGAGATGATTGAAAAACTCATTGTTTGCTTCAACCAGATCAGCCTCTGCCAGGCTGACGTTGAACACAATCGGAACCAACAAGGGTTGCGCAATCACATCCTCCACTGCTGCATTTTGTTTCATACGCTCATATACGATGCGCTCGTGCGCGGCGTGCATATCGACGATGATCAGGCCATCGCTATTTTCGGCCAGAATATAGATGCCTTTCAGCTGGGCAACGGCAAATCCCAACGGTGGGACCTGATGCTGTGCTTCGGCATCCTCAAGCGACCCGATCCGGGGATTTAACAGGGCCGCATAGGATTGCATTTGTTCGCGCAGCTTAGCCGAATGATCTGTGCCCTGAAACTGGCTGAAGTTGAGACCGGATTGCCCGGGTCCGCTCGAAGTAAAATTTTCGGCGACAGCAAAGCCCGGTGATTCGATTTGCTGTTCCGGTTGCACTTTTCCGAGTGCCTGGTGCAGACTGCGAAACAGAAAATCATGCACCGTGCGCGAATTTCGAAAACGCACTTCATGCTTTTGCGGGTGCACATTTACATCCAGCTCACGGGTTTCCATCGTCAGCGACAGTACGTAAGCAGGATGCCTGCCGTGAAACAACAGGTCTTGATAGGCCTGACGCACGGCATGGTTAATGAGTTTATCTCGCACCATGCGCTGATTGACAAAGAAATACTGCATGTCGGCCTGACTGCGATTAAATGTGGGCAACGCCACGCATCCATCGAGGCGCAGATTATCGGCGCTGATATCGATTTCAACCAGACTCCCGGCAAAGGTCTTGCCGCATAAGGCTGCGAGCCGTAAAAGTCGGTCCTGTGAATTTTGAACCGAGGCTAGCTGATAGATCACTTTTTGATTGTGAATCAGTTTGAACGCTACCGCCGGATGACTCAAGGCCAGATTTTTAAACAGGGTCTCGATATGTTTGTATTCGGTTTGCTCGGTTCGCAAAAACTTTTTTCGGGCCGGCACGTTGTAAAACAATTCCCGCACTTCGACCTGGCTACCCTGGGGCAAGGCGTCAGGAATCGGGTCGGCATTTTCCCGCGCCTGCAGTTTCCAGGCATGATTGGCTGACCCGATACGCGACGCGAGACTCAGACGTGAAACTGACGCGATGCTGGGTAGAGCCTCGCCTCTAAAACCCAGGGAATCGATGCTTTCGAGGTCTCCGAGGTTACTAATCTTGCTGGTGGCATGTCGCGCCATGGCACGGGTGAGTTGTTCGCGCTCGATTCCACAACCATCGTCGGTAACCCGGATCATCCTGGTGCCACCCGCATCGACTTCTATCGTGATTGCACCGGCATCCGCATCGAGGCTGTTTTCGACCAGTTCTTTTACCACCGAAGCCGGTCGTTCGACCACTTCTCCAGCTGCTATCTGGTTGACAAGGTGAGAGCTTAAGGTATGGATCTGTGGCAATTTAATATTCCGGCAGCCGGGGGTGTTAGCCCGCATTTTTGACCACCGTGCGTAGCGAGACGGCGAAGGGTCGTGCCCAGCCTGTATTTCACGACCGAAGAATGTGCAGACATGGTTAACACTATGTTAAGCGCTCTGACCGAGAGAAATGCAGGCAGGGAGCGCTTGGTGTCGTCACGCTAGAAAGGTGGTGAGAAATGAGGGCTGGCCTGGCCCTGGATTTTAGTTGCTCGAGATTGTTCATCGGAGAATGCTTGAGTAATATAGGCTGCTGATACAGATTCGAACAGAGAATACCAGAAAATTCGGTGGTTGGATTATGATTAAATCACGATGAAGGAATTCACCTCATTTGTCCTTGTGTTGCTGGGAATTTACCTGCTTTGCGTGGCGTTTTTGTATGCCTATCAACGCAAGTTACTTTACTTTCCGGTGCCGATAGATCCCACTTTCAGCGCGGAAGAAATTTCCATAAACAATAGGGGTACCATCCTGCATGGCTGGGTAATAAATCCGGGCAAATCCAGGGCGGCAATTTACTTCGGTGGGAATGCCGAGCTGATTTCTCTGAATCAGACATTTTTCGAGGCTGTGTTTCGCGATTACAGTGTCTACCTGATCAATTATCGTGGTTACGGTAAAAGCCAGGGTTACCCGAGCGAATCCGGGCTGTTTTCGGATGCGCTCGCAATCTACGATCGATTGATCACCCAACACGACTCGATTATAGCCAGCGGGCGTAGCCTGGGCAGCGGTGTTGCGGTTTACCTGGCAGCCAATCGCCCACTGGAAAAATTAATACTGACGACCCCTTTCGATAGTATTACCGAGGTGGCTCAGAGGCTTTACCCAATTTTTCCGGTTCAATTCCTTATCAAGGATCGATTTGATTCTGCTTCACTCGCGGGTGAAATAGAGATTCCCGTTTTGATTATTAGCGCTGAACACGATCGCGTAATAGCTTTGCATCATACCCTGGCACTCAGGCAGCGCTTCAACCGGACCGAGCTGGTTTACCGGATGATCGCGGGTGCTGCCCACAACGATATTAGCGACTTCCCTGAATACCGGGCGGCGCTACAAAAATTCATCCTGGAGCCTGTACCCCGTGACGAGGCTAGCTCTGACGGTTCCTGAGATGGTTTTGAATCCCGGAAAAAACGGCCTTGGCGAGTTTGTGCTGGTGTTGCGGATTGCGTAGTTTCTTTTCTTCGCCCGGGTTTGACAGAAACGCGGTTTCTATCAGAATGGATGGCATATCGGGTGCTTTCAGCACTGCGAATCCGGCTTGTTGAACTTTGCGGTTGTTGAGTTTGGAAATTTTACCGATATGCTTCAGCACGTCCGACCCAAGTTCCAGGCTATCCTGGATGGTTGCAGTTTGCGACAGATCGAGTAGAACCGACGCAATTAAATCATCTTTATCATCGAGGCTGATACCTCCGATCAGATCGGCGGCATTCTCTTTGTCCGCAACCCAGCGTGCCGCTTCCGAACTGGCTCCGCTCAAGGACAAAGCGTAAACCGAGGCCCCTTTGGCAACCGGGCTATGGAAAGAATCGGCGTGCAGCGAAACAAATATATCGGCTTCGGCCTGGCGGGCCTTTTTGACACGGTTGCGCAAGGATATAAAACGGTCCGCATCCCGGGTGAGTATCGCCCGATAGCCCGGAGTACGATTTATCAGCGTTTTCAACTTTTTGGCGACCGATAGCGTGACATCTTTTTCGCGCGTGCCCCTCTTGCCAATGGCGCCAGGATCACGACCGCCATGTCCCGCGTCGAGTGCAATGATAAATTTTTTGTTGTGCTTGTTGCGTTGTTGCTGGCTGGTCTCGATCGGTGTCGGACTCAGGTTGGTTGCATGAAGGTCAACTACCAGTCTATGCCCCGACTTTCCGTCCGGCTTTAGCTCAAAACTGCGGGGGCGAACTTTAGCCTGCAGATCGATGACAACACGCAACCGGCCATTATCCTTGCTCGCGGAACGGACCCCGCTCATCAGGTTAGTGGTTCGGGTACTTATATCGATTGCATCGCTTTTGCGAGTGTCTTCTAAATCTATGACGACCCGGTACGGATCCGCCAGCGTAAACAACCGATGCTCGAATTCCCCTGTGAGGTCAAACACAACCCGCGTATGAACCTCTGCGGATTGAGATATCCTTATGCCGGTGAGCGTTGATTTTGGCTTGGCGAAAGATGAATTAGCGTGCGTCAACAGCGCCAGCGACAACCCGTAACGGGATGCCCGCTTCAAGAAAAGGCGCCTTGCTGTAAAGAATGGGTTCATATTTCCCGGTTTTCGACCTGTAACTGGATGCTATTTATAGTAAACCTCGCCTGAAAAATCAACACTTTTTCTATATTTATTAATTAGATAGTGGAGATTTCTAAAAAAACCATCAAGAATATACCTAACCGCGTCAAATTATTCCGGATATCAGCTGTTCACCCCAATCGCTGGTTGGGTTCAGTTGCAAAAATCTGCCTTCAGGATGGTATTCGAGATCGATCTCCAAATCGACCGCTTGCAGGTATCCGCGCGCGCGCTGTGGCCATTCTATAAAGCACAAGGTTTGCGGGTTTAAGTAATCACGGTATCCAAGATACTCGAGTTCTTCAGGATCCGCGAGGCGATACAAATCGAAATGTGCGACCGCGAATTTTGCCAACGAATAATACTCGACCAGGGTGTAAGTCGGGCTACGAACCCCGGTTTCCAGGCCTTGCGAACGCAGCGCACCGCGAACCAGGGTTGTCTTGCCGGTGCCGAGTTCACCGCACAAGGTGATGACGCCACCGTGTTCACAGGTGGCGATCAGCCTGGCGCCAAAATTGCGCATTTCCTTTTCGTCGTGAATGAGCAACTGCGGTTAACTCGAATCCCGTAGATTCTTGATGATTCCGGGTATCAGCCTGATGATGTCGCTGGCAATTAACCCCGTCTGGTCGTTGTTGGAACAGTAAAACTCCGCGCACAGGCCATGAATGAAAACGGCCGATTTTGCTGCTTCAAAAAGTGTCATTCCCTGCCCTATAAACGCGGCGATAATACCACTGAGTACGTCACCCATGCCGGCACTGGCCATCCCTGGATTACCGTGGATATTGATTGCGGTCAAAACGTCGGCTTGTGCGATCAGGGTACCGGCGCCTTTTAGCACACAGGTGGCATCGAAGGTATCGACCAGCCGCTCGCAGGCGTCGAGTCGATCTGCCTGAATTTCGGCAGACGATGTTGACAGCAAGGCCGCGGCTTCACCCGGGTGCGGGGTAATTACGATATTTTTCGATTCCAGTGATTGTAGAAAATCGGCACTGAGCGCACCGGCATCAACAACCAACGGCAAGCCGGTCTGACGCAACACCTGCAGGCATTTTTTGGCAGCATCGCTGCTACCGAGGCCCGGACCGATGACAACGACACTCGCTTCAGTTAATTTCGCCTCGAACTGGTCCCAGCCCTGCACCATGATTTCGGGAAAATTCGCCAGTTCAGCATGACATTGGGGATGTACCAGCGCAGTCACTAACCCTGCTCCGCTGCGTAATGCGGCCTGAGCCGCGAGCGCTACCGCCCCGCTCATACCCTGGTCGCCACCGACGATGAGCAAATTCCCGTAATGATTCTTGTGCGAATTTTGCTTTCGAGGCAAAGGTAGCTGACAGGTATCAATGACTTTCAACCTGGCTGCGACCGTATGTCGAACCCGCGTCGATACACCGAGATCCTCAAAAACCAGCTCACCACAGTAATCCGGTCCATCGGCCAGCAACTGTCCACTTTTGGCAGCGATAAAGGTAACGGTCAATTGCGCATCAACCGCAACCGGCTGAGGGGTTCCTGTCAGACCACTAAGCCCGGTGGGAATATCGATCGCCACCCTGGGCAGGTCGCACTGATTGATGTTTGCGATCAATCCTCGCCAATGCTCATCCAGTGCCCGATGCAACCCAATTCCGAGCAAACCATCGACAATGACATCACCGGTGATTTCCTGGTTTTGCCAATGCTGTGACCAGCCTCCGGCCTTTTCCCATAAAATTTTGAAGTGACGCGACGTATCCGACTGGCGTGACAGGTCACCCTGTATCAGTAATTGCACTTCGACGCCAGCCTGATGTGCGGCCAGTGCGACCACAAAAGCATCACCGCCATTGTTACCCGCACCGGCAAACACGGTGATTTTCTTGACTCCCGGCCAGCGTTCCAGCAGTGCTTGCCAGACCCGTGTTCCGGCTCGATGCATCAAATCGATCCCGGTCAGGCTATCCATTGCAAGCGCCGCCCGTTCGAGCTGATAAACCTGTTCTGGGGTGTAAAGAAGCATGTTGAATTTATACCCCGGCGCCGGGAGTCTGTCGGACTTAGGATGAATCTACTGCGGAAAAGACTTTTTGGCCAGAATTTCCTGTCGATTTCGTTAAATATGAATAACGATACCCAAACTGACTGAGGACGCGAAGGCGATGGTTTGCTCGCGCATCAGAAGCAGCAGAAAGACGACGGCGAAGGCCAGCAAGCCCGGTATTTCCCGCAGGCTTTGTAGGATCCCGATCTCAACCCCGGGGAATCCCACCTGTTCGACTGCAAAATTGTTAATCATCGCCGCTCAGCCGACAAAGCAAATCGGCACCGCTGCCGCTAAGAGATACAAATAAATTTCGGGTTTTTGCAGTTGTTGTCTTAACATGCATGCATTCTGTACCTAATCAATACCCTATTCAATGCACGCATTTCTGTTTGGATTCTCACTCGGTTTTTCACTGATTCTCGCGATCGGGGCACAAAACGCTTTCGTACTTAAACAAGGGCTCAAAGGCGAGCATGTCTTGCTGGTATCTCTAATTTGTGCGCTGTCGGATGCGCTACTGATTTTGATCGGAGTCAGTGGTTTTCACGTGCTGGTGGCATCGTTTCCAGCGCTGGTGACGATAGCCCGCTACGGCGGCGCCGGGTTCCTGCTGGTTTACGGGTTGATCAGTTTTTACAAGGCTCTGCGCAATCAACAAGGCCTGCAACCCAGTGAGATCAAGAGCAATAGCCCCTGGCAATCGGCGCTTACCTGCCTTGCCTTTACCTGGCTCAACCCACATGTCTACCTCGATACGGTGGTGCTGCTGGGTTCGGTGTCAACGCAGTTCCGTGAACAAATTACCTGGTTTACCGCGGGTGCGATTTCGGCATCTTTTGCGTTCTTCTTTGCGCTCGGCTATGGCGCGCGCCTGTTGCGTCCCGTGTTCGCGAAACCCGGCGCCTGGCGAATTCTGGATTTTTTAATTGGCTGCATCATGTGGGGCATCGCGCTGCGACTCGTTTTCATGAAATAGCCTGCAATATGCAGATTTGTCAGGTACTGATTTCGAGCTGTTGCCTGGCGCGGGCAATTTTTTGTTGCGCATCCCGGGGCAGATTCCAGCAGTCTTCGCCATACTGGATCAGGAATTGCGAGTACAACCCCTCGGCAAACATCAGGTTGCTCTCCTCGATGCACTCGTCCCGACAGGCCAGAACTTCTCGTGCCAGGCTGTCACGATCGGCAACCGGTTCAAACTTGAAGTCCGATATCAGTTCGATACGCGTGATGGTTTCCAGGATCACACGTGCTTGCGCCCAGAACCGGGCAAAGGACTCACGCTTGAAATGTCGCTGAAAAATTTCACCCCCTTCCATCCGGACCTCGATGAAAGGCTTGCGAAACAGCACATTACAGGCGCGCACGCTTTCAATTCGGCGTTGCTTCGGGGGCCAGTAAACCAGTTCGTCGATAATCGGGTTATCGGCATATCGATCCAGCGCCTGGTTCATACCGGTCTGTCACCAGCAAGCATTACTGCTCGCCCGTAGCATTAACAATGGTTGCGCAGTTGATGACCAACCAGTCTCGTTGTTCATTGGTTTCCGGCACCTTAATACCCCGCATTTTGGAAACATGGGCAAATGCCTGTTCCGGATCCAGATCACAGTGCAATAAAATTCCGGCAGCCATCAAGCCCGATCGACCGATTCCTGCATGGCAATGCACCAGGGTATTTACGCCCGAGCTGATTTGCTGGAACAACTGTCGCGTGATGAGCGTGAATTTTTCTACCGAAGACGGCACTCCCATATCGGGGATCGGAAAGGGAAGGTATTCCATTGCATACGCTTTGGCCTGTTCGCGTTCGGCATCGAGACCCAGGCCACGGGCCTCACCGGGTTCCAGCAGCGAAACCACTAGCCGAATCTCGAGTCGAGATATATTGAGAATCGATGCGGGATCCTCCGGTTGCAGCGATGGCAATGCCATGATTGCGAGAAACCCGTTACCGATCGATCCAATCTTGTACATTTCTGCTTGCATTCCACTCTCCTGATATCAGTTCTCGAGCCGGTCTTTCAATTCATCGATTGAACGAATCGGCGAGTTTGCATGATTTCATCTTCATCACTGGCCGTTTTTTTACATCAGCCTAAAAGTCATCAGTAGATTGTTTGTTTTATGTGTTCGGCGTAGTTTTCATCGTAGCTATTACCGTCAAACACCTCGCCGTGCTGTGCGCTGAAGTGTTTTGCCATTTGACCGGCGCTGGGTAACTCGGACCGCTCGATATAGGATTCCGGATCCCAAAGCCTGGAACGCGCGAGCGCTTTCTGGCATTGGTAATAGACCTTTTGTACTGTTATCGACAACACGCTGCTGGCCGGTTTTCCATTGATTGAAAACGAATGGCATAGTTCGCTATCGACCAGGATGTCGGCCTCACCGCTGATGCGAATCGTTTCACCGACATTGGGGATCAGAAATATAATACCAACCTGGGGGTTGACAATGATATTACGCATCGAGTCGAGCCGGTTGTTGCCTCTTCGATCTGGAATCTGAATGCAATCCGGTGACACCACTCGCACGAACCCGGGGGGATCACCGCGGGGGGAACAATCCACGCCCGATTCGCCATAGGTCGCCAGTACCAGGAAAGGCGAAGCCTCGATAAACTGTCGATAAAGCTCGTCGATATGATCGATTTCTTTCCAGATTGATCGTTGCGTTACGGGTCCCAGGTAAATGTTTTCGAGCATTTCGATCGAGTTGATTTTTTGCATTAATTATCCGGTTTTTTATTGCCTGTAGAAAACCCGCACGATTCGGCCTCCAAAATTTTGATCGCCTTTGGATTGGCCATCCAATCTGCTATCGACAAAGTATACCCGTGTCGCGATCTACATTCTAAGATATCTCGGTAAAATAAAACTCACAGTCTGTTTTACACGACCCTACCGGGAGCTGGTTTTTATCGAGGCCGGGTAGATCGGTAACAGCATCTTCGCCTTTGCGCGCCGAATTCGCTACTATTGCACCCGCTTCCCGATAATTAAGTTTCACAATATTCACTTTCCGCTAATCAGCCATTCTATAGATGATTCGCGTTGACGACGTCTGCAAATACTTTGGTGGTTTGAAAGCGGTCGATCATGTCTCGCTCGAAATCACTGAAGGTTCCATCACAGGGCTAATCGGTCCAAACGGTGCCGGCAAAACCACGCTCTTCAACACCATCGCCGGTCTCTATGCCCCGACCTCGGGTCGAATTTTTCTCGATGACAAGGATATCACCGGTTTAAAATCACACCAGCTATTCGACCAGGGCCTGTTACGCACCTTTCAGATTGCACGGGAATTTACACGACTTTCGGTCGTCGAGAATCTGATGATGGTGCCGGCACATCAATCGGGGGAAAACCTGGTCAACACCTGGTTTCGAAGACGACGGATCGAACAGGAAGAACGCAGGATCTACCAGCGTGCTATGGAAGTGATCGATTTTCTGAATCTGGGGCGGGTTGCCGGCTACGGGGGCGCGGATATCCGCAGAGGATGTTCGATCGAGGTAAACCAAGCTGGGATCGCGGTAATCGTCGGTCCAAACGGCGCGGGTAAATCGACCGCGATGAAAGCCCTGCTCGGCATGCTGGGGCTGATACAGGGCAAGGTGTATTTCCGGGGTAAGGATATTTCCGCACTAACGCCACAGGATCGAATTGCCGAGTAAAAGCACTGAACTCGCCGTGGGGCCGCATGATACAAGCGATACGCGACAACGAGATTGCGGCCGGCGCAATGGGCAAAGACGTCGCGCGACGTCACCTGCAAATATTTATCATCGGCTCCGCGGTCATCGGCATCGCAGGGGCGATGTTAACCACTGTGGATGGTCAGTTCACTCCGACCTCATACCGGCGCTGCGCTACACCTTTCTGATCTGGGTTATGGTGATTGTGGGAGGTTCGGGTAACAACATGGGCGCGGTGCTGGGTGGATTTTTGATCTGGTTGCTCTGGATTGAAGCCGAACCGGTAGGCGTCTGGTTGATGCAGGCAGGCACGGGCTGGCTCGATGAAAATAGTGCACTGCGGGTTCACCTGATCGGAAACGCCCAGCACATGCGCCTGTTTTTCATGGGCCTGGTTTTGTTAATGGTACTGCGTTTCAGCCCTGGGGGCATATTGCCCGAGGTGGTGAGCAAACCGAAGTGATGCCAGAACCAAGACCTGGAGGGGTGTTCCCCATGGCCGCACCCCGGTAGGACCTTGTTTGACAAATCTGCGCAGGGCTTCGCTCGCTCCTTGCAAATTACAGGCTAGTGAATCTTGATGGTATTCCACTTACCGTTGCCGATTTCGAGTTCCTTGTAGGAACCGAAGACTTCACCAACATCGTTAAACTCGACATTGGTCGCGCCCTGGTAATCGACGTCGCCACCGGCCGCGATTATCTTTAACGCCTTGCCGAGTTCACCCGGGCCAATCTTTTTGCCGGGTGCATTCGCAACCATCATCATTTTCGATTGAATAGCGGCACGATCTGCAGAGCCCGCAGCCTGAATCGCCAATACTATCAGTGCAGCGGCGTCATAGGATTCAGGAACAAAAGGACCGTCGCCGGTAACGCCGTTGGCACCGGCATAACTCATAAAGGCATCGGCACCCGATGCGCCGCCGGGCAAGGTTGCAATCGAGCCGTCGAGGTCTGGACCGATTGCGGCCAGCAGCGAGTCTCCCACCATGCCATCAGCGAGGATGAAACTATCAAAAGCATCGGCCTCTATCGACGCCTGAATGATGCCTTTACCACCCTGGTCAACATAACCGAAAACCGCAAGATACTTCGAACCGGATGCCGACAACGCGCCCACTTCAGCCGAGTAGTCAGCTTTACCATCTTCGTGTGCGGCAGTGATCGAAATCTTGCCTCCGACGGCTTTAAAGGCAGTACCGAAGGAATCGGAAAGTCCTTTGCCATAGTCATTATTGGTATAGGTAATCGCGACTTCATCGATTCCGCGGCTTTGCAATACATTGGCCAGCACCTGTCCCTGGCGGGCATCTGAAGGTGCGGTGCGATGGAATAAACCGTTGTCGTGAATCGACGACAAGGCGGGAGACGTAGCCGACGGTGAAACCATCACGACACCATTCGGGATCGCAACATTATTGGCTATCGCCGTGGTTACGCCGGAACAATCAGCACCCATAATCGCCGCGACACCATCGGCGGTAATGAGCCGTTCGGCGACAGCTGTCGCCGCGGCGGCGTCTAGGCAGGTCGAATCACCCCGTACCGCTACGATGGTTTTGCCACCGAGTAAATTACCCGACCTGGAAGCTTCCGAAAATGCCAGTTCGGCGCCAGATGCCATGCCCGGGGTAAGCGATTCTTTCGGCCCGGTAAAGCCCAGAATAACCCCGATTTTAATATCATCGGCCATACCCTGGGCCGACAACACCAGCAAGGCTGTAGTTATAAGAATATATTTCACTAGATCTCTCTCAGCGCTGTTTTAGTTTTATATCCGATATAAAATGGATTGCTCATGCGGCGTTAGTTTCACAATACTACCATTGATTTTCAGACCCTGCATGTGGCAGCAGTTGTAATGATCCTTTAAAATACTTGTTTTTACTGGCGTTTTTTACCTATTTCAGGCATTTTCCATGGTTTGTGGTTAAGTTGAACCATTCCATGTTGTTGGTCGGCAGTATGAATCGTAAACCTTCTCCGTCCAGTTGGCGAAAGTTTCCGATCACGCAACAACCGGTTTACCCTGACCAGGATCACTTGAAGGATGTGGAACGCCGGCTGTGCGCGTTACCACCACTGGTTTTTGCGCAGGAAATTCGAGATCTGAAACAAAACCTCGCCAATGTAAGCAACCGCAATGGCTTTGTGCTTCAAGGTGGCGACTGCGCCGAATCTTTTTCTGAATTCAGCGCCAACAAAATACGGGACACCTTTAGGGTATTACTGCAAATGGCGGTGGTGCTGACTTTTGCCGGCCGGCGTCCCGTCACAAAACTCGCCCGCATGGCAGGGCAATTCGCAAAACCGCGTTCGGCCGACTTCGAAGAAATTAACGGGGCTTCACTTCCCAGCTTCCGCGGCGACATCATCAACGGGGCAGAAGCCACTCCCAGTGCCAGGGTTCCCGATCCCGAACGTATGCTGCAGGCGTACAACCAGAGCGCATCGACGCTTAACCTGTTGCGAGCCTTTGCCCAAGGGGGGTTCGCAGACCTCCATCAAGTGCATCGTTGGAACATGAGTTTTGTAAAAGCGAGCCCGGGCAAGCAACGTTATCTTAAAATGTCAGAGCGTATCGAAGACGCACTGGAATTCATGGAAATATGCGGGGTCACTTCGCTCAATGCCCCATCAATTCGCGAAACCCAATTGTTCACATCACATGAAGCCTTGTTGCTGAATTATGAGGAAGCGTTATCCCGTGTCGATTCCTTCACCGGAAAATTTTACAACTGCTCTGCTCATTTCGTTTGGATCGGTGAACGAACTCGCCAACTCGATCACGCACATGTCGAGTACTTCAAGCAGATCGAAAACCCGGTTGGCGTCAAAATCGGCCCCGGTACGAAACCCGACGACCTGCTGCGTTTGATCGACGCACTCAACCCTGACAACGAAGCGGGAAGGCTGATGTTGATAACGCGTATGGGTGCCGACAAACTTCCCGAGGCGCTACCTGCCCTGATTCGCGCGGTACAAAAACAAGGCTGTAAACTGGTCTGGTCGTCAGACCCGATGCATGGTAATACGGTTAAAGCCAGTACCGGTTACAAGACGCGCCAATTTGATGATATTCTACGAGAACTACGCCATTTTTTTGCGGTACACCAGGCCGAGGGAAGTTACCCCGGGGGCATTCATCTGGAAATGACCGGTGAACATGTCACCGAATGTACCGGTGGTGCTTATCAAATCTCCGACTCCGATCTGGCTACACGTTACCTGACCAGCTGCGACCCACGACTAAATGCGGACCAGGTACTCGAGCTTGCCTACCTGATTGCCGATGCCTTCAAGTACGCCGAACCCCATTCTTCAAACCAGTAAAGCCACCATTACCCGGAACAACAGTTATGACCGATACTGCTCCGAGTAATCTTGCTCGTGTCCTGAAAGCCGGTGAATTTGCAATAACTGCTGAAACCTCACCACCCGATGCCGCCTCGTCCGATGCAGTTATAGACCGTGTCGCCTGTTTATACGGGCTTGCGGATGCAATCAATGTAACCGACAGCGCCAGCGCGCGCGTCCATATGTCGGCGTTTGCTGCTGCGGTTATAATGGCAGGCGCGGGAATCGAACCGGTTTTACAACAGACCACTCGTGATCGCAATCGTCTCGCTCTGCAAGGCGATGTGGTCGGCGCCGCGGCCCTCGGAATTCACAACTTCCTGTGTTTGACCGGCGACAAAATGACAGCGGGGGACCAACCCGATGCAGCCGAGGTGTTCGAAATCGACAGTGGTGAATTGATGCGGCAATTGCGTGAAATGCGTGATGCCGGGAAATTTCCATCGGGCCGCGCAATCAGCCCTGCTCCAGCGCTATTCCTGGGTGCTGCGGAAATGCCGGCGGAACCTGGTGACAACTGGCCGGCAACGAGATTACAGGCCAAAATCGATAACGGAACTCAGTTTTTTCAAACCCAGTATTGCTTTGAGCTGGACAAGGTCAAACGTTATTGCCAGGCGTTGGTCGATGGCGGTTTCACCGAGCAGGCTTATTTCCTGATCGGTGTCGGTCCGCTGGCTTCAGCGAAGTCGGCTCGCTGGATGAACGAAAATCTGTTCGGGGTGCAGGTTCCGGAAAACATCATCAAACGGCTCGATGGCGCCGATGATCAAAAGGCCGAAGGACGCGCGATCTGTGCCGAACTGTTACGGGGGTTCTCCGAAATTGAAGGTTGCGCCGGCGCCCACCTGATGGCGCCCCACGGGGAGGCTTGCTGCGCCCAGGTCATCAAGGAATCGGGATTGCTGGAAATCAGGCGTCAACCAACCTGATAATCCTTTCAGCATGAGTTGGTTCGGCTATGTTGCCGATTATCTGTGCTTGTTGATAGCCTAGTTTTCGTAGTTTCTGCAAACATTTTGCGGCATCTTTCTCGGCAACGCCCGCTAGCAGCCCTCCCGCAGTCTGCGGGTCAAAGAGCAAGGGATAGGCGGCGTGCTCGGTGAGCTTGCCGTCATTTGAAATTCTGTGCCGAATACGGATGTTCTGCGGGTGTAACGAGCTTTCGATTCCTTGGCCCGCCAAGGTGATAACACCGGGGTAAAGGGGTAGCTGTTCGATGTTGACTTCCGCCTCGCAAGCCGATGCCCGCAGCATTTCATACAGGTGCCCGGCAAGGCCAAATCCGGTAACGTCAGTACAGGCATTGACCTTGAACTGCCGAAAACACCGGGCCGCTGCCCGGTTCGAAACCAGCATCTGTTCGATTGCGTCGTCGATCCACTGGCCCCGTGCCTTACCGCGCATATCGGCGGCAAACAAAATTCCACTTCCCAGTGGTCGGGTCAGAATCAACCGATCACCGGGTTTTAAACCGGACTTCAGCATCAATTTTTCAGACGTTGCGAATCCGTTTACACTCAGCCCACAGCTCATCTGAACGGCTTCCCCGCTATGCCCTCCTACCAACCTGGTCTGGTTTTGCGTCAGAGTTTCGACCACTCCCGACATCAATTGATACAAATCCTGCGATTGCCTGGCTTCACTGCCATAGACGACGTTTGCGATCACCATCGCGCTATGGGCATCCACTCCCATGGCATATAAGTCACCGAGTGCATGATTAGCGGCTATGCGACCAAACAGATAAGCATCGTCAATAAAACTGCGGAAGTGGTCGATCGATTGAATCAATACCATGCCGGTCGGAATCCTGATCAGAGCCGCGTCGTCCGCATGCTCGAAAGCGGATTCACCGGCAACGCCATATTGATCATAGATTTGCTCAAGCACTCGTTCCAGAACGGCGCTACCGACTTTGGAGCCACAACCACCGCAACGCATCACCGCGGTATTCCCGGCCTTGCTTTCGCTGGCGGTCATTTCCGGCAGTAGGGTGAAACGACGCATAAATTTGCGATCGATTCGATCCTTGAGCCACCAGCACCATTTACCCTCTAAACTCCAGCGCCCACGACTAGCGACGGCGTAGCGATTCCCGGTTGAAATCAGTGACAGGAACGCCGACTGGGGCTTGAACGGTTTGAGTGCTCGATGCTCGAGTTTTCGAATCAGGTTACGTGCCAGCGGTATACCCTGACGCACCGCGAACACTCCCGATCTGGGCCTTGGATAATCGGCAACCGAGGCAACGTCACCGACCGCAAAAACGGCTTCGTGGGAAAGGCTTTGCAGACAGGGGTTGACTGCGATGAATCCATTGCCGTCCAATGCTAATCCTGTATCCCCCAGCCACACAGCGGCACTGGCATGCGTAGTCCAGATTGCCAGATCGGCCACAACCGGGATAGCGAAATCCCCGAGCAGACAACCCTCTGAAAAACACTCAACCGGATGGTTGTAGTATACCTTTATCGAACGCTGCTTCAGAACCTCGGCAAAACGTCGTTGAACCCCGATATTGTGTCCTGTCAGCAGGCGATCACGATCGGTCAGGATTGCAAGTTTCAGGCAGGCTTTCGTGTTCGCCATTTGTTGTGCGCGGTATTGCAGGGACAAAGCCAGTTCGATTCCCCCTGCACCACCGCCAATAATTGCCAACTGTAAATCGGTATCACTATCGAGCAATCGCTGCTCAACCTGAAACCAGGATTCGATAAAACGATCAACCGGCTTGACTGCGAATTGATCAACCTTTGGAGCATCGGTCAGCGGGCTGCTGGGTCTGGAGCCGATGTTGATCGACAGCAGGTCATAGTCGATCGAGGGTCTGCCGTTTATCTCTATCTGCCTGCGATCGGCGTCGATACCAGTTACTTCAGCATGTACAATTCGTGCGCCGGCGTAGCGCGCCAGCGGCAGCAGGTCAATATGCGCTTCGTCATGGGTGTAGTGACCGGCGATAAAACCCGGCAGCATGCCCGAATAAGGCGTGTGCAGATCGCGTGTTACAAGCGTAATTCGGACCCCCGACAGTGGCTTCATGGCGAAATGTCTGAGCACAAACAGATGGCTGTGCCCTCCCCCGATCAAAATCAGGTCGGCAGAAATCGGTGACTCATCTTTTCGCATCGAAAATCAACATCGTTGTGTGTCGCTATCTAAAGTCCAGTAATCGCTCTGGTATTATGCGTGTAGCTTTTGTACTGTAAAGCCATGTTTAGGTTTATCCGGTTTCTATCCTGTGGACTGTTGGCACTACTCACGGGACTTTCGACAACAGCGTTGGTGGCACAGCAGTTTCGCGGAATCGAACAAGGCCAGGCCGGTGTTCGAGTTGAACAAATACTCAGCGGTTTGGGCATTCCCTGGGGCATGGCATTTTTATCCCCGCAGCAACTGCTTGTCACCGACCGTAGCGGATCAGTACAACTGGTCGATATTGAAAATATCAGCACCTTAAAGCTCGGCGGCCTGCCCCGGGATATTGTTGCAGAGGGCCAGGGTGGCATGCTTGATGTCGCAATCGGGCCCAATTATGCACGCGATGGATGGATATATTTCACCTACAGCAAAAGTGTCGATTTCGAAGCCGCCACCACGCTGGCGCGAGCGCGGTTAGCCCGGAATCGATTCATCGACTGGCAGGACTTACTGGTTACCGATTCGGCAACCGAATCCAGGCAACACTTTGGCAGTCGAATCGCGTTCGACGACAGGGGTCATGTGTTTTTCGGGGTTGGGGATCGAGGCAACCGAAACATGGCCCAGGAACTGAGCAATCACATCGGTAGCATCATGCGTCTCAATCTGGATGGCAGCATACCGGACGATAACCCCTTCGTCGACGACCCCGATGCGCGCGCTGAAATCTGGAGTTACGGTCATCGAAATCCACAGGGTTTAATATTCGACCCGGTAACGCAAAGGTTATGGTCGATCGAGCATGGACCCCGTGGCGGTGATGAACTCAATCTGGTGTTGAAAGGCAGGAACTACGGTTGGCCGGTAGTCAGTCATGGCAAGGAGTACTGGGCACCGTTATCGATCGGCGAAGGTATCAGCAAACCCGGACTGGAAGACCCGCGCAAGGTTTATATCCCATCGATCGCACCCGGCAGCCTGATGATGTATCGAGGTAACGCCTTCCCCAAGTGGCGCGGAAATTTGTTTTCAGGCGCACTCAAACTGCGTCACTTGAACCGGATTACCATTTCTGATTCGGGCCATGCAAGCGGCGAGGAACGCCTGTTCGAAGACCTCAATGAGCGTATTCGTGCGCTGACCCAAAGTCCCGAAGGCTGGATTTACTTTTCCACCGATAGTGGTCGCCTTTTGCGAATACTTCCCCAACAATGATTAACCAAGTTATCGAAGTTGTAGTGCAATGTCCCTATTGCTGGGAGGAATTTACGCTTTTGGTCGATGGTTCGATAGTGATGCAGGAATACATCGAGGATTGCGAAATTTGCTGTCGCCCAATCGATTTCGTGGTCGAGGTAGATGAGCAGGATCGGGCGAAGGTGCAGGCAGGCCTGCCGTATGGGTAAGCCAGGCAAATCAGTGCTACTCCTGATACTGCTGCTGGACCGGGGCTACGCGAGTGCTTCGCCTGGGAGGTTTTAACGAACAACGAATTCGGTAAAGGCCACACTTCCCTGGGTCTCCTCGAAACACAGATCGGTGACGCGCGCATGACCCGGGCCGATGCGCATTTTTTCAATCACGCTGGCTACGGCGTCGGGCCCACCCTGAAGTACAAACTCGACCCGACCATCATTGAGATTCCGGGCATATCCAGAGATTTGCTCCGCCTTGGCATGACACAACACAAAGTAACGAAAGCCGACGCCCTGTACCCGTCCAGAGACATGACCTTTTACGCTAAGACTTCCCATCCAAAGATTCGATAAAAGTTTTAAGCTCGGCAATGATAACCGGCAGGCGCTGTTCGTCAATTTCGGTAAAAAAAGGACCCGCCGGCGCAATTCGCATTACCGGTCCCTGTTCGCAACGACCCAGGCATTCGCGTCTGATTATCGGGACTTGCAGTCCCTGATCCGAAATCATAGCCTCAATTTTGCGGATCAGGTCGAGATTTCCGCTGCCGACACAGGAGCGCTGACCGGTACCCAGCCTTTGATTGATACATACGACTAAACGTACCGGCGTTGGCATGTCAGCTAGTGGCAAGTTTCGATTGTATCGACTGCCGTTGCAGGCTCCAGAATTCAGCCCAGCGCGCCAGCAGGCGCAAACCATCACGTTGCTGGGATTCATCACCCGCCTCGATTCCAAGGCGGTAATTTTCAACGCCCTTGACGAAATAACGTTGATAATTTTTACCGAGCCGCAAATCGAGCCCATCGAGAAATTTACGTTCGACCTGAAATGCCAGTTTCAAACCCTGATCCAGCGTGGCCAGGGCCTGGGTCAATTCCTTCTGATTCAGATCAGCGGAGCGCAACTGCCTGCCACCGGTTTCTACCTGATTCAGGGATTCGAGAAAATAATAGCTTTGGCTTTCGGAAACCTCGGTATCATCCGTCGACGACGAGCAGGCCACCAGCACAACCAGCAGCAGGCAGAATAAGAATCCGTTGCGCTGACCCGGCGTCATCTCTTTCCGGCAATTCGCATCCGCAGCGCGTTTAGCTTGATGAATCCCTCCGCATCCTTTTGATTATAAGCGCCACGGTCGTCTTCGAAGGTTACGATAGCCTGATCAAACAGGCTATTGGTCGCAGACTTACGACCGACTACTGTGACCGACCCCTTGTACAGTTTGACTCGTACATCACCGTTTACCGTCGCCTGTGAAGCATCTATCAACTGTTGCAACATTTCACGTTCGGGACTCCACCAGTAGCCGTTGTAGATCAGGTGGGCATATTTGGGCATCAACTCATCTTTCAGGTGCGCGGCTTCACGGTCCAGTGTGATCGACTCGATTCCACGGTGCGCTTTTAGCATGATACTGCCTCCCGGAGTTTCATAACATCCCCGCGATTTCATTCCGACATAGCGATTCTCGACAATATCCAGCCGTCCCACCCCGTGCGCCCCGCCTTCCTGGTTGAGACGGGTCAGCACCCGGGCCGGACTCATGCGCTCGCCATCCACTGAAACCACGTCTCCATTTTCAAAGCCCAACTCCAGGTAGCCCGGCTTGTCAGGTGCCTTTTCAGGTGATACCGAACGTTGCCACATTTCGTCCTGCGCTTCGAACCACGGGTCTTCCAGTTCACCACCCTCGTAAGAGATATGCAGCAGGTTCGCATCCATCGAATAAGGCGATTTTCGGCCTTTTTTGTTTTCGATTGCAATGCCGGCCGCATCGGCGTATGCCAGCAGGCTCTCACGCGAATTCAAATCCCATTCACGCCACGGCGCGATAACCCTGATGTCGGGGTTAAGCGCATAGGCACCAAGTTCGAAACGAACCTGGTCATTGCCTTTTCCTGTGGCACCGTGCGATACCGCGTCAGCACCGGTCTCGGCGGCTATTTCAACCAGGCGTTTGGCGATTAACGGACGGGCTATCGATGTGCCCAGCAGGTATTCGCCTTCGTAAACAGTATTGCCGCGGAACATCGGGTAAACGAAATCGCGCACGAATTCTTCCTGCAGGTCTTCGATAAAGATTTCCCTGACCCCGTATTTCTCGGCCTTCAAACGAGCGGGTTCGAGTTCTTCACCCTGCCCGATATCGGCGGTAAAGGTCACGACTTCGCATTGATATTCATCCTCCAGCCATTTAAGGATTACTGATGTATCCAGGCCTCCTGAGTAAGCCAGTACCACCTTGTTTACTGATTTTTCGTTCATAATTTTCCTGTCACTACCGAGCCCGGGTTTACGGCCTTAAAAAAGGTGGGTATTGTCTTTAGAAATGACACAAAAATCCAGCATAAGCGTATAATACGAGCATTAAAACCGGAGCAACTATCATGTCAGAACCTGGTTTCAAAGTGCACGCGATGGAGTTGGGACCAATGGAAAATTTCGTCTACCTGATAGAAGATGTTTCCAGCCGTCGCTGTGCGGTGGTTGATCCGGCCTGGGAGGTCGATCAAATAGTCGCCCGCGCAACCCAGTACCACCTCAACATTACCGATATCCTGCTCACCCATAGCCACCATGATCATATCAACGGTATCGAGGGATTGTTGAACCACTGTAGTGCCGAAGTGCACCTGCTCAAGCCTGAATACGAATTCTGGCAACAGGAACTGGACAAACCCAGCCTGCACCATGGCGGTGACGAACTGCAACTCGGTGATACTACGATCAAGATGCTGCATACGCCGGGCCATACGCCGGGGTCTGCTTGCTACCAGCTTGGTAACGAAATAATTACCGGGGATACCCTGTTTGTATTCGGTTGCGGGCGTTGTGACCTCAGCGGCGGCAACCCGGAGAAAATGTTCGATACGCTGAAAAACATGAAACAACGCTTACCGCAGGATATGCTGATTCACCCGGGGCACAATTATTCGGTCAAACAAAATTGCACTCTGGCCGAGCAACTCGACGGCAATCCGTTCATGCATTTCGACGACGCCGATTCCTTCGTCAACTACCGCATGCATGTGCATGACCGGACCCGTGACGAACCCTATGCCGCGCTCAGCAGGCAGCAGTTGAAAATAGCCAGTTTACTTTAACGAACTGACCCTGAAAATAAAATTTCAACCCTTTCGCAGGGGCTTGCCTTTCAATCCAGGCTACCGAATACGCGCCGGAGTAACCGGGTAGTGCGGCGTCCGGGATTAGCGCGGATAAGTGCTTCCTCTTCGGCGATTAAAACAAACAGGCCGGCAATCGCCCTGTCGGTAGCATAAGCCTCCAGATCGGGATCGATATCGGAAACGCGCGGAAGCTGGTTGTACTTTTTAACGATTTCGCCGTAGTAGCGGGTGGCGTTTGTCTGTTGCAGGGTATCATGCACCACAGGCAGGAATTGCCGGCGCAGTTCGCTACCGCTAGTACGCATCAGGTAGCGGGTCGCGGCATCCGGTGCTCCGTTCAAAATCTCGAAAGCGTTACCAATTTTCATCGAGGTAATTGCCGATATAAATATTTTTTTGGACCTGGCCGCCGCTTTCTCGGCGCTGCGATTCAACTGCCTGACGAAACGATCGACATCCTTGCCGAAACCAATTTTTCGCAATGCCTTTTCTACCTGCTGCAATTCTGCAGGAAACTCGACTTTAAGCTTTGGATTGCCGAAATAACCGTTTTCGACCGAGGCCGTGAGCGCTGCCCTGGAAATTCCCCGTGATAGTGAATCCTTTAACGCAGCCACGACTTCCGCTTTGCTCAGCGGCACTTCCTCGGCGCTTGCCGAAATAATTTCATAGGTCTGGCGCAGGTCCTTTTCGGAACAACCGATCAATAACATCGCCATGACCAGCGCAGTAACCAGTTTCATCATTTCCCCTATAGGTACTCGATTATCTCGCCCAGGTCTTCGACCCTGATATCAGTATAGTCCGGCCAGTCGACATGACCGCAGGTATCTAAATGTACTGTTGCAACTCCAGCGCCTCTGCCGGCTTCGAGATCGTAAAGGTAATCACCGACCATGACCGTATCGCCGGCGTCAGCCTGCCAGAATTGCAACAACTGTTTAATCCCATCGGGCGATGGTTTGGGGAGGCATGAATCGCGGTCGAGGATATGATCCAGCGGGAAAAAGTGATCGAGCCTACAAGCCTGCAGGGTGTGTTTTACAACCGGCATGGTGTTACGGGTCAGAATCGCCAGCTGTCGCTCTTTATCATAAAGCTTTTGCAGTAGTTCACTCGCGCCCTGCATCAGCGAGGCTTTACCCGCATAATAGAATTCAAGTTCGTTAAGCGACTCCCACAAAGGAGCAGCCTCGAATTCCGGCATTGCCTGCAAAGCCTCGAGGATAGGCGTCTGTGGCGCCAGTCCGAGCTCACGCCGTATGTGTTCGAAATCATGCGCACTCACGGTCAAGGTTCCGTCCAGATCGAATATCCAGTGGCGGCGATTTCTAAGCAGGTCAGGGTTTTGCATCTTACAATCTATTATCGTTGGGAATTATCGGGATTCAAGGTAGTATCGATGCCTGGTAATTTACCAAACAGGGAACCATTATGACAATCCGGATTGGCGATACAATTCCAGCGGTTGATCTACAGCATATGGCCGCGGACGGAATCGAAACCGTAAACAGTGCAGATCTTTTTGCCGGGAAAAAAGTAGTGCTGTTCGCACTTCCCGGTGCTTTCACACCAACTTGTTCTGCATTGCATCTACCGGGTTATGTGGATGCCTCGGATGCATTGTTTGCGAAGGGCATCGATCTCATCGCTTGTCTTTCGGTCAATGACGCGTTTGTCATGGATGCCTGGGGCAAACAACATAACGCGGATGGCCGCGTCATGATGATCGCCGATGGCAGCGCCCATTTCAGTCTGGCCGTCGGTCTCGAGGTCGATCTTGGCGCCTCGGGGATGGGAACGCGGTCACGACGATATGCGATGGTGGTCAATGATGGTGTGGTCGAACTACTCAATGTTGAAGCGCCTCGGGAACTAAAAGTCAGCAATGCCGAGACCCTATTAAGCAGTCTCTAACAGGTAAACTTAATGCGGGCTAGTGCCTGCGGCGAGGTCTGCCCGGGCATTTGTAGTTCCTGATCCATCAGGATCGGGGTTTTTCGGCGACCTGGTTACGCAGGTAATTGATACTGATCTGCCCGGCGCCGACACCGAGCTTCTGGTCGATAGCCCTGTCAGCGAGCTTGAGCAGCGATCTGGCATCGGGGAGCAGGTCTCCCTCTACCGGGAAATTAACCCTTTGCTTCAATTCATCGAACCATCCATGCCCGACTCCGCATTCGATATTTGCGCCGATATCGATGTCAATGGCCGCGCTCAGGCGCTCCTTGCCGACCAGCACAGCACAGCCTCCAGGGTCACGTTCGTAGCTAGCCCAGTATATTTCCCCCATGCGCGCATCTAGCGCAACCAGCGTATTCCGGAATTCGCTTCGATCCAGGCAAACCTGCGCCAGCAGTGCAAGGGTCGAGATCGGCAGCAGCGGAATACTGAGTGCGAGGCCTACACCCTGTGCCTGGGCAGCGGCGATACGGACCCCGGTAAACGCCCCGGGACCATTGCTAAAGGCACAGTATGAAATCATCGGTTTTTCGATATCGGCGGCTGCCAGCACCCGATCCATCATTTCAGGCAGTAAGCGGTTATGTTGTCGTGGCGAAATTTCAAATTGGTGGAAAATTGCGCCATCATGCCGTAATAAAGCCGCCGAGCAGGCTTCGGTAGAAGTATCGATAGCGAGAATATTCACGCCGCTATGATAGGCGAAAGCCACCGTTTCTGGCTAGTCAACTAATGGATCTCCCCTCAGCTACCCTGAAAATATTTGATTGAAGCTTTTATATGCATCCAAAGGCTACCTCGGGTGTGAGCTCGCAAAAGGCGGCAAGCACCGTTTGGAACATCCAGGTAATCGCCTGGATCCCGAGACGTCGGACTGCAGCATCCATGCCTCGCTACGCTTTTGTGAGCTTACCCCCGAGGCAGCCACTCATCGTGGCGGGAAATTTCTAATTTCCTTCGCGCGCATTTTATATCGGATCGCAGTGGGACTTTTGCGGAAGTTGGGGCAGGTTTTCTAGCTTTGATGTGCCACAACCTGTCTGGCATCATCTACCAGCGGGTGATTCGGGTTTTCGTCGACGAATTGCTGCATTGCCGCCTGCGATCGCTCGGTCTGCCCAAGACCTGCCAGGCAAAGACCTTTGCCAAACAATGCGTTGGGGCGCAAATTACTTTGTCCATACTCGTTTAAAAAGCTTTCGAAGGCTTCAACCGCAGCTTCCAGTTCACCCCGGTCCATTTTTATTTGCGCCAGGCTAAACATTTCGAGTTCGGCTTGAAATGCCTCATCCCGGGTCAAATCATCCTTCCAGTAAGGTTTAAGCAGGGTGTCGGTCGTTTCTGCACCGCGAATTCCGGCGGTATAAACCGTTTGTGACCGGGCCGATTCCTTTTGAGTCGGGTTCAGGGACTTGAGACGCGCCCAAACCGTTTTGAACAAACCCGTAAAAATGCTATGCGACGATGTTTCAACAATAGTCGATGTCCCCTGTGCATTGACCGGCTGCGTTAACATCAGGCTGGCGGAACAACAGATGACCAGCAGTAATTTTTTCATAATCCGACCCTCTTATTGACTCAACAGTTTACTATAGGCGTCATATTCGTCTTTTAAACCGGCATCCAGTTTCAACGCCCGCTGGTAACTGCTTCTCGCTTTATTCAGTTCTCCAGCTTTGTAGTGCGCCATCGACAGATTTACCCAGATCCCGCCATCTTCAATATCCAACTCGGTTGCACGAGCGTAATTCTCGATGGCTTTTACGTAGTCGTGCTGCAAAAAGTACAGGTTACCCTGGTTGGTCTTAACCGCGCTATTGGCTGGCGCCATTTCATTCAGTGATTCAAAAGCTATTTCAGCATCTTCATATAACCCATAACGCGCGTAGAGAATAGCGATTTGTAGCCGAGCGGCTACATTTTCCGGATTACTGGTAACCATGGTTTGATATGGCAGTACCAGCCGATAGATACTTTTTTCCAGCAATAGACTGCGCGCCTGCCTGACCAGGCTTTCGGTACGTTGTTTATCCGGCAGCTCGATCGAGTAGTTGGCTTTGCGCAGCGTCACCGGCTGATATCGTTGCCAGGCCTTGTTCAGATTGATAATACCGAGCTCGTTCGCCGCCAATGCGGTCTGGTACTTGCGTGCCCCTTCGGCCCAGGCTTCGTTAAAGTTGGTATTAACCATGGTTGCTTCCAGCGGTATCCAGACATTTCCATCATTGATTGCGAGCAGACTTCCATCCTGGCTGATTAAATCCGCTTCATTTTCGGATAGCCCGGTATCAAACATCAGGAACAAATGCCCCGGAATTTCGATGAAAGCCGTCCTGATACCAAGGTTTTCGAGACCCGCACTGATCAGGACTGACAAGTCGTCGCAATCTCCACTTTTAAGGCGCAGGGTTTCCCGCGGGAACTGCACGTAGTCGATCTGGTCATCTCGTAATTCGGTGAACGGTGTATTGGGATCAATGATGTAGTTGGTACCGGATGCCGTCAGGCTACTGAAATAAGCCATCGCAGCTACCAGTTTCTCGTTTAACGGGCCTGGATCCGGCTGATAGGCATTGACCACCTGGCGAACATAATCTCTGAGCGTATCGTCTTTCGGCGTTACAAACGAACCGATCATTTCAGCATCGCTCCATACGATTGCGTTTTTGCCATAAATCGTCATCGGTTGGGTCAAGCTGATATCGTCTTTCTGGCCATCACGCAAAAAACTCAATTTAACCTCGACCTGCACTCCGGTATCTTCGTCAACCTCAAGAATTTTGTTGTTGAAGGTTGCCTTGATCGGGATTTCCAGGGTCTCGCCGCCCTTGATCATTGCAATGTCTACCGACGACGGAAAGTCCATGAATTCCTTGATCTGAAACGAGAGTTTCAGGTTACCGTATTCGATGGCGCTGACATTCTCCAGTTTAACGCTGCCAATCGGAGAGTTTTGATATCTTTTATAGGCTGCGGAGAAAACGGTTTGCAGGTTCAAATCTGAAAGCAGTAATTGCGGTGCATTGTTAACAAATTCAAGCGACTTTTTACGTTCGGCGAAGGCGACGTTCAAAATTGCCCGATTCTGATCTGAAGGGTCGAGTTCCACTGCCTTTTCAAAAGCAACGATCGCATCGTCAAACAAACGGCGCTTGGTATAGAGGTTACCGAGCGCGACCTGAGGCTGTGCCCAGTTTGGGCGTATTCCAGAGGCTCGTTCCAGGTGTTCGCGTGAAGCGTCGAATAAATTTGCATCCTGGTATACTCTGCCGATCCGGTATTGTAATTCCGGAGACGCCGAATCAATACTGATTGCGGTTTTTAGAAATTCGATTGCCGAACCGGTTTTGCCCTGTTGGTTATCGATATCCGCCTGTAATACCAGCACTTCGATATCATCGGGTGAAATTCGCGCCGCGACTTCCGCGTTGATGGCAGCGCTGCGATAGTTGCGGGTTGCGAACAGACTGCGTGCATAGAGTTTACGTGCCTGCAAAGCCTGCGGATTCAAGGTGACCGCAGTCTCGAGATAGGCGTTAGCTTCCAGGTATTGCTGTTGTTCGAGTTCAATTTCACCCGCCAGAACGTATAATTCGTAAACTTCAGAATTGTTCTTGATTCCCCGTGCCAGGGCTTTTACCGCTTTCGGTTGCTGGTTAATTTCGCTATATGAGTGAGCCAGCGAAACCCAGATGTCGGCAACTGCCGGGTTGACCTTGCCCGCCCGGGTCAAACGAAGCACAGCCTCTTTGTGTTGGCCTTGCTTGGCTGCAATTTTACCCAGCAAATAGTATCCATCACCCTTGGTTTCCTTATCTCCGGACAATTTGACAGCGATTGACTTGGCCTCCGCGTCACGATCCAGATTGAGCAGGGTCCGTGCCTTGCCCACCGCGGCGATTCCCGATTCCGGCTGCGCCGCTAGCACTGCTTCGAAATGCTCCAGGGCGTCTTCATAGCTACCCATTTGGTAGACGTCCTGCGCAATTTTGAGTCGAATCTGATGATTGTCAGGATTGCTTTCGACAATTTCCTGGTATGCCAGCAATCCATCTTCGGCAAGCCCGGCTTCGATGTAGGCGCTCCCCAGGAGATAGCGTAACTCGATATTGTCTTTATGTTTGTCCAAGCCGTCTTCCGCGCAGCTTACCGCACCGATTGCATCGGCAAGTTCCAGACTCAAACGGGTGCAAATCAAATACGGCTCCACGTCGGCCGGATCCTGTTCCAGTACCTCGTCGATAAGCGCACGAGCATCGAGAAACAGCCCGAGTTCGAAAAAGGCCTGTACCTGGTAGCGCATAGCCTTGTTACGATAGCGCTCAAGCTGAGCCAGTTGCCGGTACTCACTGATTGCGCGCGTATAGTCCTTTTGCCGGTACAAACTCATGCCGAGTAAATCTCGCGCGTCGGCATTATCAGGCGCAATCTTGAGCAGCCGATCAGCCAGCCTGGCGGCTTCGCCATACTGGCCTGCCTGGAAAAGCACGTTGACACTTTGAAAAAGATTTTCCCTGGGTGCCGACGGGTCTGCCCGAAAACCGTGCCCACTTACCGACACCACCCTGAACCAGGTAAAGCCCCCCGTGGCCTCAACCGACAGGGTCAGGTCTAATTCAAAACTGGTCGAAATTGTTTCATAGGGACCGTTTTCATGTTTGGCCGCCTGGATTTCGTATTTTTCGATCAACGGCGATTTACTACTGCTCCAGGCCAGATTTACGGCTTCCTGGTCAGCCGCAATTTTTAAACCGAAGGCGGCATCCGGGAATTCGAGCAGGTCAAAACGAAAACTTTTCTGCTGCCCGCTATCGTAAACATAGACGCTGTTTTTGGCCGAGGACAAAACCGACAGCGAAGTTGCTTTATCGAAGTAAACCTGGGTTCCATTGTTACCCTCCGCGCCAAAAGCCTTGTAGGGCTTCGAGTCTTTATAAATCTTGACCCAGTAGTCGTTATAATCGGAACTGGCCAGTACATAGAGCCGATCCTGCTTGTCGATGTCGAGGCTGTGAAAGCGAGTCACTTTATGTTGCGACTCATAATCAATACCGATAGCGCCTATGTTCTTGCGATCTTTACTGATGATCTGAATCAAGCCTTTGTCACTCCCATCGGCGACATAGAGGTTCTGTTGGCTGTCGAGCGCGATCGGTCCCACTTCATAAAACAGTTGCTCGCCATCCTGCTTTTCGCGGATTTCCTCGAGGAACTGCCCATCGTCGGAAAAAATCTGGATTCGGTTATTACCCTTGTCCGAAACATAGTATTTCCCCTCGTGAATAAAGACGTCACCGGGGTTTTTGAATCCACCTGCCGAGCTGCCGTAACGGCCGATAGTGAATACATTTTCTCCGGCGTGGGTTAAGGCGTGGAGATTGTTTTTGTCGAGAACCGCAACCGTTTTAGCGCCGACATAAATTGCGCTGGGTTTTTCCGCGAATTCTGCAAATTTACCCTGTTCGCCGCCATCGGCATTCAGAATGACAACACCCTGATTTTTAGGCTTGATACACAGGGTTTGATCATCGATAAAGGCATACAGAGATTCACAGGTGGCCCCGATCTCCGCTGCAAATTCGAGTAAATCTGTTGCTACCGGAATTGCAAAACTGGTTTGGTCCAGTTGAAATACCTCGACCTTTTTGTTCTTGTTATCCAGAATCGCAATTTGCCCGCGGGCATTGACCGAAAGCTGGGTAATATCTCGATACTGTGCCCGGGATTGTCCCAGAATTCCGAACTGTGCCAACACTTTTCGATTGCGCCAGTCAAATATCGTGATCCGATTGCTGGCATCATCGCCAAGATACATATTGCCGTTCAAATCCGTGGTCATCGCGCTTAGTTCAGGTCTGCCACCAAAATATTCCTTCAACTGACTTGAGGTAAAACGCTCGATCAATTCACCATGCAAATTATAAATTGAGAGGCGTGTGGATCCTTCCAGCACGTAAATATTTTCCTCTGAATCGATACTGACATGGGTAGGACTCAGTAAACTTTTACCATCTGAATCTCCTTTGCCGAAACTGAACAGATACAATCCCTGATGGTTAAACACGGTAATCTGCTTGTTTTTGACATCGCCGACATAAATATTATTATTGATTGAAACCGCTACCGGGCCCGGTTTTTTCAATTCCCCGGCCGAACTACCGGACTGAGAAAACAGATGGCTAAGCTTGAGATCCGGCCCCAGCACGCCTACCTTACCCGAACCCTGATTGACGACAACGAGGCTGCCGTCCGCTAGAATATCGACCCCGCCCAGATCCGGATTTTTGAAAACCGATGGCGACAGGCTGGTCGCTTCGATTTTTCCGTCTGTTATTGTCAGCAAGGTTCCTTTTTCTTCACTGGTAACATATACCACACCGTCATCGGTGATTTTTATCCCGTTAGCATCTTTCATTACCCGGGCCTGATCCTTGGCTTCGATAAAATGCAAAATTTCGAGGGCTGAGGCCGGGCCGACAAAAGCGTTTAGCAACACAGTGGATACGAATGCGAAAATCCTTGCGAAATACCTGGGTTGTAGCTTCATGATAGTGCTCCTCGATTTATTGCAAGGCAAGGCGTAGTCTCAGCGACTATTGACCCGGAGACCTTGCTAACTGGCAATCCCTCTTTTACTGTTTTTGACGAAACTGACGAATTCCTCGACTTCGGGATATTTATCACACAAAGGTTTCAGATGTTCGAATGCGTCCTGCTCCGATCCTCTGGACTTTAATAGCTTACGAAACGACTTATGTAAAGCTTGTATCATATCCGGGGCGAATCCGTTGCGTTTGAGGCCCTCTTTATTGATACCGATCACCCTGGCTCGATTTCCGGCAGCGATGGAAAATGGTGGAATATCCCGGGTAACGACCGAGCCGAGACCACAAAAAGCCCTGGCACCAATTTGAGTAAACTGATGTACCGAGGTAAAACCGCCCAGAGTTGCGTAGTCACCAACCTCAACATGTCCCGATAATGAGGCGGCATTTGCAAATACACACTGATCACCCACAACACAGTCATGCGCGACATGACTATAGGCCATAAAAAGGTTATCGTTACCGATCACAGTTTTCCCATTGCCATAATCGGTTCCCCGATTCAAGGTTACGTACTCCCGGATGACGTTCCGATCCCCGATCTCCAGGCTGGTCGGTTCACCCTGGTATTTTTTATCCTGTGGCGCTTCGCCAATCGAAGCAAACTGATAGATTCGATTGTCGCGACCAATTTTACAAGGGCCCATAATTACAATGTGAGGACCTATCACGGTTCCCGACCCAACCTCCACACCGGCCCCTATTACGGTGTACGGACCGATCTCGACATCATCCGCTATGTGTGCACCGACATCGACTATAACCGTCTTATGTATCATTGACGACGATCCTGGGACGAACACATCATTTCAGCTTCGGCAACCACTTCGTCGTCTACCAGGGCTTCGCACTTATACATGCCGATACCGCGCATACTGCGTTTTAGAGCAATTTTGAGAATTAACTGGTCGCCTGGAACAACCTGTCCTCTGAATCGGACTTTATCGATACCGACCAGCATATAGAGCTGGGACTTGTGCGCTTCACCCATTGCAGTAAATGCCAGTAGCCCGGTGGCCTGCGCCATCGCCTCCAGGATCAATACACCGGGCATGACCGGATGGCTGGAGAAATGGCCCTGGAAAAAAGGTTCGTTAATGGTGACGTTTTTAAGCGCCGTAAGGCTTTCCCCCGGCATGTGCGCTACTACGCGATCAACGAGCAGAAAAGGGTAGCGATGAGGCAACAGTTCCATCACCTTGTTAATGTCAAATTCCAAATCAAAACCCCGGTCAGATTAATTAAAGTGTTAAATCAACGCTTAATGCCCGAATTATCGAGCCTGGCTATCGTCTGCGTGAGCTTGGCCAGCGATCTATCTTGCTTCGCTACCTTCTGCGCAAGTTTGTCCAGCGATTTATAGCGCGCGTTATTGCGATGCCAGAGTCTGTTTTCCAGTATCGGCGTACCGGATGAATAAACACCGGCCTGTCGAATGTCTTTTGTTACCAGAGTCATGGCGGTTATGGTTACCTTGTCCGCCACCTTCAAATGACCCAGCACTACCGCCGCTCCGGAAATTTTACAGTAGCATCCAATATTCGCGCTGCCGGCAATTCCAACACAGGCGGCAATCGCTGTGTGGGCGCCAATGCGCACATTGTGAGCAACCTGTATCTGATTATCGAGCTTACAACCACGCTCGATCAGGGTGTTGTCAAGAGCCCCTCTGTCGACAGTCGTATTGGCACCAATTTCGACATCATCTTCGATTACGACACTGCCCAACTGAGGAATTTTGTGCCATTGCTGCTGATGCAGTGCAAGCCCGAAACCATCGGCTCCGATGACCACGCCAGAGTGTAAAATGCAGCGATCTCCAACACTCACTGCATGCTCCAATACAACCCGACTGTGTAAATAACACTGTCGGCCGACAGTCGATGACCTGCCAATCACTGTACCTGCATCAATAGTGGTGTCGTCGCCGATCTCCACATCGTCATCAATGACCACCAGCGCACCAATTCTTACGCCGTTGCCAATGCGGGCGCTATGCGCTATTTGCGCCGAAGAATGAATGATACTTTCAGCCTGCGGACTCGACTCCAGCCCAAGCGCCCTGATTGCGCCTGCAAAACTGTATTGCGGATTATCCGATAACAACAGTGCCTTATCACCTACCTCTGCGGCAATCTCCGCCGGCAGGATAACCGCGCTACATTGACTGGATGAGATCTCGACCAGGTACTTTCGGTCTTGAACAAAACTCAGATCGCCGGCAAGCGCCGACTTTAACGATGCAACACCGTTGATATCCGTCTCGGAATCACCCCGGTACTGCAGTTGCAAGATCTCGGCCAGTTGCTTTAGTTTTAGGCTCATGATCTGTTACTGTCTTGTAAGTTAATGTATCGCTGGCAAGTGAGGGCGCTGGTTACTGTGCTTCTTCGCCCGAGTCCGACTGTCGTTTCAGCATTTCGATTGTCTCCGCGGTAATATCGATACGATCAGAGACATAACTGACCCCTTCGGTCAGAATCAGGTCAAACTCACCGTCATCGCCCTGCTTTTTCACAACGTTGGAAATCACATGCTGTAATTCTCGAATCTCTTCATTGCGACGCAAATTCTGATCTTCGCGAAATTCCTGCTCGAGAAATTTTAACTGACTAACCTTTAGTCGGATTTCCCGTTCCAGTTTTCGGCGCAGGTTCAAATCCGACTTGCTATCCGAATTTAGCTGCTCCTCCAGCATGAGGATTTCCTGTCGCTTTGCTCTAAGCTGTGCTTCACGAGGTTCAAACTCGGCCTTGAGGCGCTCTTCTACCTTGCGTGCCTGCGGCGCTTCTTTCAACACTCGCGCGGTATTGACAAAGCCAATCTTGTAATCCGACTGCTGCGCCGATGCATTTTGAAATACCAACGCCAATAGCAGTATTAGAAATGAGCACTTAAATCTGTTCAACATAATCTCTAAAAGCTCGCGCCTAGCGCGAATTGAAATTCCTGGGTTTCATCGCCGGATTCATCGTTAAGTGGAAACGCATAGCTAAACTCGATGGGACCGATAAATGAAAACCACTTGGCGGACAGCCCGACCGATTGCCGCAATTCATCTGTCTCGTAAGAGTCGACATCAGCGAACACACTTCCGAAGTCAAAGTATACCCCAACCCTGAATGTTTCTGAACTGCCCAGAGATTCGATCGGAAATATAACCTCTGCAGTTCCGATTACTTGAAGATTGCCACCGAAATTGTCGCCATTACTATCTACCGGGCCCAGGCTGTTAAACTCGTAGCCCCTGACGGAACGTACTCCGCCCGCGGTAAACTTCTCGAAAATCGGTAAATCAACCGAATCGCCGTAACTATCGCCGTAACCGACCCTGCCTTTAAAATTTAAGGTGAAGGTTTTATTCAGGGCAAAAGCGGTTTGATGCCGATACCTGACTTTATAAAAATCGAGATCACCCGCTTGAAACTCGAACCTGATGCTATTGAGAGATCCGGAATCCGCAAAAATTCTGCGATTACGGGTGTCCTTGGCGAGACCGATCGCAGCAAATACAGTGTCATACCTGCTACCATCAATTTCGGATTGCGGGGTCGTTTCATCAAACTCATCGCTGTTGTTGATGATGAAATCGAAAACCTCATCTGACGATGAACCGGTTGTTTCAAGATCATTACGCAATACACCAAGCTCCAGTCTGAGCGTATTGAACTCCGATAAGGGAATACCGTAGTCGACCGACACGCTAATGCGATCAATTAAAAAGTTACTGGTGTTGTTTTCCGACGAATCGGTTTCAGTGAAAACGAAGTTAAAACCACGGCTGACACCGTCCGGCGTGTAGTAGGGATTCTTATACTTAAACGCAAAACGTTGTGAAGCCGCGGAATTATCGAAAGTAAACTCGACGGCGTTACCGGTACCAAAAATATTGTCATGTGCAAAGCCAAGGTTCAGAAGCGCTCCCTGTACCTGGGAAAAACCAAGGCCAACCTGAAGATTTCCAGAAAACCTTTCGCTCACTTCGATATTGATATCCACCTGGTCATCGGTATCGGCTACCTTTTGTAAATTGAATTTTACTGAACCAAGATAATTCAATCGTTGCAGCCGCACCTTCGAACGGTCAACCTTTGAACGCCGATACATTTCTCCTTCAAACTGTCGCATCTCCCGGCGCAGGACTAAATCCTTGGTTTTTTCATTCCCGCTAAAGTTAATATATCGAACCCGAACTTTTTTGCCTGGAACGACAAGAAACTGTAATGCCACGGTGTTATTTTCTACATCGAGGTCGGTTTTTATCCTGATGTCGGCAAACGCATATCCATCCTCCCCGAGGCGTTTTTGCATTGCGCTGATGACGCTGTTTATTTTTTTACGGGAAAAAACTTCTCCCTCGCGAAAATTGATCAGGGCCCGCATCTCCACCGCATCGACTACCATTTCACCCGCCATCTTGATTTGATTGACGGTAAATTGACTACCCTCGCGAATATTAACGGTGATACTGATGTCTTTTCGATCCGGGCTTATGGTTACTTGCTGCGAACTCACCTCGAACTGAATATAACCCCGATCGAGATAGAACGACTTTAACGCTTCCAGGTCGGCCGTAAGTTTAGAGCTGGAGTATCCGTCATCGGCAAACCAGCCGGCACTGCTTGGTTCAAGCTCGAACAAATCAAGTAAATCCTCGTCGTCGAAACCTTGATTACCGGTGATATTGATGGATTTTATGGTCGCCGATATACCTTCAGAAATAGTAATGTCGATTGCAATTCGGTTTTCATCCAATCTACGCCAATCGGCATCGATACGGGCTGCATACTTCCCCTGCGAGTAATAGACCTGCTGCAACTCCAGCTCAAGTTTTTTCAGTTTGTTTTCATCGAATATCCGGCCTTTAGACATATTGACCTGATCCAGTGCCTGCTCCAGGGATTCATCTTCGATATCTTTGTTACCTTCAAAGTTTACTTCAGCAATCGAGGGCCGCTCCACCACTTTGATGATTAGCACATTTCCTCTCCGCAGCAATTCGATGTCGTCAAAAAAGCCGGTGGAGTAAAGCTCGCGAATAAGCTCAGGTGTACGTTCGGTATCGAGCGATTCGCCGACGTTAATGGGGAGGTAACTGAATACGGTACCGATGGTTATCTTCTTGATACCGACAACTTCGATATTTTCTACGATAAAGCTATCGGCATTCACCCCACAGGGCATCGACAACAGTACCAGGGCACTGATCCAGGCAGAAATTCGCAAACTTATTCTACCAGGCGCAATAAATCATTATAAATGGCGATCGACATCAGGCAAAACAGCAACAGGATGCCAATTTTCTGCCCAATAATTTCGGTTGCTTCCGATACCGGGCTGCCCTTGAATATTTCAACCAAATAGTAAAACAGATGTCCGCCATCCAGCATCGGTACCGGGAGCAGGTTTAAAACACCAAGACTAATACTGATAATAGCGAGGAATCCAAGAAATTGCTCCAAGCCGATGCGGGCGGAAATCCCTGCGTAGTGGGCAATCGTAATCGGACCACTTAAATTTTTGACGCTGGCCTCACCCGTGACCAGCTTACCCAATACCCGCAGTGTGATCCAGGTCATGCGCCAGGTTTTATCCAGGGCTTGCACCATTCCATCGAGTGGTCCGTAACGTTCTACTACCATCATTTCACGCCGGATAGATTCGGGAATTTCGATTCGATTTCGGACCCCGATGTAGCCGAAAGTTTCGCCTGCCTCGGTGCGACTGCGCGGAATCAATGTCAGGTCAACCGCATCTCCATCACGCAAAACTCTTAATTCCATCACCGTCTCAGGGTTACCGCGAATACGACTCACCCATTGCCGTGCACTGACAATATCAATTCCACCCAGTGATAATATATTGTCTCCAGCCAGTAAACCCGCCTGCTGAGCTGCACCGCCAGGTAAAACTTCGGCGATGATTGGCGGTAACTCAGGCCTCCATGCGGATAAGCCAAGGTCTCGCATCAAATCAATTTGATCTTTTTTTAACAATGCCAGTTCCCGTATATCGATAGCCCTGTCGTGAATTTGAAAATCCGGACCTTGCACCTGCAAAATGATTTGATCGGCACTAACCGATTCTTCCAGCATGGCGAATCGGGCCCGTTCCCAGCTCACGGTTTCCACCCCGTTCACCGCAAGTATAAGGTCGCCTCGCTTAACCCCGGCTGTATAGGCCGGGCCGGGATTGGCGATTTCCCCGATTACAGGTTTGACACCGTTTATCCCGGCAATAAAAATCAGGTAATAGGCCAGTATCGCAAACAGAAAGTTGAATGCCGGTCCCGCCGCCACGATAGCAATACGACGCCATACCGATTTTCTGTTAAAAGCGCGATCCAGTTCATGGGTATCAACCTCGCCTTCACGTTCGTCGAGCATTTTGACGTATCCGCCGAAGGGAATTGCGGCAATCACGTATTCGGTCTGATCCGGGCCCGATTGCCTGGTCCACAAAGGTTTGCCAAAACCAACCGAAAATCGCAACACCTTGACTCCGAGCTTACGGGCAACCCAGAAATGACCGAATTCATGCACCGTGACCAGAACACCGATAGCGACAATGAAGGCGAGAATACTGTAAACAATACCCAGAAAGTCCATCGTATTCAGACCTTTTCCTGAACCAGTTGGTACGCTAAATGACGCGCGTTGGAATCCGCCTGCAGGATAGCTTCCAGTTCATCGGCAGGGCCCGGACTTGTTTTTTCCATTACTTTGACAATCAATTTGGGAATCTCGGTAAATTTAATTTGTTTTTGTAAAAACTTCTCAACTGCAATTTCGTTGGCCGCATTCAATACTGCCATACTGTTTCCACCCTGTTGCCAGGCCTCGCGCGCCAATGCCAGGCAGGGATAGCGTGTTTCGTCTGCCAGTGTGAAGTCTAATTGACCAACCTGCAACAAATTCAATGCTTCTACGCCACTTTCGATTCGACTCGGCCAGGCCAGGGCATTGGCAATCGGTATGCGCATATCAGGATTCCCCATTTGCGCGATCACTGACCCATCGATATATGAAACCATGGAATGCACGATACTTTGCCGATGCAGCAAAATCTCAACATCGGCGTGATCAACCGCAAACAACCAGCAGGCTTCGATCATTTCCAGCCCCTTGTTCATCATGGTCGCGGAGTCGACTGAAATTTTTGGCCCCATATCCCAGTTAGGGTGGTCGCAGGCCTGTTGCGGGGTTACGTCATCAAGGGATCCAGCATCAAAATCCCGAAACGGACCGCCAGAACCGGTCAGAATTACCTTGCTTATGCCTCTGCCAGCAACACCCTGGTGAATGGTTCCCACGGGAAGGCATTGAAAGATTGCGTTGTGTTCGCTGTCAACCGGTAACAGTTCGGCGCCATGCCGTTTAACTTCTTTCATGAACAAGGCACCGGCCATAACCAGTGATTCCTTGTTGGCCAGCAGAATGCGCTTACCCGCACCAACTGCGGCCAGGCATGGGAGCAACCCAACCGCACCAACGATGGCGGCAACCACCACATCGACTTCATCGGCTGCAGCGACTTCGACCAACCCAGACTCGCCTGCCAGAACCTCGGTTGGTAAATCGACAATCGCATCTTGCAGCAACTGCGCAGCATCCTCATCACGCATTACCACGAAACGAGGCTCGAACCGTCGGCATAACTGTTGCATTTTCTGATGGTTGTTATTCGCGGTTAACGCATACAACGAGTATCGATCAGTATGTCGCGCAACGATGTCAAGGGTGGATTGGCCAATCGACCCTGTTGCACCGAGGATGGTTATCCGTTTCAAATCGAACCTGCCAACAGGATTCCAGCGACAAACACCGGCGATGCCGCGATTATGCTATCAATACGATCCAGTATTCCACCATGTCCCGGGAGTAAGTTGCCACTGTCTTTAACGCCGGCTTCCCGTTTCAGGATGCTTTCAAACAAATCTCCAACCACTGACATAAGTGAGGTGACGATGCCGATCAACAGAAACTGCAGCCATCCCAGGCCCCAGCCAGAACTGACCTGGTAGATTAGTAAGATCCAGACGAAGCTGGCAACCAGACCACCACCCAACCCTTCCCAGGTTTTACCCGGGCTGATTGCCGGCGCGAGCGTGTGCTTTCCGAATTTACGCCCGCTGAAATAGGCTCCTATGTCGGCCACCCACACCAGGCTAAACAGGTATAGCAACATTTCCGCCCCATAAACCTGGTGCAGATAAACCAGCCCATGTACGCAAATCCACAACAAATCCAGTCCCAATCCAAGCACTAGAACCCGGGCCAGTAACGACCAATTACCGCTATGACGGTAACCGAATAAAGCACATGCGATCAGCATCCATAGCACCAACCCTGCCAGGGATTGCCAGAAAATGAGGATCGGCTCGGCGACTGAAAGTGACCACCAGAACAGTAGCGCGAACAAGGCCGAGGCGATGACGGTGGGCAGGCCCGCCGAATTCAGGGTTAGGGTCAATAATTCCCGTGTCGAAGCAAACAGAACCCCGGCAAACAAAATTCGAGTCCAGAGCGGGTCAGGCATCAGGATGGTACCTACCAGCACAACTGCCAGAACAATCGCAGTAATGACACGCTGCTTCAGCATCACTGGCCTATTATCTCCTCGACCTGTTCGCCCGTCTTGCCATAGCGACGTTGCCGCCGAGAATACTCGTCCAGGGCCCCCTGCATATCATCCTGGGAGAATTCAGGCCATAATTTGTCGCAAAAATAAATCTCGGCGTAGGCCAACTGCCAAAGTAAAAAATTACTTATGCGCTGTTCACCGCCAGTGCGAATAAACAAATCCGGGTCAGCGCCGTCCCCAAGCGACAATTCGTGTCGGAAAACGGTTTCATCGATAGCGGTCGGAGACAGTTCTCCACCCTGTACCTGCCGAGCCAGGGCCCTAGCCGCATTGACAATATCCCACTGACCCCCGTAATTCGCGGCAACATTTAACATCATAATACTGTTGCCACGAGTCCTGGTTTCAGCTTCGTTGATCTGCTGCTGCAGACTTTCAGAAAATGAATTTCGGTTGCCGATAAATCGAATGCGAATACCTTTGTCATGCAATTCGCTGGTGTACTTTTTTAACGATTGCAAAAACAACTCCATCAGGCTGCTCACCTCTTCGTCGGGCCGATTCCAGTTTTCACTGCTGAATGCAAACAGGGTAAGCTGTTTGATTCCAGCACTTGCAAAAAACTCGACCGCCCGCCGGGTCGTTTCAACGCCTTTACGATGGCCGTAGCTGCGCGGCATCACCCTTTTTTTTGCCCAGCGCCCGTTGCCATCCATAATGATACAAACGTGGCCGGGAATCGACGCATGAGATTTCGAAGTCATGTTCCCGTATCGATACCGAAGTCAAATCTCCATCAAATCCTTTTCTTTGGTTTGCAACAGGGCTTCGATCTCGTCAGTAGACTGATTGGTCACCTGCTGCACCAGATCCTGCCCGCGATGTTCCTCGTCCTCGGATAGCTCCTTTTCCCGGGTCAGTGCTTTTAAATCGTTGTTGCCATCACGACGGATGTTTCTAACGGCTACACGCGCATTCTCGGCCAGCTCCCGCACTACTTTGACCAGTTCCTTGCGCCGCTCTTCGGTTAGTGGCGGCATCGCAACCCGAATTACGGTGCCTGCGGTAGACGGGTTTAAGCCAAGATCCGAAGACATGATCGCCTTTTCAATAATTTGGACCATGCTCTTATCCCAGGGAGCTACCGCCAGGGTGCGCGCATCTTCGACGGTAATGTTCGCCGCCTGGCCTATGGGAACTTCGCTGCCATAGAAATCGACCACAATATGATTGAGCAAACTCGGATGCGCCCGCCCGGTTCTTATCTTGCTGAGTTCGGCCTTGAAGGCTTCGATACTCTTACTCATTCGATTGCGTAAATCTCGCTTGATATCTTCTATCATGGTTTAGCCTCTTTGCGGGTAACCCGGGTTCCCACCGATATTCCCATTGCCAGGTCAAGTAATGCGCCAGCTTGATTTATGTCGCAAACGACCAGATCCAACCCATTATCATTACATAAATTCATTGCCGCAACATCCATCACTTCGAGTCGCCGATCGATTGCTTCGTCATAGTCCAGACCTGTGTAGCGCACCGCATCACTGTGTTTGACCGGATCCTTGTCGTAAATACCGTCAACCCTGGTTGCCTTGATCAATAGATCGGCCCCAATCTCGATAGCGCGCAAACTTGCACCGGTGTCGGTGGTAAAAAAAGGACTTCCTGTTCCTGCCGCAAAAATAATAATTTCTCCGGCTGCAATACGACGGCGTGCATCCCGTTGGGTGTAAGCATCACAGACCTGCGGCATAGCAAGACCCGACATAACCGCTGATGCCACACCCCGTCGTTGCAATCCATCCTGTAGCGCCAGTGCATTCATAACGGTCGCCAACATCCCCATATGGTCACCAGTAACGCGATCCAGTCCGGCCGCTGCCAGCGCGGAACCACGAAAAATATTCCCGCCACCGACTACGCAACCGATTTCGACACCTGCATCGCGCAACACGATTAACTCATGGGTGAGTTTATCAATCATCAACGGGTCGATTCCCGAGCCCTGCTTGCCTAGCAATGCTTCACCGCTGAGTTTTACCAGAATACGTTTATGTTTGATTTTCGCCATACGATTGTGATCTGATTATGGGCAACCGGGTTTAAAATTGCAGCCCCGGCAAAATAGACTGATTACAAAAAACGAAGTTCCTTGTTAAGCAACCGGCAATTTATGCTTATTTTAACTAAACGACTCCGGTGTTACCCCCGACCCAAAAAAAAGCCGCGAATATCGCGACCTTGCCGGTTTCAGGAGTTTAGCTGCGATGCCACGTCAGCCGCAAAGTCTTCAACCTTTTTGTCGATACCTTCACCCACCTCATAGCGGATAAAACGAGTCACCGAAGCGCCGGCACTGGTGAGCAATTCGTTTACCTTCTGATCCGGATCTTTGACAAATGGCTGTCCCAACAGTGTAATTTCAGCCAGGAATTTATTGAGACGGCCCTGAATCATCTTTTCGATAATCTCTGCTGGCTTCCCACTCGATTCTGCTTGGGTAACCAGAATCGACTTTTCTTTTTCTACAAAATCTGCTGGCACGGAATCCTGATCGACAAATTGGGGATTGAACGCGGCCACATGCATGGCAATATCGCGTGCCAGGCTGACTTCGGCACTAGAGTCTACCAGGACGCCTATACGTGCGCCATGCAGATAGGATGAAATCGAGCTGTCGGTTTCAACAACTTCGAAACGGCGCACCTGGATATTCTCACCAACCTTGGCTATCAAAGCCTGGCGAGCTTCTTCCACAGTCTGTCCGTTAGCCATCGTCATAGTTGACAATGCGTCGACAGAAGCAGGTTTCTGCCGGGCTACCTTTGCAAGTACGCCATCCGCGAAGGCCTGAAAATTGTCGTCTTTGGCGACAAAATCAGTTTCGGAGTTGATTTCAAGAATGACGGCAGTTTTGCCGTCATCGCTTACAGTTACCTTGATCGCACCGTCCGCTGCAACGCGTCCGGCTTTCTTGTCCGCCGTGGCGGCACCGGATTTTCGCATCACTTCCACCGCGGCTTCGATATCACCATCAGATTCGACCAGGGCTTTCTTACATTCCATCATGCCCGAGCCGGTCCGGTCGCGTAGTTCTTTTACCAAAGATGCTGTTATAGCCACTTCCATACCTCAGTTAGGGTTCTGTTTATCTAAGCAGACGCTCGATTAATCCTTATCGACGGCCGTTTTTAACGCCGCTTTTTTAGTCACTGCTTTCTGGGTGGCTGCCTTATTAGTCGCTGCTTTCTTGGTGGCCGCCTTTTTAATAGTGGATTTCCTGGCTGCGGCTTTCTTCACCGCGGTTTTCGTGGGCGCCGCTTTCTTTACCGCGGTTTTGCTGGTTGCGGATTTTTTCGGTGCCGCTTTGTCGGCATCGTCATCGGCCACGGGTGCCTGCTCTGCTTTCGCAGTAACCGCTTCGCCTACCTCAGCAACCGATTCTTGCTTTGCTTCAGATTGCTTTCCCGCGGCCTCGGCACCGGTATCGGCAGTCTCGTTAACCGATGCCGCTAATTCACTTTCCCGGCTTTCGTGGGTCGCAACTTGCGGTACTGACTTTCTGGAGGTGACCTTGACCCCGGGTTTCGTGGATACGGCGGCGGATTCGCTGTCGGCCTCAATCTCGATGAGCTCATTGCTGCCGTCATCGGCACTAACAATGCTGCGTTTGCCGTCGAGAACGGCATCCGCCGCCAGCCTGGTATAAAGCTTGATGGCGCGCATCGAATCGTCGTTACCGGGAACGATATATTCAATGTTGTCGGGTGAATTGTTGGTATCGACGATGCCGACCACCGGAATTCCGAGCTTGGTCGCTTCCTGTACGGCAATCTTTTCGAAACCGACGTCGATGACGAACAGTACATCGGGAAGGCCACCCATCTGCTTGATTCCACCCAGGGTTTTTTCGAGTTTGTCCTGTTCCCGGGACAGTTGCAAAATTTCCTTTTTGTTGATTTTTTCGTAGTTGTTACTGATCGACAAATCCTCAAGTTCCTTCAGGCGTTTGATCGATGCGCGTACCGTACGAAAATTGGTCAGCATGCCACCTAGCCAGCGGTGATTGACGAACGGCATACCGCAACGCAGGGCTTCCTGTTTTATCGTATCACTGGCGGCACGCTTGGTGCCGACAAACATGATCTTGCCCTTTCTGGATGCGATCTTTCCGAGATAATTAACCGCATCCTTGCACATAGGCATGGTTTGTTCGAGGTTAATGATATGAATCTTGTTGCGCTCGCCAAATATAAAGGGAGCCATTTTGGGGTTCCAGAACCGGGTTTGGTGACCGAAATGCACGCCCGCTTCCAACATTTCACGCATGGTGACGTTAGACATAAGTTTCTCCAGATGTCTGCTAAATAGCCTTTACGCGACTATTCCGGGTTAAGCCTCCACATACCCGACGTCTACGACCTGCTCTCTGGTAAAATGCAGGCACCCATAGGCGCGTTACGGCATGTGTGTGTCGTTAAAACATCAACTCTCGATGTTTTGATTAATTTAGCCTGGCGGTTGCCGAAGGCGCGCGCTTTATACCATAATCCCGTATTCCCAACAACCTGTTAGTCTTATTATATGGGTATCATGATCAAATCCAGCGAAGAAATTGAAAAAATGCGGGTTGCAGGGAGACTCGCTGCCGAAGTGCTGTACATGATCGAACCCCATGTCGAACCCGGCGTGACGACTCAGCAACTGAATGATGTTTGCCATGATTTTATGGTAAACCAGCAACAAGTGGTGCCGGCACCCCTAAATTATCGGGGTTTTCCGCGTTCGATTTGCACCTCGGTCAACCACGTTGTTTGCCACGGCATTCCGGCGCATAAGAAACTCAAGAACGGCGATATTATCAATATCGACATCACCGTCATCAAAGATGACTACCACGGCGACACCAGTCGTATGTTCATGGTTGGCAAACCCACTGTGCAGGGGCAGCGAATCTCAAGAATCGCCTATGAGTGTATGAAAATCGGTATAGAAATGATCAGACCAGGGGTGCGTTTGGGGGATATCGGTTATGCCATTCAACAACATGCCGAAAAACAAAATTGCAGTGTAGTGCGCGAGTATTGCGGTCATGGAATCGGCAAGATTTTTCACGAAGACCCCCAGGTTTTACATTACGGTAAACCGGATACCGGTCTTATGCTCGAAGCGGGAATGACGTTTACCGTCGAACCGATGATCAACCTGGGTAAGCGCATGGTAAAACTGCTGCCCGACGACTGGACCGTGGTTACCAAGGACCATAGCCTGTCGGCGCAGTGGGAGCACACTAACCTCGTCACTGAATCTGGTTTTGAAGTGTTGACGCTGCATCCCGAATTCGGATTCTGAGTGTGGCTGATGTCATCGGGCAATTCCTGGAACAGGCGCGAGAAGGTGAAACGCTGCATACCGCATCGATAGCGGCCGGCCTCGACGCCGCACGGGAACAGATCTACCGTGATTTCGACCAGGGTATCGCCATTGAGAAATTGATACATGACGCCTCGGATCTGGTCGATCGAGTGCTCGAATTCTGTTTCCTGCATTTCATCGGTGACAATCGGCAATGCGATTGCAGCCTGTTAGCAGTGGGTGGTTACGGCAGATCGGAACTTTTACCCGGCTCGGACATCGATTTAATGATCCTGCTGGGTAAGAAGACGAACCGCAGGCAGCAACAGCAACTCTCGGCATTTCTTACTTTCTTATGGGATATCGGGCTCGAGGTCGGGCATAGCGTACGTACCATCAAAGACTGCGTTCGTGAAGGTAAGGCCGATGTCACGGTGATGACCAACATGATTGAATCACGCCTGATCTATGGCAATGAAAAACTATACGACAAGTATCAATTGGCGATAGCGCCCAAAAAGATGTGGTCCTCGCGCAAGTTTTTCGAAGCCAAGCTGGAAGAGCAGCGGGGCCGCCACCTGCGCTTCAATGACACCGCTTACAATCTCGAGCCCAATATCAAGGAAGGCCCCGGTGGCTTACGCGATATTCAGATTATAGGCTGGGTCGCAAAGCGCCATTTCGATGCCGGATCGTTTAAAGAATTGGTCGAACACGGGTTTCTGACCGAGGCGGAGTTTGAATTGCTGGACGCGGGTCAGCAGCACCTGTGGCGGGTACGATTCGCACTGCATCGACTGGCGGGTCGACGGGAAGATCGTTTGCTATTCGACTACCAGAAAAAAATGGCCGAAATGTTTGGTTTCGAAACCGGCGAACACAACCTGGCGATCGAGCAATTCATGCAACAATATTATCGCACTATCATGGAGCTTGAGCGATTGAGCGAGATGCTGCTGCAGATATTCAAGGAAGAAATATTACTGACTGCGTCACAGCGAAAGCTGAAACCTATCAACGATCGTTTTAACTTACGTAATAATTTCATCGAAGTAGCCGGCCCCAACGTGTTCAGGCAGCACCCACCGGCACTGGTTGAACTTTTTTTATTGATATCGCTCAACCAGCAATGTGCGGGTGTAACCGCATCGACAATTCGCCTGCTGCGTGAACATCTCTATCTGATCGATGAAAATTATCGCAACGATGAGACTGTCAATCACTTATTCATGCAACTGATGAGTGCGCCCAAAGGCATGACCCACCAGATGCGACGCATGAATTCCTACGGTTTTCTGGCTGCCTATATCCCGGCCTTTGGCTTGATTACCGGGCGTATGCAATACGACCTCTTTCACGCCTATACCGTCGATCAGCATACCATCTTCGTGATACGAAATTTACGTCGCTTTGCGCTTGAAAAACATGAAGACGAGTTTCCGTTCTGTAACCTGGTTTACAGTAAACTGGAAAATCCCCGCCTGTTGTACCTGGCAGCATTGTTTCATGATATTGCCAAGGGCCGCGGCGGCGACCATTCGATTCTCGGGGCCGAGGAGGCAACCCGGTTTTGCGTACAGCACAAGTTGAATCGCAAGGAAACCCGGGTTGTATCGCAACTGGTTCGGGATCATCTGCTGATGTCGGTAACTGCGCAACGCAAGGACATCAGCGACCCGGATGTGGTCCGCGATTTCGCGCAGCAGATTGGCAGCATGAACATGCTGAACTACCTCTATCTGCTTACCGTCGCCGACATCCGCAGCACCAACCCGAAATTGTGGAACAACTGGAAGGATGCGCTGCTAAAACAATTGTATCGGGCCACCAAGACCGTCATCAGACGAGGTATCGATCACGCTCCGGATATCGATGAAATTATTCGGGAAAACCGTGATGCCGCATTCGAGGAAATGTCCGATCTGCCATTTTCCGAAGCACAGATCAATTCGGTATGTGACCGGGTTCCCGGTGATTATTTTTTACGTCACCATCCGCTTGAAATCAAATGGCATGTCGATTCGATACTAAGCCACCCGGAACAATCCAGGCTGGTCAGTATCCGACAATCCACCTATTCCAAAAACACCAAGGTTTTTATTTACGGCAACGAAGCAACCCACAGCTTCTCGCAGGTAACCGGCACGCTTGGATCACTGGGGTTGAGTATTTTGAACGCCGAAATTTTTACCACGCGGGATAACAAGATCATGGATACTTTTATCATCCAGGATGGCAACAACCAGGCAGTAACCGATCCCGTATTTATCGAGGAAATCCAAAACCGGTTACTCAGGGCACTGGAATCAGATTCGATTTATAAAGGTCGGTACGATACCCGTAAACCGAGACAACTGAAGGCATTTGATCATCCCACCGAGGTTCTGTTCGAGCAGGATTATCTAAATAGCCGCACCATGATGGAGATCAGCGCAATCGATATGCCGGGCCTGTTGTCGGTTATTGCCAATGTCATTGCACAAAAGGAAATCAACATTACCCATGCCAAGATTTCGACCCTGGGTGAAAAAATCGATGACATCTTCTATCTCACCACTCCCGATGGCAATGCCATCACCGATCAAACCATGCTGGATCTGCTCGAAAAAGATCTAGTGCAGGCACTCGAAGCCAAAAAAGCGGCCTGAAGCGATTTCGACATTATGCAAAAGGCATTTGGGAAACCGATTGAACATGTGGTGGATGGCGAAAACAACGCGGTCGAATTTGACGTCGCTTATCCGATCATCGGTGATCCGCAGGTAGCAATTGAACAACTTAAAATTCGACATGGTAACAATATCTACCTGCTGCCCATGTCGGGCACCTCGGCTGGTGGAGGCGTTTTCCAGGTCGATACCAAACCACCCGGTCCCATAGTAGGCTTGAAGTTCGATCCACCGGCTAACCCGCGAGTTAGTATTTCCGCCCAACCTGAGCTTGCAAAGATCAGCCTCGATGAAATTGTCATTGATCCTGATCATCAGCAGGTAATCGCCGGCGGATCAATCACCCTGGATCAGATGAACCAGGCGCTTGCCCGGGAACTTGGCCATAGCTTCAAGGTACCCGGGGCTGATTTAACCAGCTATAGGTACGCAGCGGTCGGGGCCACTTTCATGACCGGGGGTATGGGGCCGCAGCGCAGGTATTTCAGTGATAGCGTAATCGAGATCTCACTCTATAACGGTACCGAAACAGTTTCTATCGAAGGTGACAATTTAGGCGGATACGCCGGCACCTATGGCTGGACCGGGATAGTTTGCGCGCTGCGCTGTAACTACTATCGATTTCCTCAAAACGAAGTGGCGTTTGCACTGCCGGTTCCAGGGACTGGTAAACATATCGCGATGCTACTCGAGCATTTGTCAGCCTATTGTTATTTGAACCTGGAAACAGTTAAAGTCACTTCGCGATTCGGAACTCACGACCTGATTCTGGGAATCGAACATGTCAGTCGGGGGGCGATGCAACCATTGCTGAAAAGCACCGTCGACAACCCGGCTCAAAAGCGAGCCGCGTCGTTATATCAGAAATGCCTGGCTTCAGCCGCGGACGGTCTGGTTTTTATAAACGGGTACAGCGATCAATCCGATGACGAATTTTTGTTGAATCTCGCGGATGATCAGCAGGCAGAGGAATTGACAATCGCCGGGATAGGCCTCGAGTTTGCCGAGATTTTCAACGATGCGGAAGAAATGCGCGCGGTACGTGAAGCTATCCCTTACGCCGCGCGCACCCAGGTTGCCGGCGGCAGATTAGTCTACCGGAATCACTCAGATGCCAATATCAGGATTACGACGGTTGAAATCGCAGGAACGGTTGAGCAATTGTGGCAAATCAATCGTGATTACGTTGCCAGTGTCGAGCAATTTTTTGTCAATACTGCGGAGATTGATGGCGAGATTCTGGTTTATGGTCACCTCAATCCCTACGGTGTCGATCCACATAATCGAGTGACGATGAGCAGTGATCATCAGCATGCGTTTGAGTACGGGTGTGACTTCTTGATCGAGCAGCGCGCGCGATACTATCGCTCCGTGGCCAAAATGTGCAACTCCGGCAAAGCGACATTCATCGGCGGTGAAAAAACTGCCGATTCCGAGATTGCCATTTACCGCGCACTGGGAGGACCCGAACGTTCTCCGGCTGCTCTGTTCAAGCGTTTCAAACAACAGCGATCGACAATACGCGCAGCCGCAACAATGTTCAACTGGCGGGCACCGGAACCCTATATCTAACCCGAACATTTCATGAACTGCCGCGATGATTACGCAGGACTTTGTTTTCTCGGGAGATTTTCCGAAGAAGTGTCGGACCAATGGATCCGGCCGACTGAGGAAGGTTCCTGAGGAAACAAAGGTCAAGCAAGGGCGCGAGCAGGTTTATGAAATGTTCGGGCTAAGATTTCTCTTCGAAGGTAAAGAACTGGGACAGGTTACCGATGGTGGTGCACCCGATACGCAGCGCCTGTTGTTTATATTCCAGTTCGGATTGAATATCAAACTTCCGCAGAAACGCGGAACGACCAATTGTGACCTGTTGAGCCAGATCCTTTGCCTGTCGCCGCAGTTGATTAAAGTCGGGTAAGCTCACCGTAGCTGAGCGTCGCACCTGGTCGAGCGCTTTCTGCACTATAACTTACCCATGCTGCTACGGGTTTGCAGCGATTCAATAGTTTTCATACCGGGTCACGGTTTCCGGTTTTATCCGGCCCGCAGTATCGTAGTATATCGTGACTCCATTCGGCAAGCCGGGTTTGCCGACATCAATGCATGGTAGAATCAGCGGCTATATTATAATCCAACAATCGGGCCCCCGAATGAGCGACAACGACAAGCGAGATTTTAAAACCCGCGAGGTACACGCAGGGATCAGACCGGACCCGGTCACTGGTGCGATCCTGACCCCGATCTACCAGACCACTACCTATGTTCAGGAATCGGTCGATCAGTACCTGGCAAAGGGTTACTCCTACAGTCGCTCCGGTAACCCGACGGTAACCGCACTCGAAGAAAAGATTACCGCGCTCGAAGGCGGTGCCGGAAGTCTTTGTTTTGCAACCGGTATGGCTGCTACCAGCTGTACCATCATGGCACTGGTCGGTAGTGGCGATCACGTAATTCTGTCAGATGTTGTCTATGGTGGAACGCATCGAGTATCGACCAGGGTATTGAATCGCTGGGGACTGGAATGCAGTTTCGTCGATACCTCGACCCCGGAAAATGTCAAAAATGCGATTCGCGAAAACACCCGCTTGATTTTTACCGAGTCGCCGGCGAATCCGACGCTGAAACTGACCGATATCGCGGCGGTTTCCGAAGTCGCGCAAGCAGCGGGCCTCCCGCACGTGGTCGATAACACCTTCCTGACACCCTACTTACAGCGACCGCTTGAGCTCGGTGCGGATATTACCCTGCACAGCACCACCAAGTTCATGGAAGGCCATAACGTCAGTGTAGGTGGCTCTATCACCGCCGCCGGCAAGGAGCATCTCGAGCAGATCATGTTCGTTCGTAACTGCATGGGCAGCAATATGACGCCAATGGTCGCGTTTTACACACTACAGGGTATCAAGACCATGAGTACGCGCCTCGAAGTCCAGTCGGTCAATGCACTGAAGGTAGCTCGCTTTCTCGAAACTCAACCGAGTGTCGAACGCGTCTGCTATCCGGGACTGGAATCATTTCCGCAGAAAGAACTGGCCGAGCGCCAGGCAAGCGGCCATGGCTCAATGCTCTGGTTCGAAGTCCGCGGGGGCGTCGAATCGGGTAAAAAATTGATAGATAGGCTGCAACTCTGGAGTCTCGCGGAAAACCTGGGTTCGGTCGAATCGCTGGTCACCCACTCGGTAACCATGACGCACGCCGATATGCCCCGCGAGGAACGTCTCGCGGCGGGAATAACCGATGGCCTGGTGCGTTTATCGGCAGGCCTGGAATCGGCAGAGGATTTGGTCGCAGACCTTAAGCAGGCCCTGGACGGGCTCTAGGAGTCTGCATTCGGCGTGATGGTTAGCAGCATCGAAACCTTCGCTTTTTAACCCTGATCACGGAGATTGATTATGACAATCGTCAATTCTGTACTCGAACTGATCGGCAATACACCCATTTTAAAGCTGAGTAAATTTGATTCCGGCCCCTGCGAGCTGTTTATCAAAATGGAATCCGATAATCCGGGAGGCTCGATCAAGGATAGGATTGCCGTAGGCATGATTGACGCCGCCGAGATGGAAGGCAAGATCGTGCCCGGTGGCACCATAATCGAGGCGACCGCGGGAAATACCGGGCTTGGCCTGGGGCTGGTTGCCGCACAAAAGGGGTACCATTTGATCCTGGTGATCCCGGATAAGATGAGCCCCGATAAAATACGCCACATCCGCGCAATGGGCGTCGATGTCCGCCTGACCCGCTCCGATGTACAAAAAGGCCACCCGGAGTATTACCAGGATTACGCCAGGCGCCTCGCCACTGAAACACCGAATTCTTTTTTCATCGATCAGTTTTCAAATCCGAACAATCCCAGGACTCACATGATCGATACCGGACCCGAAATTTTAAGGCAAATGGATGGCCGGCTGGATGCGATGGTGGTCGGAGTCGGTTCCAGCGGAACCGTGACCGGCCTGGGACAGTATTTTCAGAAAGCCGCACCCGGCTGCGAAATGATCGTCGCCGATCCTGAAGGTTCGATTCTGGCCGATACTATCAACACGGGCCACACGCCAAAGGCAGGATCATGGCTGGTTGAAGGCATAGGCGAAGATTTTCTACCGCCCATATGCGATATCAGCCTGGTCACTAAAGCCTATGCGATTAGTGATCGGGAAGCATTTAGCACCCAACGCGCATTGTTAAAAAAGGAAGGCATAATTACCGGATCGTCAACCGGCACCCTGCTTGCCGCAGCACTACGCTATTGCCGCGAACAACACCAACCCAAACGGGTATTAACACTGGCCGTGGACACCGGCAACAAGTACCTGAATAAATCCTTTAACGACTCCTGGCTTGCCGATCAGGGATTACTCGAACGTGAATCTCACGGCGATTTACGCGATCTGATTGCCCGACCTATGAGCAGCGGGGACATGGTTACCGTAACCTCCGAAGATAACCTGATTACGACTTACAAGCGGATGCGTATGTTCGATGTATCGCAGTTGCCCGTTGTCGACAACGGGCAGATCGCCGGGTTGATTGACGAATCCGATATATTACTCGGTATCTATGAAGACAAGGACAACTTCCAGATGAAAGTCTCATCGGTAATGGTAACCGGCCTGGAGACAGTTGCGCCGGGCGCGAGTATCGATAGCATCGTCGCGTTATTCAAAGAGGATAAGATCGCAATTATTGCCGATGGCGATACTTTTTATGGCTTGATCACCCGGATCGACCTGATAAACCATTTGCGCCAGACAACGATTTAGATTGGCTTCGCCAACCACTACCGCATGATGTTAGCGCATTTCTCACCACCGTTGGTAGCGAGACGGCGAAAGGTCGTGCCCTGCCTGTATTTCACGACCGAAGCGTGCGCAGACATAAGTTGACACTAGGTTAAGCGCTCCGACCGAGAAAAATGCAGGCAGGGTGCGGCCGTACCCTCATTTTGACTTCCCCGGCAAAACATTATTAAATGCCCCGGCACAGCCAGGTTTTGTAATAGCCTAATTTAACCAGAGATTCCCGCCATGGAAATTCAGCGTCTACTCACCGGCCTAAGCCTCAAGATAATCATTCAGTTCTGGGCTGTGATCGTAGCCGTAGCGGTGTTGATCGGATTCAATTATGAGCTGATCTATCCCTTTTATTTTGAAAACCAGCTTACCAACACGGGAATCATTATCAACAGCGCCATTCTCGTCATACTGCTGGTGGGGCTTGGTAACATCTTTTATCACCTGCTGCGCTATCGGAAGGAGGAGACCGCCATTGCCCGGCTTGTTAAAAACGCCGAGGCATTACAGTCGGATTTGATGATAGGACTACCGGTCAATTCGATTGTCGCCAGGCGACATGAAACCATGCGCTCGATTGAGAACGCCAGGGGAGAAATCAATCACAGCGCGCTTGCAGCGATGCTGAACGCCGATGAGTCCACCCACTTCGGACTGATACGGTTTATTAACAATATCCTGATCCTGACCGGTGTTTTCGGAACCATTGTATCGCTATCAATTGCCCTGCTCGGCGCCTCCGACCTGATCGACTCGGCCGATGCCAGCATCGGTGGTATGGGCCTGGTTATTCATGGGATGTCGACAGCGCTGTCGACCACTATTACCGCGATCATGGCCTATGGCATTTTCGGATACTTTTACACGCGTCTGAACGATGTGCAAACTCAATTCCTGAGCAGCGTCGAACAACTGACTTCGGTGTATCTACTGCCTCGATATGTCAAAACAGGTGACGAAATCGTGCATCAGATGAGCGACCTGATTAAATCGGTGATCCTTGCCACCCACAAGCTTAAGCAGACTCAGGACACCTATCACGATGCGGCAACGACACTGCAACAGACGATCACCGCAAGTCGGCAGCAAACCGATCAGCTGGCTGATGAAATGCACGGTATCAAGCGGATACTACGCGAGGGTTTTCGTCTGCCTCCAACCGATAAAGAGCAGTAGGCGAACGTGGACACCAGTTTCCCATCGATCGGCGGCAGCCATGCCGGACTCGGAGGCGAAAACAGTTTCTGGCCGTCATTTACCGATATCATGATGGTGGTGACAATGATCTTCCTGATGGCGACCAGTATTCTGGTGGTACGCAACTGGCAACTGGTTGCCGAGCTTCGGGAAAGCGTCGCTGCCGAACAGATCGCGAGTAAAATGATCGAGTCCACCTCGCTCGAAAACGCGACACTGGAAGAGCGACTTGCCAACGCCGAGCAAAGTAATTCGATCCTGCGTCTGCGCCTGTTAAAGAAGGAAGAAGAAATAATCCTTGCGCAGGCTGCGATTCGAGAACAGGAAACCAGCATAGCCTCGATGGAACTGCGAAACAGCGATTTGCAACTGTCACTGGAGCAAACCCGGTCGCTACTGTCCGTAGCCAACCTTGAAATCGATGCCGTGAACGCGCAATTTGAGGAAATGTCCCGGCAAGTTTCGGCTTTGAGTCAACAGCTCGCACGACAACAACTGGTTGGCGATCAAGTCCTGGGAGAGCTTGATATCGCCCTCGACAAGATTGCCAGCCTGTCGAAATCAAGCGCCTTACAACAGCAAAGCATCAACCAGCTGACCCGGGAGAAGACCTTGCTGGACCAGGAAATCGAGTCCTACAATCAGCAGCTACTGACGTTAAAAGGCGACTATGAAACGGTCAGGTCAAAGTATCAAGAGCTGATCAAACCGGCGCGTAGCGCCAAGGGCAAGTTCATCGCCGAAGTCTATTATGTCAAGGGCGTATCCGGAAACCTGATTCGCTACCGGCAAGCGGGTGATCAGCAATTCAGCAGGCTCAGCCTGGCTGAAGTAGAACAGCGCCTGACGCAGTTGAAGCGCGAACACGGTAAGGATCTATACGTCAAGATAATCATTCCCGAGGACAGCGGGCTAACCTATAGCGAAGCCTGGGAATTCATGCGCAGCCTGCTGGTCAAATTTGATTACTATTACCAGGAGTAAACGGTATTTTCAATCGTTTGACCCGGCAAACTAAGAATTTACCCTTAACAGTTGTTTTTCCCGACTGTTACAATTCCACCTTATGTCCCCGTGGCACAACTGGATAGCGCGACGCCCTCCTAAGGCGTAGGTTGCCCGTTCGAATCGGGCCGGGGACACCATTTAACCTTTTTAAATCAACAGCTTACTTATAATGTGACTTGTCAATTTAACCTCATGTCCTGCCATGCCAATGCGAAATGTACTCAGCCATATATAACATGCATCTGATCGAGCTCTTCAGCCATATCCTGCGCAGTATGAAACAAGTCATACTTCTGCTGCATTCCAACCCAGACATTAGGGCCATTACCAAGAACTTTGCCCAAACGTAGGGCCATAGCAGTGGTAATAGGCCGCGCCTCATTTAAGATATCGTAAAGCATCGGGCGCGATATATTGACGCTTCGAGCAAACTCAGCTTTGGATACACCCAGCGCTGGAAGTACATCTTCGCGCAAGATCGCACCAGGATGAGTCGGGGCCCTGGTTACCGCCCCCCTTTCGTATATTTTAGTCATTAGTGATAATCCTCTAAGTTAATGTGAATGGCGTCTTCAGCTTTCCATGCAAATGTTATGCGCCAATTACCGTTAACGCTCACACTGTAGCGCTTTGGCTTGCCTTTAAGCGGATGGAAATCCCACCCGGGTATATTCATGTCTTCAGGTTCCAAAGCAGCTTCAAGAGCATCCAACAAACGAAGGCATTTATCCTTTTGCTGAGCTTTTACCTTTGCGCTGTTGCCCTTTTCGAATAATTGCTTTAAGCCTTTGTGCTTGAAGCTTTTGATCATGCTGGAGAGTGTAGTGCATTACTTTACACATGTAAAGCAATGCACTACACTAATTGTTAAGTCAAGGTAAGGAACCCGCCGTGGGTTAGTCAGCTATCTCAGAGGTCAGCGAGGCAAGCGGCGGTTGAATATGCGAGGAAAAAGGGTTTAACATTCCTGGATTAAACATTACGCGCTTCAAACTGCCTTACAGCCCGGCTGACGATCATGTAATGCACCTTAAAAACTCGGCTATTTCTCGCATTGTAAAGGCACCGGAATAATATGCCTGCGCCATTGCATCGTTTCGGGAAGTATACCGACGCTGGTACTCGTCTAGTGACTTCGCCAATAAACGCCGGTATTGGCCATCCGTGTAGGCCAACGGGATTTGTAGGAATCGCCCTACAAGATCGCGAGCAATTATCGATTGCAACGGTAATATCAGCCTCCCATACTGAGATAATAAAAATTAGGCTATCCCAAAGAGGCCAATCAAATGACGGTAATTTCAGGATCGTAATGATTCTTATCATTACTTTGGTTTCGCTTTCGATGAACCAAACTTTATCTGCGGTTGAAACCGGAACCAGCACAGCATTCAAAACCGACATTCAATCGATGCCGGGATTAGTTCTGATTCCCAATGGATCTGAATGGCAATATCTAGACAATGGAACTGACCAGGGAACGCTATGGCGGCAACCTGGATTCGATACAAATAGTGATACGACTTTGCACATTGGTGTCTTTGGATACGAAAGCAGTGAATACACGGTTGAGGTAGTCAACTGCAACGCGGAAAACAATTACTCCGACCTGTTTGCAGCTATCCCCAATTCGTATGGCACCCTGGGTTACATTCTCAAACTCTGTGCCAAAACCATGCCGGTAAAACCCTATGTCAAGCTTCAACACGTTCGTTATAGGGATACAGGTGAATACTTCGATGCCGTAAAAGAAGCTTGCCAGAGCGATGTGGACTTTGTCGATGGTTCTATTTTCAGCGATCAGGAAATGTACCTGAGCCTGGGACGATTCACCGACACGGCGCCTTATACCAGCGACTACACCTGGCTGAAGATGTACTTCCGTTCTATTCAGCAGCGCAGCGAAGACTTTTTGACGATACGCGATTATATCCGGCGCTGGGATACAGACTGGTTCTGGTGTTCCCGGAATCTGTTTGTGCAAAATCTGCCGATGTGACTGATTCTCGGTCGCCGCAGACTCAACTCGATTTCCTACCAGAAAGTCATGCGCTGGAATAATCGCGTTGGATTCACTGCGAAGATTAATAAATTACCGGATCGGCGCCCCGATAAAGCTCGGTGTGTCCTTTTTGCCGACCAAAACCCTTGACCTCGTAAACCGTGAGCCCATTGATGCCAATATCGGATAACGCGATACGAACGTCGTCCAGCCTGAACGGTTTGATTATTGCGCTGACTATTTTCACTTTGACTCCTGGCTATTTACGCTCAAAAACCGCCATCGACTCGATATGCGCGGTCTGGGGAAACATATCCATAACACCCAGATGTGTCATACGGTATCCCTGGGCGCAAATAATATCAGCATCCCGCACCAGGCTGGAAGGCCGGCAGGATAGGTACACCATTCGACTGGCGTTGAATCGCCCTGCCAATCGCGCCATTTCTATTGCGCCGGAGCGCGGAGGATCGAGCAGGATCTTGTCGTATTGCAGTCGCATCCACGGAGATTCCGGATCGGGCCGGGTCAAATCAGCGCTATAGTATTGGGTATTGTCGATGCCATTTTCCAGCGCGGATTCGCGCGCGCGACCAAGCATAGCGGAATCCACTTCGACGCCGGTAACCCGGGCGCATCGACGCGCCATCGGCAGGGTGAAATTACCCAGGCCACAAAATAGGTCGAGCAAGCAGTCATGCGGCTGCAAGTTTAACAAAGCGAGTGCCTGCACCACCATTTTCTGGTTGATTTCACTGTTGACCTGCACAAAATCGAGCGCATTGAATGCAATCCTCAATTGCCCATCGCCCATCGGGTCCAGATGCAGTGCCTGTGTTTCGGGATACAGATTGTGCACTGTATCGGGTCCTCCGGGTTGTAGCTGGATTTGAATATTCTGCTGCCTGGAAAATTCTATCAGTTGCTCACGATCGCTTTCAGACAGGGGTTGTAAGTGACGAAAAACGAGCTGGACCCGTTCGGTGTCGGCGGCAACTTCGATCTGAGGTATCTGTGAACAGGCATCGAGACCGCCAATCAATTCGGAAAGCAGATCAAGTTTGTGCCCTACTTCGGGTAACAGGACTTCACATCGATGCATATCGGCGATGAAAGTAGTATTTCGTTCACGAAATCCAACCAGCACCCGGCCCTTTTTTTTGACATACTTGACGCCAAGGCGGGCTTTTTTCCGGTAACCCCAGGCGGCCCCACGCAACGGCGGCAATATTTCTCCAACTCCAATACCGGCATGGGTCATCATATCCAGTAACGACTGCTGTTTGAGCGATACCTGGTCGTCACTGTTGAGATACTGCAGGCTACAACCACCACAGACCTCGAATGATTCGCAATGAGGGGAAATGCGCTGAGGCGAGGCTTCGATGACATCGAGCGTCCTTGCCTGATCGAAATTCCGGGTACTCCTGACACCCTGGATACGGACTTTTTCACCGGTCAAGGCACCAGACACAAATACCGTTTTCCCATTCACATGAGCAATCCCGCGTCCTTCGTGTGACATCGATTCGATGGTAACTTCCCTCGGTTCGGGTAGTTTTTTGCGTCGACCGCGCCTAGTTCGCATTTCTCATCAACGAGTTAAACATCGAGCCAGGCAGATTCGAAATCGAGTAAATGCTGCATGCCAGAATTTTTTAATTCCTCGCGTACGAGCTGGCATTCGGCCCGGTACCGGGTAGGATCGAAATGGCCACGACTGCGTTCAAAATTGAGAAACACCAGGTAGGTATTGAGCGCATCCGTTTCACAATAGTTACGAATCTCATTGATTTCGCCTTTTTGATACGCATCCCACACCTTTGATCCACTCATTCCCATTTTCCCGGGAAATCCACACAGGCCCGCTATTTCGTCTAGCGGTGCATTTGCGCGCGGCTGATAGGCCGCGAGCACATCCATCAGGTCGGTGTGCCGGTCATGGTATCGACTGATATAGTTGTTATATCGAAAGCTGGTATCGTTCTGACCGGTTTCCCAGTAGTGCGCCGCGTTAATCGGGTATAACAGGCTACGGTAGTGGATCACCGGCAGGTCAAAACCGCTACCATTCCAGGACACCAGTCGCGGTGTATACCGCTCTATACCGCTATAGAAGCGTTGTAACAGATCCTGTTCATCCGAGTCCTTGTCTCCAAGCGACCATACCTTGAACTGATCCCGGGTACGAAGCACAGCCGAAATGGCAATCACTCGATGTAGATAATGGCGCAAAAATTCATTACCCGACTGCTGTCGACGCAGTTGGAAAGCCGCCCGGGCGACATCATCATCGGACAAACCGTGCAAATCGTATATCTTTCGACAGCCATCGATATCTGGAATAGTTTCAATATCAAAAACTAAAACATTCATAAACAGACCCGTATCAGGGATTTTCAAAAACCCCGGTAGTGAGGTAACGATCACCCCGGTCACAGATTATTGTCACGATATGCGCATTTGATAACTCCTGTGCCAGCCGCAGACTGGCGCAAACTGCGCCGCCCGAAGATATACCGCAAAAAATTCCTTCCCTGGCGGCAAGTTCGCGCGTGAATTCCTCGGCTTGTTGGCGCGACACATCGATGATTCGATCGACCGCTTCAGCCCGGTATATACGCGGAATATATTCAACCGGCCATCGCCGGATTCCCGGGATCGAAGAACCATCTGCGGGTTGTACACCGATAATTTCGATCCCGGGATTTACTTCTTTAAAGAATCTAGCACAACCCATAATAGTGCCGGTGGTTCCCATGGCGCTAACAAAGTGGGTTAGCTCGTGATTTGTCTGGCGCCAGATTTCAGGCGCCGTTGTTTCGTAATGCGCGCGCGGGTTATCTTCATTGGCAAACTGATCGAGCATCTTTGCCTTTCCCTGCGCATTCATTTGTTCGGCAATATCCCGCGCTTTAACCATGCCTTCTTCTTTACTGACGAGAATAATTTCGGCACCTAAGGCGCGCATCGTCGTGAGTCGTTCGTGGCTCATATTGTCGGGCATGATCAACTTCATGTGGTAGCCACGCGTCGCCGCCACCATCGCCAACGCAATTCCGGTATTTCCGCTGGTTGCTTCGACCAGGACATCACCGGGTTTGATTTCGCCACGCGCTTCGGCATGCTTGATCATACTGTAGGCAGGTCGATCCTTGACCGAACCCGCGGGATTATTGCCTTCGAGCTTTACCGAAATCCGGTTGCCTGCACCCGCCTCAAGGCGTTGCAATGTCACCAGCGGGGTATTTCCGATATAATCTTGTACATGCATAGTAAAAATGACTAAACCAGGACGGGGATTGGAACCAGCTATTTTACTTTAATGCGGAATCGCAGATAAGCGATTTCTTAAAGCCAAGGAGAGATTTTTGCTATCGATTCAACGCCTTTTATTATTGTTTCTGCTGTCGACCCAGGTAACGGCGTATGCACAAACTAACGAGGCCACCGCCGAGGATTTCTTTGAAGACTCGCCCTTGATTCTGACCGCATCGCGGATGTCAAAACCACTGCTGGAATCCCCGGCCAGCGTTAGCGTAATCAGCCGCCAGATGATCGAGTCTTCGGGCATTCGTGAAATTGCCGAACTGTTTCGACTGGTACCTGGATTCGTGGTGGGGTTTCACAGTGGCCATGCGCCTGCCGTCACTTACCAGGGCCTGGGACTGGAATTTGGTCGCCAGATACAGGTATTGATCGATGGCAGATCGGTATTTATTCCGTCTTTCGGTGGCGTACCCTGGTCTAACCTGCCGCTGTTGATCGAAGATATCGAGCGAATTGAAGTCATTAGAGGACCCAATGCCGTTACTTACGGGGCCAATGCGTTTCTGGCAACCATCAATATCATTACCCGTCACGCTGCCGAAGACCTCGGCGCCCAATATTCGGTCACCGTGGGCGACAATACCAACCCCGATATCGAAGATGCCTATTTCCGCATCGGGAGTCACCACCAGATACTCGATTGGCGTCTGAGCATCGGCGCCATAAACGATGAAGGGTTTAGCGACATCAATGATTCCAAGCGCATCGCAAAGATCAATTTTCGAATGGATCTGGAATCGAGCAGCAATCAATTCTGGACTTTGCAGCTCGGTTCCAGTGATAGCGTTGCGGGGCGTGGATTCCCACCCTCCCCCGACACTACGACCGATATCGAACGCGATGAAGAAGCGACCAACCAATATTTCAGCTTGCAATGGGAAGGTGTCTGGGGCTCGAGAACCTCAATTGCCCGTTTGACACACACTCGTCAAGAAGTAATCGACCACTATGATCCAGGCCCGTTTACACTGCAACTGGACGCGGGCGCTTTTCCCGGAGTAACCACCTTGATCGATTTTGACCGCAATTCCGAACGTACCGAACTTGAGTTCACCCAAACCGATGACATCAATGACAACCTACGTCTTGTCTACGGCGGCAGCCTGCGACAGGACAGGGTTAAATCTATCTTTTTGCTGAATAGACGAAATTTTCAGGATGTCGAAAGTAATCGACTGTTCGGGGGCATCGAGTGGCGATTTGGTAGAAACTGGTTACTCGATATCGGCGTTATGCTGGAGGATTCAACCCTGACTGAACGCGAGAATTCGCCCCGTATATCGCTGATTCGAAAATTCGGCAAAACCCATGCATTGCGCCTTGTGGCATCAACCGCTAAACGTAACCCGATTCTTTGGGAGTTCGATGGAGAAACCGAGTTTACGGTAAATATTCCGTTGTTCGGCACCGTCGTCGTCCCCACATGGTTCGGCAACGACGGCATTGAACCGGAAAGCATTGAATCTTACGAAATAGGTTTGCGCAGTCATTTCGGGGCCGGGTGGGCAAGTGATATCAAGATTTTCAGATATGATATTGACGATCACATTGTAAACACAACAAGCCCGATCGACACGGGTCCACTGCTAGGCGTTATACCGGTTGGCACCCCGGTCAACGGCGAATCCACGAAGGTGACAGGGATAGAGGTAGCGCTCGATTACGCAGTTGACAATCAACTGGAACTGCACACCGGGTTCAGTTTCGTCGACACCGACTCGAGCCTGCGAGACCTGCAGGAGTCATTTCCCGAGTACACCGCTTTTATCAGCGCGCGATACCGGGTAAATTCCAAACATGAAGTATTTGCGGCTTACTATTATCTGGACGAAATTAGCTGGCTCGATAGCAGTTCGACCACGCCGAGCGCAAATCGACTGGATTTACGCTATGCCTATAAACTGACCGGTGCCTTTCAACTGGAAATTATCGGCCAGAATCTGATCGAGGACATCGAAGACTACGAAGATGAAAATATTCACGACCAGGTGATGTACCTGAGGTTGTCTGGCGGATTTTAACAGGCCAATGAAAAAAGGAATTGTAGCTATGAGCTGGCTTAAGGGACTAATTCTAAGCTTTTTACTGTTTTCACCCATGTGCCTGTGGGCCGCACCGCAAGGCGTGAATCAACTAGTTATCGTGAAAAGCAGTAACAATACCTATTTTGACCAGACCGCAACCACCCTGATTAAACATATTGATCCGGGTATCCAGTTCAAGATTGTGTTGGCGCAGGATTTATCCCGTTTTTCAGGCCAGCAATCCGAGCAAATCCTTTTTGTCGCCCTTGGTAAAGCGGCGGTTGTTGCACTCAACAAACTCGATTTCGAGCCGAATTCAATCAACGCATACCTCACACATGAACAATACAGACTTTTAAAACTCGAAAAACAGACCACGGTACTACTGAACCAGCCATTGTATCGCTACCTCGCGTTTTGCAAGTTCATGCTTGGATCCGAGTCAATCGGGATTATCACCGATAAAGGCGCCGAACCGTTTCAAGAGCAGGTTAGAACGCTAAAAGGAATCCAACTGAGACTAAACACCTACCAGATAGATCCGGATAACAAACTACTCCCCGTGCTGCGCGATCTACTCAGGCAGAACGATGTCCTGTTAATGCTTCCACGTCAATCAGTTTACAACCGGGACACGCTCAAAGGCGTTTTACTCACCAGTTATCGAAGCCGCAAACCGGTCATAAGCTACTCACCAGCCCATGTTAAATCAGGAGCACTGGCCTCAATTTACTCATCCCCGGTGGATATCGGTAGACATCTGGCGCTCCTGGTTCACCAGAAATTGCGTCATCAAACTACTACCGGCCCAGTGTTTGAGTTTGCACGGTTTTATTCGATTACGAAAAACCGGAGGGTAGCACGCGCACTCGGAATAAACTTACCTGAAGAACGGGATATACGCTCAAAACTGGACAGGTTAGGACAATGAAGCGCCTTGGTATCAAATTTCAGATTTTGTTGATCACGCTGATTCCGGTGTTTATGATTGATCTGTTTTTTACCTATAAGCATATCAACGGCAGTATCGAGCAAGCCAATGAACTTCTTCGGAGCAAAGGCCAGATCATCGCCCGGCAGATTGCCGGCGCCTCGGAATTCAACCTGTTTACCGGCAACGATAACCAGATCCAGTACCAGCTTAGCCAGTCGGTAGATACCAACGACATTGTACTGGCGTCGGTTTACGACTGGCAGGGAAAAATGATAGCTGAATCGGTCTCGCCTTTATTTAAACAAGCGCAAGCGACCGAGTATCATTACTTTCGCCAGGCCATCATGTCCCAAAGCATTGAACATTCAGACGTCTTTACACCCGAATTTGAAGGCGTTCGTCAATCCAGAATCCTGGGCTGGGTACATCTCTATATCTCTCGCCAGCAGCTGCAACGAACAACTCGGCAAATTATTGTCGATTCCATCGTATTTTTTGTCACAATTCTGATCATAGCGATAATCCTGACTGTTGTTATCAGCCGTCGAATCACACAGCCGATTTTCCGGTTAATGGAACATTTGAAGCTCGTCGAGACTGGGCAACTCGGAAAAACAATCGCCCCTACGGAAGCCAATGAAATCGGTGCGGTACAAAAAGGCTTCAACCGTATGACCCATGCACTGCTCGCCAATCGTCGACATCTGAACCTTCGAATCCAGCAGGCAACCCAGCAGCTCAATGAAGCAATTACCGACCTGGAAACCAAAAATCGCGAACTGGGATTTGCTCGAGACGAAGCACAGAACGCGAACCGGACCAAGTCTGAATTTCTCGCCAATATGAGTCACGAAATACGCACCCCAATAAATGGTATCAAGGGTTTTATCAGTTTACTGAGCCAATCGGAACTGGATCAATCACAACAACGCTACGTCGATATAGTTCTGAAGTCGACCAGCGACCTGATCAGTATCGTTAACGAAATCCTGGATTTTTCGAAAATGGAATCGGGTAAATTACATATCGTCGACGAGGAGTTTGACCTTTACGAAGTCATAGAACAGACCCGCGACATACTTTTTATCAATGTGCTGACAAAAAACATTGATTTAAATCTAATCATATACAGCGACACTCCACGCCGGGTGGTTGGAGACAAACTGAGGCTGAAGCAGATTTTGTTAAATCTGATCGGCAATGCGATCAAGTTCACCGACCAGGGTCAGGTCGTTATTAAGGTCAGTCTTAAAGACAGTAATTCCGACCAGTTCGTCGTCGAAATTTCTGTCGAGGATACTGGAATAGGCATTTCAGAACAGGATCAGCGAACCCTTTTCCAGGCTTTCAGCCAGGTTGAAAGTTCCGCTACGCGACGTTTTACCGGAACAGGATTGGGTCTGGTGATCAGTAGCAACCTCGCTAGCCTGATGTGCGGTGATATCAGCATGCATTCGACACCTGGAGAAGGATCGAGGTTTACGCTACAGCTACCCTTCAAGTATGGCAGCAAACACGAAATGGCGGATTCCTGCGAGGCAGAAATGCCGAATGCACTGATATTTGCCGCCACCAATAATTGCCTTATGGAAACCCGCAGCCTGTACGACAGATCCGGGGTGAACACCGAGTGCCACCTGATCGACAATCTAAAGGGAAGCGATCCTGTCACGCAATGCATTCGGCGCAACCTCGCCTATATCGATATACTGGTATTTGATTTACGCCATATAAATATTGATCTGGAGAAAGTGCTTGATCAGGAAATTGCCGACGCTGTGCGCATCATTTTCATGGATTATGACCAGGTTTCCGAACTACCGGTTACCCTACGCCGGGTAGAATTTGCTTCAATTATCAATACCACGGAATCGATCGAAAAACTTGTCAGCAGGAATAGCGAACCCGACCCTGAAATATCTCCCATTGACCCGCAGCCTCGATCTCCAAGCAAAAGAGTACTGCTGGTGGATGACAACCAGGTAAATCTGCAGCTCGCAAGCGAATTAATTCGACTGTGGGGGCACGATGTCATCGCGCTAGATCATGGGAGCAAATTACTGGAAACCTATGAGCATCGGGAATTCGACCTGATCATTCTCGATATCCAGATGCCCGATATTGACGGCATCAGCCTGCTGCACATGATGCGGGAACTTAAACCCGCAGACCAGACTCCAGTTGTCGCATTAACCGCTAATGTATTGAACGACGAAGCCGGGCGACTGATCGAACTGGGATTTGACTATTTCGTCGGCAAGCCAATCGATGAAGATAAATTTCGTTCGTTATTGGACGGGAGCCCACAACGCCAGCAATCGACAGAAAATAAACCGCATGAACCCGAACATAACCCTGATTGTTCGGTTGACTATGCAAAATCATTGGCCCTTTCTGCGGAAAACGAATCACTGTTGAAGCAAATTTTCGAGATAATCCAGCGTGATATTCCAGATCAACAACTGCAACTTAGCAATGCACTAGCCCAGCTAGACCAGGATAAGCTTGCCGCAATTGTACATAAACTTCATGGCGTTACCTGTTATGCAAGCCTGCCTCGCTTGCGTCGCAGGGTACTGGGATTTCAGCAACGCCTGGCCCATGACAGTAGCGCCCCGCTGGATAAGTCGGTGCAAAAATTGAACGAGGAGCTGGGGTTGGTAAAACTGGAGGTAGGACGCTTGCTGGAACAAATGGATGCCGAAGGGATATCCAGCTAGGAGTTTGTCGTTTCCGTGATATCGACACCGTTTCCGAATTTCATCGCCCCGGGCGTCGGCGTAATGCCCGGTATGAATTTCGATACAGGGCGCACCACATTCAATAGCGGCATCGATTTGCTCACGGCTGACATCGATAAATGGCGATACCCGAGTCCCGACATCGGCCAGGCGTACGCAACTATCCCGAACCTGATCGATTTGACCCCCAGGGTAATCGGGTTCTTCATTTCCGCCTCGTCATTTCAAGGTAAACATCGCGCGAGTTTAACGTTTTTCCATGCAAGTTAAAGTCGATCGTGCTGCGCAACACCGATTTAGCCAAATGTAATACCGAATGGTTTTGATAATTTTCTGCTGCCCATTCGACTATAATTCGACCACTCACAGAATCCCTCGCAGTTTCTTGACAAACCGTAAATCCACTATTGATGACAAACTGGTAATATGCATTTGAACGTATCACGTTTCCAGTTACCGCTTCCCGGGATAAGTCCGCCAGGTAACCCAGTCGTTGCATCAATTCGAGTTCGAATCTACGTAAGTCAGCTTCGTCGATCTCCTCCACGGCCTGCAGCAGTAATCCAACATAACTCGCGAAGATTTCAGGATTCGATTCACCCGGTGGTAACAGCGCGCCAATGAGTTCATTCACATACAACAATACCAGGTAGTTCTGTTCAATAACGGGTAGCGCCTGGCCCTCGATACCGGTTAGAGTTTTCAATTCCTGTTTTCCGCTCCAACCGATACTCAACATCATGAACGGTTGGTATGGCGCCTTTTCCGGATTGCGTCGCGCACCCCTGGCCAGGGCGCGAACACAGCCGTAATCCCGGGTAAAGAAGTCCAGCAACAGGCTTGTATTTCGCCAGTCACGCCGGCGTAGAATGAACGACGCCTGGTCAGTGACCCTGGCTTCCATCGGAATAGCCAAATGCCGCCAGGGATTGCTCATCGTCGGCCCAGTCGGTACGCACCTTGACCCAAAGCTGGAGGTAAACCCGGGAACCAATGAGTCTCTCTATATCACCGCGCGCGAGTGATCCGACCTTCTTCAACAAATTTCCTTTGTTGCCGATGACAATCGCTTTTTGTGATTTTCGTTCCACCCAGATAGTTGCAGATATACGCGTAATATCAGTTTCTTCGAGATAATGATCGATATTTACTGTAATCGAGTAGGGTAATTCCTGTTTCAGCACACGAAATAGTTTCTCGCGCACACACTCCGCACTGATAAATCGCATTGACTTATCGCTAAGCTGATCGTCGGGAAATTGTGGCACAGCCACTGGCAGATACGAAACTATCAATTGTTCAAGGTGATCGAGATTTTCCCCGGTGAGTGCCGATACCGGCACCGATTCAAATTCGGGAACCTGTTGCGATACCTGTTGCATCACCGGCAAACAGGCATTGCGACTTTTTTGATCAATCTTGTTTAGCACTACTAAAACCCGGTTATAGCCACTGACTCGACGCAGAATTTTTTCGTCGTCGCAATTGAAATGAGAAACATCCAGCAGCACGCAGATAAGGTCGGCATCGTCCAGCATGCTGGTAGCGGCACGGTTCATGTACCGATGGATGGCTTTTTGATGGTTATCGTGAATGCCCGGCGTATCAACAAATATACACTGGTATTTCTCGGTTGTTTTAATTCCGAGAATTTGATGCCGGGTGGTCTGAGGCCGATGCGCGGTAATACTGAGCTTTTCGCCTACAAGCGAGTTCATTAGAGTTGATTTACCGGTATTGGGTTTCCCGATCAGGGCGACATACCCACAACGAAACCCGGTGCTCATTGAAACATCTGATCCAGCATGATCTGCGCAGCCTGTTGCTCCGCTTTCTTACGACTGGACCCGTTGCCGCTGGATTCCATACCGGGATCAATAATCCTGCAGCTAACGGTAAACACCTGGTTGTGCGATTTACCGGTGGTTTTTACGACCTGATAACTGGGTAGATCCCTCTTTTGCTCCTGTAAATACTCCTGTAATTGAGTTTTTGGATCTTTCAGATTCGAATTTTCTTCGGCTTCCTGTAGCAAATCCTGGTAAAGGCAAATGACCGCAGCTTCGGTTTGGCTATAGTCACTATCCAGATATATCGCGGCGATCAACGCTTCGAGCGCATCGGAAAGAATAGATGCCCGTCGAAAACCCCCGCTTTTCAATTCACCGCCGCCAAGGTGGATATATTGCCCGAGATCAATTTTCCGGGCGATCCGGGCCAGGCTTTCCTGTTTTACCAGGAATGCCCGGATCCGGCTTAAATCGCCTTCGTCAGCATCGATGAAACGGCGATAAATATGATTTGAAATGACCAGATTCAGGATGCTGTCGCCAAGAAACTCCAGTCGTTCGTTATTGGTGCTGCGCGAATAGCTACGATGGGTCAGAGCCTGTTCCAGTAATTCCTGCTGCCTGAATTGGTATCCTGTATTTGCGTAAATTATGTCTGGATTCACCGATCGATCACTATGCTTTCAACAAACCGTCCACCGATGAAAAGGTTGCCAACATATGAATCCTTGATTTCGTAGGTGACCGTCACAGTGGTTGTCCCGTCCTTGCGTTCCATCTTTACATCTTCTCGCATAATCGATCGAATTTCATTGATATACATGCGTTTTTGCAGGCTGCTCCAGATAGCACGCTTGGATTTCGGATCAATTTCCTGATCTTGTTGCAATGACTCCAGCACGGATTTTAATTTGTAGTTCTCATAATACATTGGAAAAACTTTGAAAAACGTTATCACCAGAAACCCGAAAATACCCGCCACTACAATCCAGCCAAAACTTGATATCCCGCTTTGTCGATGTCTCGAATTTGTCGTTCTGTTCATAACCATTTCCTCAGTTAGAAATCTTGCGGCCTAAGCGGGTCAAGTCGAGTCCAGTGCCATTTTCCCGCCAGTCCCAGTGCATCCATATCATAACAGCCTTTCCGACCAGATTATCCTCGGGTACAAAGCCCCACATTCTGCTGTCATTACTGTGATCTCGGTTGTCGCCCATGACGAAATAGTGACCCTCAGGTACAAACAACTCGCCATTGATACCAAAAGTAGTGCGGGGATTAGTCATCACTGTGTGTTTCTTGCCGTCGATATTCTCGAAGTAAACCTGACATTCGGCACCCCCACGATCACAACCATTCGCGCCTTGCATCTTATTGAGATCACCCAGGCCCTCATACATGCGATCGGCTTCAATTTCTACAGGCTTGTTATTGATCGTTAAACGCCGATTATAGTAGCCAACGTGATCTCCGGGCAATCCAATGACACGCTTGATATAATCCTGCGATTCATCCTGGGGATAACGAAATACGATGACATCGCCACGTTTTGGCTTATCACCTTTGGTTATTCGGTTTTGCCATACCGGAAACCTCAAGCCATAACTGAATTTATTGACCAGAATAAAGTCACCCACCAGCAGCGTCGGCATCATCGAACCGGAAGGTATCCGAAAAGGCTCGAATAGAAATGCGCGCAACACCAGTACCGCGATCAGAACCGGGAAAAAAGCGCGCGAGTATTCAACCAACAACGGCTCCTTCCGGACTCTTCTGTGGCCAGCAGAGTTTCGCAGGCGTGCAAATAAGAGCACGTCCGCAAGCCATAGCAAACCGGTCACCCCAGTCAGGACCAACAACAATAGTTCAAAATCAAAATGGATCATTCAATATATCTCTACTTCATGCATCTACCTGTAACCAGCACTCCTTCAATGGATATCTCATTGAAGGAGTGCTAGCTATCAACCCTTAACACCGCTAGAAACGCGTCCTGCGGAATTTCCACTCTACCGATTTGTTTCATACGTTTTTTACCGGCTTTTTGCTTTTCTAGCAATTTTCGTTTCCGCGTAATATCACCGCCATAGCATTTCGCAGTAACATTCTTGCGCAACGCCTTGACGTTGGTACGCGCAATAACATTTGAACCAATCGCAGCCTGGATCGCAACATCGAACATTTGACGTGGGATCAATTCCTTCATTTTGGCAGCCAGTTCCCGAGCTCGATAATCGGCATTGCTACGATGTACAATGAGTGACAGTGCGTCTACTTTTTCAGCGTTGATCAATATATCGAGTTTAACCAGCTTCGATGCCTCAAAGCGCAAGAACTCATAATCAAAGGACGCGTAACCCCGACTGACTGATTTTAGCCGATCAAAAAAATCCAGCACCACTTCGCTAAGGGGAATTTCGAATACCAGGGATACCTGGCTACCCAGAAACCGCATATCCTTCTGTACACCCCGTTTTTCAATGCACAGGGTAATGACGGCTCCAATATATTCTTCCGGCAGCAGTATATTGGCCTGAATAATCGGTTCGCGAATATTTTCAATCTTGTTGATTGCAGGCAAGTCTACCGGATTGTGAATTTCCACCAGTTCCCCTGCAGTCGTCTCAACCTGGTAGACGACAGTAGGCGCAGTTGTAATCAGGTCGAGATCATACTCGCGTTCAAGCCTCTGCTGCACTATTTCCATATGCAGCATACCCAGAAAACCACAGCGAAATCCAAATCCGAGTGCTTGCGAAGTTTCAGGTTCGAAATGAAGCGCAGCATCGTTCAACTTCAACTTTTTAAGCGCTTCACGGCAATCTTCGTAGTCGTCCGCGCTAACGGGAAACAGACCTGCAAATACGCGTGGCTGTATCTGTTTGAAATCGGCAAGCGCTTGATCGGCAGGTTGTTTGGCGGTAGTAATCGTATCGCCAACACCAGCGGATTCGATATCCTTGACTCCGGCGATGATATAACCGACACCACCCGCCTGAAGGTGGTCGGTATTTTTTCGCTTGGGCGTAAAAATACCGACTTTTTCGACCATGAATTCACTGCCGGTCGACATCATCCTGATTTTCTCTCTGGGCTTAACCTCGCCTTCCATCACACGCACCAGGGTTATAACGCCGACGTAACTATCGAACCAGGAATCGATCACCAGTGCCTGGGTCCTATTGTCTGCAGAACCTTTGGGTGGCGGAATTTTGTCGATGATCTGCTCCAGCAAGTCTTCAATCCCAACCCCGGTTTTGGCACTGATCTCAATCGCCTCAGAAGCATCGATTCCAATAATCTCTTCGATTTCAAGTTTTACGCGCTCGGGATCGGCCGCAGGCAGGTCGATCTTGTTAAGGACTGGAATAACTTCGAGATTAAGATCGATCGCGGTGTAGCAATTGGCGACGCTCTGCGCCTCGACCCCTTGTGACGCGTCAACAATCAGTAACGCACCCTCACAGGCAGCTAGCGAACGTGAAACTTCATATGAAAAGTCCACATGACCCGGTGTATCGATGAAGTTCAGGGTATAGGTATTACCATCACGAGCTCGATATTGGAGCGAGACGCTCTGGGCCTTGATAGTGATACCGCGTTCGCGTTCAAGATCCATGGAATCGAGCACCTGAGCTTCCATTTCACGCTCGCTCAAGCCACCACAAAGCTGGATAAATCGGTCTGACAACGTGGATTTGCCGTGATCTATGTGGGCGATAATCGAAAAATTGCGAATCAACTCCATGCGCATAAATGGTTTCCGTCCTGCCCGACCTCGTGGATTGTTTAAAAAAGGAATTACCAGCACTCATAAAGAGCTGGCCTAAGATCTATAAAAAACCTGCGAAGTTTACGCTAAAGCGAGCGCAGCTACCAATGCAGATTCGTCGAAAAAGTAGTAGCAAACCTGGATATTTCCGTAATTCAGTACCGGTACCAACGCATCATACTTGCGGATTAGTTCGGTATCACGGTCGATATCGACCTCGTGCCAGCTGACCTGAGGGTGGTTACGGGCAAATGCCACCAATGCTTTGCGCATCGCATCGCAAAGGTGGCACTGTTCGCGGTAATACAGAGTTAACTGCAAATACTAGGAGTCTTCGGGACGAATAGCTAAAAACACGGGGCCCGCACGCCGATGCACCAGCAGCGCAACCGACTTGCCGGTAGTCAACTGGTCGGTAATTACTTCAAAATCGTCCAGCGAATCGACGTTACGATTATCGATCATGGTGATAACATCACCTTTTAAAATTCCTGCATCGCCAGCAGGTCCAAACTCATCCACGTCGACTACTCGAACCCCGTTTTCAATTTTCAATCGTTCGGCGGCCTCACTACTCAATTCCTCGACCTTCATTCCAAGTGCGGTATCTTCATTCGCTTTATCATCACTCGGCGTATAGGCCGCCTGGGTAGTCGCGGGAGGCAGTTGGGCGATTTGCACGCCTATGCTGCGCTGCTGTTTATTGCGGATTACCGTTACCCTGGCCTGTTCACCGACCTTTGCGCGACCTACCAGAGGAGGTAATCCGCTTGAACGCATAACTTTTTTACCATTGAATTCGACAATCACATCCCCTACTTCGAGCCCGGCCGCTTCGGCTGGGCTGTTATCAAGCACTTTAGCAACCAGCGCGCCATGTGGATTTTCCATGCCGAACGACTCGGCCAGTTCACGCGTGACTTCCTGTATCAACACGCCCAGCCATCCACGCGAAACGGAACCTGTCTCCTTGATTTGACTGGCGACATCAACCGCCAGTTCGATAGGAATCGCGAATGACAATCCCATAAATCCACCGGTACGGCTGTATATCTGCGAATTGATTCCAATGACTTCACCTTTCAGATTAAAAAGCGGGCCGCCGGAATTTCCGGGGTTAATCGCAACGTCAGTCTGAATGAAAGGCACGTAGTTGTCACTGGGTAAACTGCGCCCTTTGGCACTTACGATTCCAGCTGTGACGGTATGGTCAAAGCCAAAAGGCGATCCTATCGCCAACACCCATTCGCCAACCTTGAGGTCGTCTGAATCCCCAAATTTAAGAACAGGCAGATCATCAGCGTCAACCTTCAGTACCGCGACATCGGATGCTTCGTCGGAACCAATTATTTTTGCAATGTATTCCTTGCGGTTCGACATGCGCACTATGACTTCGTCGGCGCTGGCAACTACGTGGTGATTGGTCAGAATATAACCATCGTCTGAAATAATAAACCCGGAGCCGAGCGATTGCGAATCACGGCGTCTGCGATCTATTCCATCCCGATCGAAAAACTTTTCGAACAGTTCTCCAAACGGAGAACCTTCGGGTAACTCAGGGATCTTATATCGCTTTGAAGAAGCGGGTTTAGCACGGGTCTTGGTACTGATATTGACCACCGAGTCCTTGGCCTGATCGACAATTACGGTAAAATCGGGTAATGCCGCCTGGGCCGCCAACGGCATGCTCATAGCGACGATAAAGAAAATTCGATAAAACTGTTTATTTGGAAATTCCATGACTAATTCCTGATTAATTCAAATGTGGTTTTTTTGACTCTGAACCTGGTCCGAGGTTCACATCAATATCTACTATATAAGGTGCCGGCAGATCATCTGCAAGCACCTTTGCGAGAAAAGTTGCAAACTTGAAACCGCCGATAAAACCGACAACCGATATCGACGCCACCAGAATTTCCGACGCGCCGAGGACAGCAGTGAACAGGCCCCCGAGAAGCATCCCCAGCAAGGGCAGGCCATAAACGATAAGGCTTGTTTTCACCAGCGCGGATTCTGACATTCCCAGCAATAATCTGTCGCCTGGATTGACCTCACAATTGGATTCTATAACGATCGGTTTCGAGCGCTGTCCCAGCAATCGACCCAGGGCGCCAGTGCCACAGCCCTGATTTAATTTACAGCGAGCGCAAGCCGACCCTCTTTGAAGTTCCAGCTCAATCTGGTTTCCGTTGCAGCGGGTGACGATCGCCGATTCAGTAATCATCCCGCAAATGTCGGCTCAATTGGCATACGGCAGTTTGATACCAAACCGGGATGATGGCAAGTGGCGACTGCATACCTAATATTCCTTCAATAAGACGCCTTATGGTGGGAGTACTCGCGGCTAACAGCTGTTACCTTTGCTGGTAAGATACCGATTCAGCCATCTGTTTTACAGTGACAGCGGGCACCTCTCCAATCACAGTCACCGAGTGATTATTCAGAATACGGATAAAGGCATTGACCGCACCCATCGACGAACCACCACCCCGGGTCTCACCAGTTTGGCGTTCGATGAATATTGATAACGAGGCCAAACCATCGGTATATATCATTTGCTGCACGAATTCATCGGATCCCGGAATTTGGCGTTTCAGCACCGATTCCCGCCAAAATCCCTCCGGCGTGCTACCCAGGCGCCAGGAACTGTCCGCAGCAAAGGTTGTTGAACTTTCGCCACTGTGAAATCTCAACAGGGTGTAGTCCTCATCAATTTGCGGCGTTGTATCGACAACCAGTTTTTCATCACCGTCGAACAATTTTATATGGGTAAACATCACCTGCTCGACCACCTGTTCAAATTCGTTGATTAGACTGGATTTCATCATCAATCCATTTTCTTTGTTGATCCAGAATTTCATTCCGTAGCGGAAATTATCTTTAGGCTTGAGGTGCACGACCACGACATGCATGTTCGCAATTCGACCATTACCCAGCAGTTTCATTTCATAAAATTTTTCCAGGCGGGCGATGTCCTCCGGAATGAATATTGGTGAAAAGCTATTTTTGTTTGAGAAATCTACAACGACTTTTTGACTGGAAGGCCAGATACAGGTCAGATTCTGGTTGTCACGAATGATTACACGCGCCTCGCCGTTGAGTGAAAGCAAACGCTCTTTGACACCAAACGAATCCCGAAAATGCGAAATTTCCATGCTTTCAAGCTGATCTCCGTGAGCGTAGACGAAATTCCCCTGATAATTCAGGTTACGCATCGCATCCGACATCTTTTGCACCCAGTCCATCGCCGGATCGGCTAATACGGGCACACTGATCAAAAATGCTATGAGGATCGGAACCAGATTTTTAATCGGTAAAATCAAATATAAAGACCTGATCACTGCGACGAATCAAAACCGGCCACCCGGGCCTGGGGAATTAATCCTTGCATCGAGTTTGAGTACTCGGTGTGATTTACCAGGTATCCGTTCAGTTTTTGTTGCATCCCGGGGGATTCGCTCTCTATTTTCCAGCGCATGCCTGAAACCTGTACCCTGGTTGAAACCGGAACTGCAGTTACCTGAAGCTGTTGGCTTGCAAGCTGCTGAATCATTTGCTGATCAATCGTGGCGAGACCATCATCAATCTGCTCGACCTCTTGACCGAGCGGCTGCCACAGTGCCACCGTTACAATGGCGACACCTGCAGCAAGGGCAAGACCAGCAAAGGGTTTCAACGTCACCCAGCTCGTAACCGGGGCAGTTACCGCCGGTGTTCTGAATGCTGTTGATTCCAGACTTTGGGATTTTATCTGATCGCGGATTCTAGCCATGACAGTGCTATGAAAACCGGTATCGATGGCTTGCGGTAATTCATGACGCATTGCGTCACCAATCATCCGGTAGCGTCGCATGCGATACTGCAAATTAACATCCCCAATCACTTCATCGATAGCGGCATCGGTGTTGCCGCCGGGACAATCGTCCAGCAGGAATGATAACTTTTCGTCTATATCTTTCATTTCAAAGTCTCGGTTCAAGCCAGTGTAAGACTTGTTATTACTAAAATCATCTACCTTAGTCACTCTAACAGGGGTCTAAGTTCCTTATCGATCACATCTCTTGCACGAAATATTCGGGATCGGACCGTGCCAATGGGACAATCCATCACATCGGCTATCTCCTCATAGCTCAATCCATCGATTTCGCGCAAGGTAATTGCTGACTTCAGATCTTCCGGCAATTTTTCGATTGCGCTGAAAATCGCGGCCTTGATTTCTTCGGTCAGTAGCAAGTTTTCAGGATTTGCGTATTCCTTAAGGCCGGACTCCCCCTCGAAATGTTCGGCGTCGTCAACATCGATTGCGTAGCCCGGCGACTTGCGTGCCCTCGATGCGAGATAATTCTTTGCCGTATTGGCGGAAATGCGGTAAAGCCAGGTGTAGAACTGACTGTCACCCCTGAAGCTTCCTATGGCTCTAAACGCTTTGATAAACGAGTCTTGAGCGATATCCTGACACTCCGCATGATCGGATACAAACCGCCCGACCAGATTGATCACTTTGTGTTGATACTTTTGTACCAGGAGATCAAAAGCGCCCACTTCACCAGCCTGTACCCGTTTTACCAACTCTGCATCAGGCAGATCAGTCCCCATTTGCAACCCTTTTTGATTATAATTATCGGAGATAATTAATTCTTATCTTCCGCAATCCGAGATAAAGACTGATTATACAGCAAAAGGTTCGGCCTACCGGGAGCTTTTGAGATGTGAAAGAATTCACTATACTGGATCGAATTTAGCAGTGATCAATCAGCATGAGCCATCAATACATGTTTGACGTAGTCATCGTCGGCTCAGGTGCCGCGGGCCTGTCTGCAGCCCTGCACCTGCCGACCTCGCTCAAGGTCGCGATTCTAGCCAAAACCCGCAATGAGGGGCATTCCAGCTACTGGGCACAGGGTGGAATTTCAGCCGTACTGGAACCAGACGATAGTGTCGAACAGCACAGCATCGATACCATCGACGCAGGTGCAGGCCTGTGTGACGAAGCCAGTGTCAGATTTTGTGCGGCTGGCGGCAGACAGTGCATCGACTGGCTGGCCGGCCTCGGAATGCCATTTTCACGCGATCGCCAGGAGGTCAGTAGCAGCGGATTTCATTTAACACGTGAAGGAGGACATAGCCGGCGCAGAGTCGTTCATGCCGCCGATTCGACGGGTAAGGCGCTCCAGCAAACCCTGCAGGCCCATGTACATGAGCACAACAATATCCGCATCTTCAAACAGCATATCGCCATCGATTTAATCCACCGGCAGCAACACTGCTATGGTCTTTATTCACTCAATCGCCAGAATCAGCATGTCGAAGTTTTCAAAGCGCGCAAGGTCATTCTGGCTACCGGTGGTGCCAGCAAAGTATACCTGTACACAAGCAATCCAGATGGTTCGACCGGCGACGGTATCGCCATGGCATGGCGCGCCGGATGTCGCGTGGCCAACATGGAATTCATTCAGTTCCATCCGACCTGCCTTTTTCATCCCGAGGCAAAATCGTTGCTAATTACTGAAGCCATACGCGGCGAAGGGGGTAAATTATTGCTGCCCGGAGGCGAACGATTTATGCCGCGATTCGACAAGCGCGAGGAGCTAGCACCGCGTGATGTAGTGGCACGTGCGATCGATCATGAAATGAAGCGCATCGGCATTGACTGTGTGTATCTCGATATCAGTCATAAAAGCAGGGCTTTTATCAAGTCACACTTCCCCACTATTTATCAGCGCTGCCTGAAATTTGACATCGATATAACCCGCGAACCCATCCCGGTAGTGCCCGCGGCCCATTACACCTGTGGTGGCGTGATGGTCGACCTCGACGGACGTACCGATCTCGAAAATCTATATGCCGTCGGTGAAGTCGCGTATTCCGGTTTACATGGCGCCAACCGGATGGCCAGTAACTCATTGCTCGAATGCCTGGTGTTTTCACGGGCCGCCGCCTGCGAGATCGCCGGGGAAATTGATACCAGGGGCAACCTGCCGGCCCTCGAGCGCTGGGATGAATCCCAGGTAACCGACTCCGATGAAGATGTCGTGGTGGCGCACAATTGGGACGAATTAAGGCGTTTTATGTGGGATTACGTCGGTATCGTACGCACCAACAAACGCCTGGAGCGCGCCCTGCATCGGGCTGAACTTCTCAAGAGCGAGATCAATGAATACTATGGCAACTACAAGGTTTCTCCCGATCTCCTCGAGTTGCGTAACCTGGTCGTCGTTGCCGATCTGATTATCCGGTCTGCGTTGGCCCGCAAGGAAAGCCGTGGTCTGCACTTCACCCTCGACTACCCCCAAACCAGCGACGAGTTCCTGTCGCCGACCATCCTCGATCCAAAACAGACAAAACAAAGCCCGGCCAAGCTCGCATCTATATAAATTTACCGAAGTTCCCTTGAATGATATAAGCTGTACGGTGCTTTCAGAAGCCCGAATTGATGCCTGATTTGGATCGATGACTTGACACTGTACTGGGGATGGTGGGGTGTTAGAATTATCGGATGATGGAGCAGCATAGAATTTCGGTGCAGACCCGGGGGCGCGAGACTATCGACATTTCGCGCGAGGTGGAACAGCTGTTGCGGGCGTCGCAAATTGAGCAAGGCTTATGCCACGTGTTTGTGCACCACACCAGTGCTTCGCTGATCATTACCGAGAATGCGGATAGCAATGTCCGTCGCGACCTCGAAAATTTCATCGCAAAACTGGTGCTCGATGGCGACCCGGACTACCGGCATGACCAGGAAGGACCCGACGATATGGCCGCCCACATCCGTTCGGTGCTGACACAATCCGAAATTACCATTCCGATCCAGGCCGGGAGGCTCGGCCTCGGGTCCTGGCAAGGTCTATTCCTGTGGGAACATCGCTACCAGGCTCACAGACGCAACATCACGATCACACTAAACGGCGTCTAACTGACGTTAGCACAAGAATCGGGAGGGGTGCGGACATGGGATTCTCTTTGCGGGACCTGGCCTTGGCTTCGGGGAATTTCGGTTTAGGGGTAATCCGCAGTATTTATATTGCGATCGCCGCATAAAACCGGAGAATGAAGCGCTAACTATCAGAACAAACCGAGGAATCATCATGAAAATCATCCTGTTAGGAGCACCTGGAGCGGGTAAAGGCACGATCGCTAAAGCTCTGATGAAGTATGATGGTTCAGTGCAGATTTCTACCGGGGATATTTTGCGTGGCGCCGTCGCCGCCGGCACCGAACTGGGTCAACAGGCGGAGACTGCGATGAAGGCCGGGGACCTGGTCACCGATGAATTGATCATGGGTATCATGGAACAACGCCTGCAACAGGAAGACTGTCAGAAAGGATACCTGCTCGACGGGTTTCCGCGCACCATACCCCAGGCCGAGGCTCTGAAAACATTACTTGCCAAACTGGGAGAGAAGCTCGATTGCGCGCTGGAGTTGGATATACCACGTGATGTAATAATCGACCGACTGACTACCCGGCGCACCTGCAGCAACTGTGGCGAGATCTACAATGTTAAATCGAAACCGCCCAGGGTAGAAGGCCTGTGTGATGTTTGTGGCAGCAAAATTGTGCAACGCGACGATGAAACCGAACAGGCAATTGAAAATCGGTTGCAGGTTTACAACCAACAGACCGCACCCCTGGTCGAGTTTTATCGCAATGAAGATTTACTGGTACGCGTTTCGAGCTCCGACAAAGACGTGGTTATGGAAGCCCTGAAAAGCCGCATAAATTAATCCGGTAGAGTCGGTTTACCTGGCTTCAATTTCGATACGCTCGATCTCGGCCACAAACACCTGCAGTCCATTGATCGTGGTAAATCCTTCGCTGTCGATTTCATTTTTCATCACCCGGTAGGACCGGGTTTCGCCCGATTGCGTGTTGACAACATTCACCGTAACAACGGCAGCGCGTTGATCGACTTCGAGATAAATCATGATGCCGGCGGCGACCGCCATGACCAGCATGAACCCAAGCGCTGCATATCGCAGTTGCTTTTTTTTGCGTTCCACGGCCGGGTTCGGGATTACCTGGAGTTCAGGTGTGGCGCGGGCCGACAACATCCACATGCATGCCATTATTACCGCGAGAGTTAATAGTATTTTACTAATCATTTAAATTCGAAGCGCTAGGAGTCTGTCGGGCTTAGGGTGTCGTAGCGAGGGAAAGGCATTTTGAGTCAGATTTTTCTATCGAATGAGGCGAATAGTCACTCATATTCAACGAATTGGATAGGAATATCTGGCCAAAATGCCTTTTCCGCAGTAGATTTATCCTAAGTCCGACAGACTCCTAGCCTGCCGATTGCACGAAGCGAATGAATGCCGGCGAAAATGTGACAACCCAGGCTGAACCCTCGCCCGCCGATGCATAGCCGTGGGCGCGCATCACGGGGGATGGTCCAGGATTGGCAGTCAGAATATTGATGTACACCGTCCATGGCGCACACCCCTGTGGGGTCGCCGCGCGGTCCAAATCTGCTCCCGGCAGATTTGTCCTAGTCTGGTTCAGGCGCATACTGTAAAAACTATCATTCATGTAAATAATTGTTACTTCACTTCAAATCATATTCCCAGGCCACTCGCAGCGCCGACCTCGTGCAATATGAAGGCTAGTTACGGGAAAACGTGACCAGGTGGTCAACATTGAGCCGAATCCCGATGCGTTCGTTAATTTTATGGTTATGGTGACTGGGTGCAAGACACAATACCTCGATTCCACTGTCCATTCTCAAAAAATACAGGAAATCGGCGCCTCTAAAGGCTTTGTCAATGACTATTGCCGACTCTTCAGACTCATCATCATGAATCACGTCGTCGGGTCGGATAAGGACATCTACCATAGAGCCCGGTTCACTATCGATGCTGTTTTCGCCGCGGATCAGACCCAGACCTGTGTTGACACTATAGGGGCTTTCCACCGTGGCGGAAATTATAACGCCCTGTCCGACAAAATCTGCGACAAATCGATTTGCCGGTCGATGATACAGATCATAACCACTACCCTGCTGCTGGATACTCCCCTCATGCATGACACAAATCTTGTCGGCCATCGCAAATGCTTCATTTTGATCATGGGTAACCAGGATGGCCGTGTTATTTTCCTGCTTGAGGATACTTCTGACTTCACGTGCCAATTGTTCCCGCAAATCCACTTCCATATTCGAAAACGGCTCGTCGAGTAAAAGAATTCCGGGACCCGGAGCCAGCGCCCGGGCCAGTGCGACACGTTGCTGCTGTCCGCCCGATAGTTGATGCGGGTAGGCTTTGGCAAAGGCCGGCATACCAACGATCGCTAGCATTTCCTGAACTCGAACCAGCTGCTGGTGTTGCGCCATTGTCTTCAACCCAAAGCTGACGTTATCCTCGACCCTGAGGTGCGGAAACAGCGCAAAGTCCTGAAACACCATCCCGATATTGCGTTTTTCAGGCGGCAAGGTGCAATTTCGTGAACTGACTTCGACACCAGCAAAATATATTCGCCCACTCCAGACGGGTTCAAATCCAGCAATTGCGCGCAGCACTGTGGTTTTACCACAACCACTGGGGCCCAGAATACATCCGATCTCACCGGCATCGAGAGAAAAGCTGACCTGGTTTAACACCTGGTGATCTTCATAGCCGGCATCCAGGTTTTCAACCTTCAGTTGCGAAGTCATGAACCCGCTCTCGAACTGGAAATACTGTGGCTCAACAGGATAACCGGTAGCAAGCCTACCGCTACTATCATCAACGCCGCGGTAGAAGAATCGGCGAGGCGTTCATCGGCCGCCAATTCATAAGCTCGAACGGCCAGGGTATTGAAATTGAAAGGGCGCAGTATCAAGGTGGCAGGCAATTCTTTCATAACATCGACAAACACGATCAGGAAGGCCGTCATTACCGTCCCCTTCATCAATGGCAGATGTACGCGCATCAAAATCTGGATTGGGGTATAGGACAGGGAACGTGCCGCGTCATCCATAGAAAGCTTTATCTTTACCAACCCCGATTCGACCGATTGTATCGAGATCGCAAGAAAGCGAACCATGTAGGCAAACATTACCGCAAACAGACTACCGCTTAGCAGCAGTCCACTGGAAAATCCGTAATGCTCGCGCATCAAGCTATCGAGACTATTGTCGATCCAGGCGAAGGGGATGATAACTCCCACTGCGACCACGGTGCCTGGTATCGCGTAACCGGTCGCAACCACGCGGATCGATGCCGCTACCATCCTGCTTTTGAAAATTCGTTTTCCGTAAACCAGGAAAAGCGCTAATAACACTGCAAGAGCCGCCGCGCTTAAGGCCAGAGTAACGGAGTGTAGCGTAAGCTTGATAAAGGTAACATCGACCATTTCCGTGTAGGTTTCGCTGGCCCATAGAACAAGCTGGAAAGCCGGTAGCATGAAACCCAGAAACAGAGGCAGAATACAGGCACCGAGTGCGAATGCTCGTTGCCAGCCACAGAGATGATATTGCGGCAAGGAACTATAACGATTGGAGGTATGATGGTACTGCGCACGTTTTCGCGAACCGCGTTCGATCACGACCAGCACAAACACGAACATCAGCAGAATAGCGGCGAGTTTTGCTGCGGCAGCACCGTCTCCAAGACCAAACCAGGTGCGAAAAATACCGGTTGTAAACACACCGAGGCCGAAATAAGAAACCATGCCATAGTCGGCCAGCGTTTCCATCAAAGCCAGCGACAGGCCCGCCACGATTGCGGGTCGCGCCAGTGGCAAGGCGACCCGGTAAAAACTCGACCATACCGAACACCCCAGAGTCCGACTCACTTCGAGAACGCAAACCGATTGCTGCAGAAATGCAGCGCGTGACAACAGGTAAACATAGGGATAAAGCACCAACGAAAACATCGTAACCGCACCACCGAGGGAACGAATCTGTGGAAAATAATAATCGCGGTAGCCCCAGCCGGTTAATTCCCGAATCCAGGATTGCACCGGACCCGCATAATCGAACATCCCGGTGTAGGTATAGGCGATTATGTAACCCGGAAACGCGAGCGGCAATAACAGAGCCCAGGCAAAAAAACGCTTTCCAGGAAATACGCAGACACTGGTTAACCAGGCGCATCCCACACCGATAATCAGGGTGCCTGCACCGACGCCTAACATCAGTAGCGCAGAATTAAAGAGATATTCAACCAGGACCGTATCGAGTAAATGCTGCCAGATTTCATTACTGGGATGACCAATAAAACTCGCGATCGTAAAAATCGGAAGGCTGAACAGGATCGCAACCAGTAATATTCCGGGTTTCCAGAAGCGTTGCAGGTAGGGATAACTTGCAGAAAAAGTATTCAAGTATTTACTGCTCAAAAATGTCAGGGAAACCGGTAAAGATCAAACCGATTATGATTATTTCCTGCAATCCAGTTAAATAAATTGGTTTGCGACTCGGTTTCAGCGCTAAACTTGTCATGCATGGAATTGATAGGAGCTCGTAATCGCAGCGCAAATTTTAATGAATAATAGGTCTAATGCAAATAATAACAGTTCTCATTTACATTAGACATCCTATATGAACTCTCTTTTCGACAATCGAGGCCTGCTAAAAGAAAATCGATTTCAATGGCAGGATGTCTCCGACAAGCTTGAATCGAATCAGGTGCAGGCCGACGCGGTGAAAAAAATCGAGCGTCTGGCAGTGGCTAGTCCCTATGCCCTGCATCAATTACAACGTAACCCCGAAATGATCGATTCGTTACTCAAACTTGAAAAATTCGCCCTGGCCGCAAAAATTATCGATCTTGCATCCGATCAAAAAGTTGACCTCGATCAAGCCAAACAACAACTTCGACTATATCGTCATCAAAAACTGGTGGAGATAATTTTTCTTGACGTGGTGCTGGCCAATCCGCTCAAACTAACGCTACGACACCTCAGCGATCTCGCAGATCAACTCGTGCAAAGCGCTCTGAATTCCTGCCAACAACATCTTTCCAGGAAACATGGTCAACCCTTCGAAGCCAATGGCGATGCCATGGAGTTGAATGTAATCGCCATGGGTAAGCTCGGTGGACGTGAGCTTAATTTTTCATCCGATATCGACCTTATCTGCTGCTATGACAGCGATGGAGAACTCAGCGGATACGGACAGCTGAGCTACCAGGACTATTTTAGCCGCCTGGTACGTTTGCTGAACCAGGTGCTAAGCGACACCACCGCCGAAGGGTTTGTCTATAGAGTCGACCTGCGACTACGTCCCTGGGGGGAATCAGGACCGGTCGTTCTGAGCCACGCTGCACTTGAGCACTACTACCAGTTACACGGTCGCGAATGGGAGCAGTACGCGATGGTGAAGGCACGCGTAATCACGGGTAGTGACACCAGTCGCAGCTATCTTGGATCGATGTTAAAGCCTTTCATATATCGCAGGTATCATGACTACCGCGTGTTCGAAGGCCTCGCCAGGCTAAAACAGAAAATAGATTCGCAGGCAAAATCGAAAGCAATGCGAATCAATATAAAAGTCGGTCAGGGCGGCATTCGTGAGATCGAGTTTTTCGTGCAGGCATTCCAGATTCTGAAAGGAGGTCGTAACCGTCAATTACAGAATACCGAAATATTCGAATGCTTCGACGTCCTCGAGCAACACAACATCGTGGATGTCGAAACCATAAAAAACCTGCGCGCCGCTTACTGCTTTTTGCGCCAGCTCGAAAATCGTATCCAGATGTACCAGGACCAGCAAACCCATGATTTACCCGAAAACTCAGGGCAGCAGGCCCGCCTCGCTGCAACCATGGATTTTGCAGACTGGAATGCGCTCATCGAAACCCTGGAGCAACATCGCCAGCGGGTTAACGCATGTTTTATCGAGCTTTTCAAACACCAGGCCGAAACCGAACCCGGATTCGTTATCGACGACAGCTTTGCGGATGAATCCGATGACAGCAGGCAGTGGGAATTCATCTCCAGCTCGGGTATCGACGATGCCGGGCAGATAAACCAGCTGTTGAACCGATTCATACAATCCAAAGCCTGGGTTTACATGTCTACCAGGGCCAGGCATCGCTTCACGACCTTGCTGCCCCGATTACTCGAAGCGATTCATTCCTGTCATCCACCAGGACTGATTTTTGATCGTTTCATGCGACTGTTCTCGTCGATAGCGGGTCGCAGTGTTTATTTTGAGCTACTTTTTCAAAACCCGGCACTACTGGGAAAACTGGCCTCCCTGTTCGAAAAAAGCGCATGGATCGCAGCCGAAGTGTCCGCTTACCCGATGCTACTCGAGAACCTGATTCAATCCGGCGATGCAGACCGCTTCGACAAGATCGTTTTATTCGAAGGTTTACAACAGCAACTTGCCAATGTCGAGGGAGATACCGAACTTGAGCTGGACAGTCTGCGATTGTTCAAACGCGAGCAAACCCTGGTGATTGCCAGTGCAGAACTGGCCCGGGAAATCGACGCCGCCAGGGTCAGTCGTTACTTATGTGAACTCGCAGAGGTTGTACTCGAGTCGGTTTACCGCCTCGCCGACAAGGCCCTGGAACGCCAATATGGTATGCCTGAATGTGTCGAGCAAGGGAACCGACGCAAAGCCAATTTCGCGATCATCGGCTATGGCAAACTCGGTGGGTTTGAAATGCATTACCAGTCCGACCTCGATCTCATTTTCCTGCACGATTCAAACGGCGAACAGCAACAAACCAACGGTGCCAAATGTATCGAGAACTCGGTTTACTTCGCGCGCCTGGCTCAGAAGATAATCTCAATGACCAGCGTATTGACAGCCTCGGGCAAACTCTACGAGATCGACTCGAGACTTCGACCGGAAGGGTCGTCCGGGTTGTTGGTATCGACGACCCATGCCTTCCTGGGTTACCAACTGGAAAAAGCCTGGACCTGGGAACACCAGGCGCTGGTCAGGGCACGCCTGGTCGCTGGCTGTAACTTACTCGGACCTGAATTTGATCGAATTCGCGAACGGGTGCTCAGGCTGCCTCGTGACGATCGGCAGTTGCAACAGGACATCGTCAAAATGCGCGAGCGAATTTACCAGGCCAAACGACCGCAGGAAGGCGAACGCCGCGATTTAAAACAATCGCATGGCGGCATGGTCGATATCGAGTTCCTGGTGCAATACTGGGTTCTTGCGCAGGCAAATAATATTGCCTCCGATTGTTTATATTCTGATAATATCAGTTTGCTCAACCTGTTATTCCGGTTAAATCTGATCACCGCTTCGCAATCGCAGCTGGTTGAAATTTACCAGGTATATCACCGGTTGTCGCACCAATCCATGCTGCAAAATCAGTCAACCGAGATTGATGCCGAACGGGTCGCCGAGCATCTAAATTATGTGGTAAATTGCTGGAACGAATGTTTCAGCCTGCTGGAGAAATAATCGATGTCGATGGACGATCGTGATGGTCTTATCTGGTTCGATGGTGAGATGGTTGCCTGGCGCGACGCCACAATTCATGTTTTAACCCATACGCTACACTATGGGATGGGCTGCTTCGAAGGCGTACGTGCTTACCATGCCGAACAGGGCACCGCAATCTTTGCTCTCGAAGCCCATACCATCCGCTTGCTGGATTCCTGCAAGGTGCTGGACATGGCGATCCCTTATGACAAGCAACAATTGATGGATGCCCAGATCGCTGCGGTGCGGGACAACCAACTGGACAGTGCTTATATACGTCCTATGGTTTTTTATGGCTCTGAAGGCATGGGCCTTCGCGCCGACAACCTGAGTGTACGATGCATCGTTGCCGCCTGGGAATGGGGATCCTACCTCGGGCAGGATGGACTGGAAAAAGGCATTCGTATCAAGACGTCTTCCTATACGCGTCATCATCCCAATATCGCGGTAACCAAGGCCAAGGCAAACGGACAATACATCAATTCGATGATGGCGCTCGGGGAAGCGTTAAAAGACGGCTACGACGAAGCCCTGTTGCTCGACCCCGAGGGTTACGTGGCAGAAGGTTCCGGTGAGAATATCTTTGTCGTCAGGGATGACGTAATCTATACGCCCGAAGCGACTTCAGCATTGAACGGTATAACCCGCAAGACAATTTTCAGGCTCGCGGCGGACAACGACCTGAAGATCATCGAAAAACGGATCACGCGCGACGAAATTTATATCGCCGATGAAGCTTTCTTTACCGGTACCGCGGCCGAGGTGACACCGATCGCCGAACTCGATAATCGTGCGATTGGTAGTGGCACCCGCGGCCCGATAACCGAACTATTGCAATCAGGTTATTTTGACCTGGTGCATGGACGCAACGAAAAATATCTAGACCTGTTAACTTTTGTGAAATAGAAAAATCATGGTAAATCCGGATACAGCCTCTGATCAGCACGCGTTCTCAACGCCAAATGCGAAAACAGCGATCGAAGTCAAAGCTGAAAGCTTGCCGATCCATTGCCCTGTTGAAGGGGCCAGCCTGTGGGATTCTCACCCCCAGGTCTACATACCGGTAGAAGAAAATGGTGGCGAAGCCAGGTGCCCTTATTGTGGAACGATGTTCAAACTACTGTAACCAATCCTTCAAGCTAATTTGCTTTCCAGACCCAGGCGTCACTTACGCCCAGTTGCGCCTTTACCTGGTTGCGAGCGTTCAACGCGGCTTCGATTGAAATGAAACCCGGCAATAACAAACGGTGCAGGGTTCGTCCCTGACGCACCACCGATTTAATTTGAACCGCGAAACCTTTTTCGTGAAAGCTTCGCTTCACTTGTTCGGCCTTTCCCTGATGGGTCAAGGAAATTAATACCAGCTGCCATACGCCATCGGTGCTCGCGATCCCCAGTGCCGCATCCACTTCGGTTTCCGCCGCCCAGATTTGCAGCTGTTGCATATCGACCTGATCCACCGGCAAGGCAGTCTGCCCTTTCGGTTTTACGTAAAAACTCAAAGCCTGATCCATGGTGGTAGTCGCCGCTCCCTCGGTGTCGACTGAAATCGCACCTTCAATCAGGCAAACCAGATCCTGTGCCTGGTTGCTGCGGCCCCAGATATCGGTACCTCGAATTCCAGCGGTAATCGCACCGATCCTGACTTTCACGCGGTGCCCCACGGTCGTGGATTTGAAAAATGCCGAGGTAAACCGAAACGCCCCGCGCAATACCTGGAACGCAGAATCGAGCACGGAACTTCCCTGGGATTCAGCAAGCGCCGCGGAATCTATGATGAAACGCGCAGATTCACCCAGCTTCAGCGCGCTGCCGTCGGATAAGCGCAACAGCACACGGCCGCCTTTACCGGTACGAATCAAATCATCAGCCTGCAGTATCGAACCGGGCAACAGGGGCAGGGTCTTGTAATTTCTGACTACCCAGGCCGGATAGTTCATAGAATCAACCTCGATCAGAGCCTGGCCGCTGACTGATAGCGAGCAGAGCGTCAAAAGCGCGCCAAACACTGCTTTTGTCAAGTTTGTCATATGCGTCCTCCTTCCTTACTAACCCGGCGACATAAAAAAGGGGACGCTCGGTTCCCCTTTTGATTCATTTAGACCACAAGATGAATTAGACTGCAGCAGCCTCATCTTCAGTCACCGCCTTCATGCTCAGGCGAATTCGACCCTGGCGGTCCACTTCAAGTACCTTGACCTTGACGACGTCGCCTTCCGAAAGTTTGTCACTGACATTTTCGACACGTTCGTCGGAAATTTGCGAAATATGCACCAGACCATCCTTGCCGGGCAGGATGTTGACAAAGGCGCCAAAATCCATGATCTTGGCAACTTTACCCTCGTAAATCACTCCGACTTCGACATCGGCGGTAACCTGTTCAACACGGCGCCTGGCTTCTTCGCCTGCAGCCTTCTCGACCGAGGCAATTTTCACCATACCATCATCATCAACCTCGATAGTCGCACCCGTATCTTCGGTAATCGAACGAATGGTTGCACCACCTTTACCGATAACATCACGAATTTTCTCCGGGTTGATTTTAAAAGTAATCAATCGCGGCGCATATTCGGACATTTCCTCACGACTTTCGGACAGTACCTTGGCCATTTCACCGAGGATAAACAAACGCCCATCCCTTGCCTGGTCTAATGCCTTTTGCATAATCTCGGTCGTGATACCGTCGATCTTGATATCCATTTGCAATGCGGTAATACCCTCGGTGGTACCAGCCACCTTGAAATCCATATCGCCAAGATGATCTTCGTCACCGAGAATATCGGACAATACCGCGAAATCGTCGCCTTCTTTGATCAGACCCATCGCGATACCCGCGACCGGCGCTTTAATCGGAACACCCGCGTCCATCAACGATAGACTGGCACCACAGACGCTGGCCATCGAAGAAGAACCGTTTGATTCGGTAATCTCCGATACTACCCGTAGCACGTAAGGGAAATTATCGACCTGTGGCATTACCGCCTGAACGCCCCGCTTGGCGAGACGGCCATGTCCGATTTCACGACGCTTGGGAGTCCCGACACGTCCTGTTTCGCCGACACTGGAGGGCGGAAAATTGTAATGCATCATGAAGTTTTCCTTGCGGGTGCCCTCGATTGCATCGATCAGCTGTGCATCGCGCCCGGTGCCCAGGGTAGTCACCACCAGGGCCTGGGTCTCGCCCCGGGTAAACAGGGCCGAACCGTGGGTGCGCGGTAACACGCCGGTACGAATTGTGATCGGACGTACGGTCGCGGTATCGCGACCATCGATGCGTTTTTCGCCCGCGATGATGCGACCACGAACAATCGATTTTTCGAGCTTACCGATCGCGCCACGTACATCAGCTTCAGCGGGAGAATCTTCCGCATCGCTGACCAGGGTCGCGGCAATTTCGTCGCGAACTTCACCCAGTTTATTCTGGCGTTCGAGTTTATTGGCGATGCAATAGGCCTGCGTAATCGCCGACTCACCTTCGGCGTTTACTTTTTGCGCCAGAGCTTCGTCAGTTTCGGGAGCTTGCCACTCCCAGGGTTCGACGTTAACTTCAGCAGCCAGCTCTTCGATCGCCCGAATTGCGCTCTGCAATTGTTCGTGGCCGAAAACAACCGAACCCAGCATGATTTCTTCCAACAGGCAATTGGCTTCCGATTCAACCATGAGTACTGCATTTTTAGTCCCGGCGACAACCAGGTCCAGATCTGATTCGGCAACCTGGCTATTGCCGGGATTCAGTATATATTCACCATCGATGTAACCGACACGAGCCGCGCCAATCGGGCCGCTGAAGGGAATTCCGGAAATGGCCAAGGCAGCCGAGGTGCCCAGCAATGCGAGAATATCTGCATCGACTTCAGGATTGCTCGAAACCACGTTTACGACTACCTGCACTTCATTCATAAATCCCTTTGGAAACAGCGGGCGAATCGGCCGATCGATAAGGCGACAGGTTAAGGTTTCCTTTTCATTGGGACGACCTTCACGCTTGAAAAATCCTCCGGGAATCCTGCCGGCGGCGTAGGTTTTTTCCTGGTAGTCGACGGTCAGCGGGAAAAAGCCGCGACCGGGGTCGGCAGTCTTCGATCCAACCACGGTAACCATTACCACGGTATCCGCCATGGTTACAAATACTGCACCGCTGGCCTGGCGCGCTATTTCTCCAGTTTCGAGCGTAACTTCATGTGCGCCGTATTGAAATATTTTTTTAATTGGGTTCACTTTATTCTCACTTGTTAACGACGCAATCCGAGTCTTGCAATCAAATCTTTGTAACGCTGCTGATTTTTGGATTTCAGGTAATCCAGTAAATTGCGACGTTGGTTGACCATCCTCAACAAACCTCGACGCGAGTGATGATCGTGAATGTGTTGTTTGAAATGCTCGGTCAAATGAGTTATCTGCTGCGATAACAGTGCTACCTGCACTTCGGGTGACCCGGTGTCACCGCTAGCTTGCTGATAATCGGCGATAATTGCAGCTTTCTGTTCGGCTGACATTGCCATGAATAAACCTCGTGGACCCGAAAAAGGCTGGTATTCTACCTATCTGGGCAGGTGGTAACAAGGACTTTCACGGGAATAATCAGGGTAATTGCCAGACGCCAGCGCAAACAGGGTTATCTTGCTGTATTCATTAACCTTTTTGCCGCCAATTTACCATGCGGGCCGACCTCGCCCAGGCCGATAAATCCATGCTCACTGGATACCAGTTGGCACAGACCGATGATTCCGGATTGATCCACCGAAATCTGCTTCCCAAGGCGTATATCGACGCTGTCGGATGCATTCAGCCTGAGTTCCGGGAACTGTCTCAAGGCGCTGGTCACCGGTAGTAGCAGTGCATCGATCCGTCTCTGCCCCCGAAGTGCCAGTTCCTGTAGTTGCGGCATCGTAACCGCGCCCAGTTCCACAAACGAATCGACCGCCACACGATGCAGGGCAGTTAAATGCGCACCGCAGCCCAGGGCGGCACCGATGTCTTCCGCCAGCGTCCTGATATAGGTACCCTTGGAACAGCTCACCTGGAACGACAGGTTTTCACCGCAAAAGGACAGCAAGGTTAATTGTTGAATCTCGATGCGGCGTGGTTTGCGCTCCAGCTGTATACCTTCACGCGCCAACTGGTAAAGTCGCTTGCCCTGGTGCTTGAGCGCAGAGTACATCGGTGGAATCTGCTCGCTTTCACCGGTAAATTCGTCGAGAACCTGCTTTATCCGGACGGCATCGACATCGACGGTAGCGGTGGCGGTCACTTCTCCTTCGGCATCCCCCGTAACCGTGGTCTTGCCGAGACAACAGGTGGCGCGATAGGTTTTGTTGGCGCTAAGCAGATAGCTCGAAAAGCGGGTGGCCTGACCCAGGCAAATGGGCAAAACACCAGTGGCCATGGGATCCAGGCTGCCGCAATGGCCCGCCTTGCGAGCGCAGTAAAGTTTGCGCACCTGCTGCAAGGCCTGGTTCGAACTGCAACCGAAGGGTTTGTCGAGAATCAGGATTCCGTCGACATCACGATAATCCCCAGCTCTGCTAACCCGCATTTCTCACCCGCTTCCCACCTACTGTCCGGCTTTGGCCTTGTCGTCGGCAATCGCGGAATCGATCAAATCCGACAACCGGCGTCCACTGATATTGGTGTCGTCGTAGACAAAGCTCAGTTTCGGGGTGATTCGGGTCTTGAGGCTTTTAGCGATCTCGCGCTGTAGAAATCCACTAGCCCGATTCAAAGCCTGGAGACAGTCACCGACATCGTCGGGATCGAGCACACTGAAGAAAATTCGCGCATACGACAGATCCTTGCTGACCTGCACATCGAGGATGCTGGTCATGGTCAGCCGCGGATCCTTCAAACCATTGTGAATCAGGGTAGCCAGCTCACGCTGAATATGCGAGGCCAGTCGTTCGCTGCGCGGATAGTCTTTGGGCATGGCTCGGTTTACTCAGTCGATGGTTCGCGCCACTTCGATTCGCTCAAATACTTCGATTTGATCGCCTGTTTTTACGTCATTATAATTCTTCACCGCGATACCGCACTCGGTGCCCATACGAACTTCTTCTACCGGATCTTTAAAACGTCTCAACGACTCGAGTTCACCTTCGTAAATAACCACGTTATCGCGTAAAACACGAATCGGCAGGCCTTTGCGTACTACGCCTTCGACTACGATCGAACCGGCGACGTCACCGAACCTGGGTGAACGGAACACGTCTTTAACTTCGGCCAGGCCGATAATTTTTTCCTGGATTTCAGGCGTCAACATGCCTGACATGACGATCTTGATATCATCGATGATGTCATAAATTACGCTGTAGTAGCGAATTTCAATTCCGTAGTCTCCGGCTATCCGTTTTGCCGGTGCGTCGGCCCGCACGTTAAACCCAATCACAATGGCATTCGATGCCGCCGCCAGGTTGATGTCGGATTCGTTGATTCCGCCGACCCCGTATGAAATCAACTTGTTGCGAACTTCATCGGTCGAGAGTTTTTCCAGGGATTCACGAATGGCCTCGGTACTGCCCTGGACGTCGGCTTTAACCAGAATATTAATTTCAGCGACATCACCTTCCGCCATCACATCGAACATGCCCTGCAGTTTCGCTTTCTGTTGATCGGCGAGTTTTCTTTCGCGGATTCTGGATCCTCGGGTTTCGGCAAATTCGCGCGCTTTACGCTCGTTTTCGACAATATAGACTTCGTCACCGGCGTTGGGCACCCCCGACAGGCCAAGCACCACCGCAGGCATCGAAGGCCCGGCAGAATTAATGCTATTGGATGATTCGTCATACATCGCACGCACCCGTCCGTACTGGGTTCCGGCCAATAATAAATGCCCTTTTTGCAACAATCCTGATTGCACCAGCACAGTCGCAACCGGTCCGCGCCCCTTGTCGAGCGTAGCTTCAATCACGACACCCTTGGCGTTCCCCTTATCAACGGCCTGAAGCTCAAGAATTTCAGCCTGCAGCAGGATCGAGTCGAGCAATCCGTCGACTCCTTCACCGGAGATAGCGGAAACATTAACGAAAATATTTTCACCGCCCCACTCTTCCGGTATTACTTCCAGTGCCGCCAGTTCGTTCTTAACTCGATCCGGGTCCGAGTCTTCCTTGTCTATCTTGTTAACCGCAATCACCAGCGGCACAGCCGCTGCTCTTGCGTGTTCTATGGCTTCCTTTGTCTGTGGCATAACGCCATCGTCGGCGGCGACAACGAGAACAACGATATCGGTGGCCTGGGCACCGCGGGCTCGCATTGCCGAGAACGCGGCGTGGCCCGGAGTATCGAGAAAGGTAATGCTGCCCTTTTCGGTTTTCACATGATAAGCACCGATGTGCTGGGTAATACCACCCGCTTCGCCGGAAGTAACCCGCGATTTTCGAATGTAATCCAGCAACGTTGTCTTACCATGATCGACGTGGCCCATGATGGTAACCACCGGTGGGCGGCTCACCTTGTCTTCACCGGCCTGCTCGGCAACCACCTGCAATTCTTTTTCGAAGTCTTCATCGCTGGCGGCGGCAACGACGGTGTGCCCAAGTTCCTCGACCACCAGGGTTGCGGTATCGCGATCGAGTATTTCGTTGATGGTTGCCATGGTGCCTATCTGCATCAACACCTTGATTACATCGCCCGCTTTTATCGCCATGCGCTGAGATAATTCAGCAACGCTTATCGCCTCGGGAATCTCAACATTGCGCACCACCGGGGCGGTTGGTTTTTCGAAGCCATGCAGGTTTTTGATATCATGAACCTGGCGCTGGCCTTTCTTGAATTTTTGCTTACGATTTGGCTGGTGCGCTGATTCCTTGACATGCAACTCCTTACGTCCGTAACGGGTGTGCTTGTCATCATGCTTGCCATGCCTGCCTGTTTTCTCGGTCGTTGTAGCGGCGGCGCTCGCTGCTGCAGCCTCTTCAAGGGCTACGCGTGCAACCTGCTCAGCTGCTTCAGTGGCTTCACTTTGGACCCGCTGCTGTTCGATTGCCTTCTGTGCGGCTTCCACTTCCTGCAGGCTTTTTTCGTAGGCTTTCTTTTCCGCAGCGGCGTGTACTGCTAGTTCCTCGGCAACCTTGACTGCCTCGGCCTGCGCCGTTTCCTCGACCTGTTTTGCTTGCTCTTCTTGCTGTTGTTGCAGCGCCCTGTTTTGTTCTTCGACTTCGACTTCGGCTTCGGCTTGTTGCTCTATCCTGGCATCTTCCGCCTCGACATCGACACGTCGGACGTAGGTGCGTCTCTTACGGATTTCTACGTTAATGGTTTTGGTGGTTGCATTACGACCCGAGGTGCCGGCAACCCTGAGTTCGCTTTTACTCTTGCGTCGCAAGGTGATTTTTTTAGGCCCATCGGCTTCGTCATTGCCATGGCTGCTGCGCAGGGATTCCAGCAATTTCATTTTATCTTCGTCAGAAATGGGGGCGTCCGAACCCTCGACCTCAACCCCTGCGGCATTGAGTTGGTCCAGCAGTTTCTCGATGCTGACGCCGATGACTTCTGAAAGTTGCTTAGCTGTTACATTTGCCATGATTATCTATCCACTTGCTTATTGTGTCCAAAGCTATCCTGATATCTCTTCAGCTTCTGCTTCGGCAAACCAGGGTTCACGAGCCTTCATGATCAGCTTGCCCGCAAGCTCGGTATCGATGCCATCGATATCTTCCAGCTCATCGGTTGATTGCTCGGCCAGATCTTCCATGGTGCAAATACCCAGTCGCGAGAGTTTACGGGCGAGTTCGCTGGTCATTAACTCCATATTGAGCAGATCATCCTGAGGCTCCCCGGCTTCGGCAGTCTCTTCGCGCGCAATGGCCATGGTTAACAAGGCATCGCGAGCTCGGCCGCGCAGTTCCTGCACAATTTCCTCGTCAAACTCGCTAATTTCAATGAGTTCGGTTTCAGGAATATAAGCCACTTCATCAATCGTGGTTAAACCTTCCTGCACCAGGATAATTGCAACTTCTTCGTCAACATCGAGCTGGGTCATAAAATTTTCAACCAGTTGACGCGACTCCCCTTCCGATTTTTCTTCAGCGGCAGCTTCATCCATGACGTTCAAGGTCCAGCCAGTTAACTGGCTGGCGAGTTTTATATTCTGACCACCACGACCAATCGCCTGGGATAATTTTTCTTCGGGGACCGCGATATCCATCGAATTAGTTTCTTCATCGATAACAATCGACGCTACTTCTGCCGGTGACATTGCATTGACCGTAAACTGGGCCGGATTTTCATCCCAGAGAATGATGTCTACCCGCTCACCGGCAAGTTCATTGGAAACCGATTGCACCCGTGAACCCCGCATGCCAACGCAGGCGCCAACCGGGTCCAAGCGTGAATCGTTACTCTTAACCGCAATTTTGGCGCGCATCCCGGGATCACGGGCCGCGGAAATGATTTCGATCAAATCCTGACCTACTTCCGGGACTTCGAGTTTGAACAGTTCGACCAGGAACTCAGGCATAGTGCGGCTGATAAACAACTGGGGCCCTCGTACTTCTGAAATTATTTTGTAAAGGTAGCCACGGATGCGATCGCCGGGTCGTACCGATTCACGCGGAATCATTTCCTCGCGGGGAATAAAACCTTCCGCATTGTCACCAAGGTCGACATAAACATTACCACGTTCAACACGTTTTACCTGACCCATCACCAGGCTACCCTCACGGTCGGTGTAGGCGTCGATTACCTTGCGACGTTCCGCTTCCCGTACCTTCTGCACGATAACCTGTTTCGCAGTCTGTGCCGCGATACGTCCGAATTCAACCGAATCGATCTGCTCTTCGACAAAATCACCGTACTGAATGTCCGGTTGATCGAGCTGCGCCGCCTCCAGGCTGATCTGGCGTAACGGCTCTTCCAGACCACCATTTTCGGCCGGCTCGCTTACCTCCCAGCGGCGATTGGTATCGGAATCACCGGTGTCACGGTCGATATCAACCCGGACTTCCATATCCAGCTGATGT
>CAZAVY010000002.1:0-80908 GCA_964488685.1 uncultured Gammaproteobacteria bacterium
GAGGAAACAAAGGTCAAGCAAGGGCGCGAGCAGGTTTATGAAATGTCCGGGTTAGGATGCATAATTGATAAAACCCGGATGGTTCAGGATTTTCGGGCGATGAGTTGAAACTGCCTGGCGGTGAGTTTGTAGGGCGAGCGATCGGTAAATTCCATTTCAAGTTTTTTCAATTTTTCGTAAACGTCGGTATCTTCCTTCAATTCATTAGTACCCCAGTAATTGTAAAGACATCGGATTCCATAGTGTTTCTCGAGTGTTAATCCCATGCCTGTCAACCATTCAATCACTTCGTCAGAACGATACTCGTGAACGTCGATGTCAAAAATCGAGTTGTATTGATCGGCCTGGTCGAGTAGTTCGAAGGCCTTATCGAGATCCTGCTCCAGAAAAGCCGCCTGGTATGGCAATGAATACTGGTTGGTTGTAATCAAAGAAATAAATCCACCCGGTTTCAACACCTGCTGCAGGCTTTCAAGCAAGGGTTTAACTTCATCTACAAACTGGATCACGTTATGACAGAGCACGATATCGAATGTGTTTTCGGAAAATTTGGCGCCAATATTGAGGATATCCATGGCATGGGTGTTGAGGCGGTCGGTAACTCCCGCAAGGGCCGCATTGGCACCTGCATCATTGAGCATTTGTTGTGAAATATCGACGATATCAATCTGGTGATTCATACGCGCAAGCCCGATTCCATCGAGTCCGTTACCACCTCCGGCATCGAGGATACGCAGGGGTGGAGAATCAACCGGGATATGTTTCTTCAGATTGTGTTCCACCAGCAGGTACCCGAATCGATTCCAGGGCATGCTTTGATCGGCCTTCCATTTCGACAACCCGGCTTCGAAGGAATCTTTACGATGGGAAATTGCCAATGCCTTTTTTAACTCGACATTGCCGGTATAAAGTGCCTTACCGATAATCACGCCATCGATGCCATCATTGTTAAAACACTCTCGTACATCTTTCATCGAACCGATACCACCCCCGACTATGATTCGCAATCCACTGATAGCGGCAAGATCTACCGACGCTTCCAGGTCAATCCCAGTCATCGAACCATCGAGATGTATGCAGGTATGAATTGCGGTAGTCACGCCGAGTTGGCGCATTTGAATCGCCAGTGCCGTCGCCTGCACGCTGCCGGCCGCACGCCAGCCACGTATCTGGACTTCACCCCTGGCATCGGTATCGATACCGAGCGCTATAGCATCACTGCCGTAACTGGCGATTGCCTGTGCCATTATCTGTGGATTTTCAACGGCCGAGGTGCCGATAATGACCCGTTTGATACCTGATTTTATCGCCCGGTGAACTTCATCGAGGTTTCGAATCCCACCGCCAAATTGAATATCGACATCGAGCGCTGTTATCTGTTTTATGAGTTCCCAGTTATGTGTGGCGTCTTCGTCAAAAGCAGCATCGAGATTGATGACTTGTAACCATTTCGCCCCCTGGTCGATCCATTGCTGCGCGCACGCCAGGGGATCGGTATTGAAGACTACCGGATTCTCGATATCCCCCGGGGTAAAGCGCACAACCTCAGCACTGCGTAAGTGAATTGCCGGAAAAATAGTGAATTTGTTATAAATCATCTAGTTATAATAGACACTTAAAGTAAACTCAATTTATACCTAGAACATCCTGCATGCTAAACAGGCCACTTTTATGTTGATCCAGCCACCGACAGGCTCGCATCGCTCCATAGGCGAATGTCATGCGACTGGAGGCCTTGTGGGTAATCTCGACACGTTCCCCTTCGGCGGCAAACAGCACCGTATGCTCCCCAACGATATCACCCCCACGAATGGTTTCAAAACCGATGGTTTCACGATCGCGTGAACCGGTCTGACCTTGACGTCCGTAAACTGCGCAGTCTTCGAGATTACGACCCAACGTTTCAGCGATCACCTGTCCCATTTTCAAAGCGGTACCCGACGGCGCATCCACCTTGTGCCGGTGGTGTGCTTCGATTATTTCGATGTCGACACTATCGCCGAGAGCTGCGGCCGCCGTTTGCAGTAATTTGAAACAAAGATTGACGCCTATGCTCATATTCGGGGCATATACAATGGCGATTTTTTCTCCGGCAGCCAGCATTTTTGCTTCGAGTACCGCGTCGCATCCGGTGGTTCCGATCACCATTTTCTTGCCCTGATCGGCACAAATATCGACGTGGTTGGTAGTGGCGCCGGGGTGGGTGAAATCAATCAGGATATCAAATAAATCGACGTCTAAATGGTTCTTGAGCAGAATTTGATTGGGGGCGAGGCCAGCGAGTAATCCAGCATCGTTGCCGAGCGATGGACTTTGTTCTCGCTCAAGGGCCTGCGTCAACTCCAGGTCATCTGTATCATTACAGGCGATCACCAGATTTCGACCCATTCGACCAGCCGCGCCTGCTATAGCGATTCGAACCATTCGTGATCCCCCCAAATTATTCAGGATTTCAGTTCTTCGAAGAATTTTTTCATGCTGTCTATCCAGGAATTTTCATTCGGACTGTGTTTGCGACCCGATTTACCCATGGATTGGCCGAACTGTTCCAATAGTTCCTTTTGCTCCGCGCTCAATTTTACAGGTGTTTCGATGACAATGCGGCAAATTAAATCACCGACGGGACCACCACGGACCGGTTTGACGCCCTTGCCGCGCATACGGAACAGCTTATGTGTCTGGGTACCAAGCGGAATTTTCAGGTTCAAGCGACCACCGAGGCTGGGAACCTCAAGCTCACCCCCGAGCGCTGCCGTGACAATGCTGATTGGCACTTCGCAATACAGATCGGCGTTATCGCGTTCGAAAATCGGGTGGGGCTTGACATGTATTTGAACAAACAGATCACCGGTGGGCGAGCCGGCTTCACCCGCTTCGCCTTCACCCGATAAGCGTATACGGTCACCATTGTCCACACCGGCGGGCACTTCTACCGACAGGGATTTGTGCTCCTTAACCCGCCCGGCCCCGTGACAGGTATTACAGGGATCACTGATGGTGGTACCCTTGCCACGACAGTTCGGACAGGTTTGTTGTACCGAGAAAAAACCTTGTTGCATTCGAACCTGCCCATGTCCACCGCAGGTACCGCAGGTATCCGATGTCGTCCCGGGTTCGGCCCCACTGCCCGCGCAGTTGGTACAGTGTTTCAATGTCGGAATTCGGATTTTAACGGTGGTACCGGTGACGGCATCTTCAAGGTTTAGCTCAAGATTGTATTGCAAATCTGCGCCTTTGCGTACGCGCGAACGACCGCCACCACCAAAGATATCTCCGAAAATGTCACTGAACGCATCGCCGAATCCACCTCCCCCGGCCGACTGGCTCACTCCTGCGTGTCCAAACTGGTCATAGGCAGCGCGCTTATCAGCATTTGAAAGAACTTCGAAGGCTTCCTTGGCTTCCTTGAAACTTGCCTCGGCTTTCGCGTTGTCGGGGTTACGATCCGGGTGAAATTTCATCGCCAGACGGCGAAAAGCCTTCTTGATTTCGGCATCTGATGCAGAATTAGAAATCTCGAGAACTTCGTAAAAATCGCGTTTTGACATCGACTCGTAACTACAAATAATAAAAACCCGGCGTGATGAATCACGCTAGGAGACTGTCGGACCTAAGGTTTCGAAGCGGGACAAAACCATTTTGAGTCAGAAATTTCTGTCGATTGAGGCGAAGAGCCTGCCCCATGAGCGAAGCGAAAGATTTGGGTATCGCAATTCATATTTAACGAAATCGATAGGAAATTCCGGCCAAAATGGCTTTTCGCAGTAGATATATCCTAAGCCCGACCGACTCCCAGGTTCATAACGGCCAGCGAAACCGTTACTTCTTTTCCTCTTCTTTTACTTCTTCAAATTCGGCATCGACAACATCGTCACCGGCGTCTGCCTGAGAGCCCGCATTCGCATCGACAGGTTCCGGCCCGCCTTCGGAGCCACCTGCTGAGTAAGCTTTTTCAGCCAATTTGCTGGATGCCTCGGCAAGCGCCTGTGTTTTGGCTTCGATTTCACCTTTATCAGAGCCTTCCAATGCCTTTTTCAAGTCTTCGATTGCAGACTCGATTTTAGCCTTGTCTTCATCATCGACCTGTTCGCTGAGATCCTTAATCGACTTTTCTGCCGCGTGAATCATCGCATCGGCCTGGTTGCGAGCTTCAACGGTTTCGCGATGCTTTCGATCTTCATCGACATGCGCTTCGGCATCCTTGACCATTGATTCGACTTCGCCTTCAGAAAGACCACTCGAGGCTTTGATTACGATCTTTTGTTCCTTACCGGTGGCCTTATCTTTAGCCGACACGTGGAGGATGCCGTTGGCATCGATATCAAAAGTAACTTCGATCTGCGGCACCCCGCGCGATGCCGGCGGAATATCCGAAAGGTCAAATCGACCCAGTGATTTATTCGCGGTGGCAACGTCTCGCTCACCTTGCAATACGTGTACCGTGACTGCGGTTTGATTGTCTTCAGCGGTGGAAAAGGTTTGCCCTGCCTTGGTCGGGATCGTGGTGTTCTTTTCGATCAGCTTTGTCATGACACCACCCAGGGTTTCTATCCCGAGAGAAAGCGGAGTAACGTCGAGCAATAATACATTCTTGACGTCGCCACCCAGTACACCGCCTTGAATTGCAGCCCCACAAGCCACTGCTTCATCGGGATTTACATCACGGCGCAGTTCACTGCCGAAAAAATTCTTTACCACTTCCTGGACTTTGGGCATACGGGTTTGACCACCCACCAGGATGATATCGTCGATATCTGAAACCGACAGATCCGCATCATCCAGTGCCACCTTGAGCGGGTCGATGGTGCGAGCAATTAAATCGTCGACCAGCGACTCAAGCTTGGCGCGGGTGATTTTCAGGTTCAAGTGTTTCGGCCCGGCCGCGTCAGCAGTAATGTATGGCAGGTTGACATCGGTTTGCTGGCTCGACGACAATTCGATTTTTGCTTTCTCTGAAGCTTCCTTCAGACGTTGCATTGCTAGCGGATCACCGCGCAAATCCATGCCCTGATCTTTTTTAAACTCGTCCGCCAGGTAATCGATCATACGCATGTCAAAATCTTCACCACCGAGGAAAGTATCACCATTGGTGGAGAGCACTTCGAACTGGTGCTCGCCGTCGACTTCGGCGACTTCGATTATTGAAATGTCGAAGGTACCGCCACCGAGATCGTAGACCGCGATTTTTTTGTCACCTTCAGCTTTCTCCATGCCATAAGCCAGTGCTGCCGCAGTAGGCTCGTTAATAATACGCTTGACCTTGAGGCCGGCAATCTTGCCCGCATCCTTGGTAGCCTGGCGTTGCGAATCATTAAAATATGCAGGTACGGTTATAACCGCTTCGGTAACTTCTTCACCGAGATATTCCTCGGCGGTAGCCTTCATCTTCTGCAGCACGCGAGCCGATATCTCGGGCGGTGCCATTTTTTTGCCTTTGGCTTCAACCCATGCGTCGCCATTGTCTGCCTTGAGAATGGTATAGGGTACGAGATCGATATCCTTCTGTACCGCATTCTCGTCATAGCGGCGCCCGATCAGGCGTTTTACCGCATACAGGGTATCGGTTGGATTGGTTACCGCCTGGCGTTTAGCCGGTTGGCCGACCAGGACTTCATCTTCTGCACCAAATGCAACGATAGAGGGGGTGGTGCGATCGCCTTCGGCATTTTCGATAACTTTGGGTTTGTCACCTTCCATCACCGCCACGCAGGAATTCGTGGTACCGAGGTCTATGCCTATAATTCTGCCCATTTAAATGCTCCAAAAACTGTTCAAGTGAAACTTACACCCGATGTAGGGTTATTTTTGTTGCTTTCAAGTAAATTCCGGTTTTTTTTAGGGTTTATTTTGCGACTACAACCATCGCCGGGCGTACCAGCCGGTCGTTTAACAGGAACCCCTTTTGCATCACTTCGATGACGGTATTGGATTCGGTATTTTCGGCCTCGATCATACTGATCGCCTGGTGCTTTTCAGGATCGAATTCTTCACCAACAGGATCGATTTGCTCCAGTCCGTTTTTTTCCAAAACCTGAATCAACAGGTTAAAAGTCAACGCGAATCCCTCACGGATACTTTCCAGGGTCGCGTTATCCGCTTCAGCAGCGGTCTGCCCCATTTCCATACTGTCCATGATCGGTAGCAGGTTTTCGACAAACCCTTTCAACGCGTACTTGTGGGCATTTTCGACGTCGCGTTCAGCGCGTTTGCGATTATTATCGATTTCTGCACGTAACCGCATCATCTGATCCCAGTAATCTTTGATCGTCTGCTGTGCCTTTTCTAACTGCTCCGGGATAGAATCGTTGACCTCATCGTTATTATCCGCGGCTTGCGGATTTATATCTTCGAGCTGTGCCTGCTCTTCGCGGGTCGGGGAATTTTCATCGTCGTTATTGGTATGGGTTTGTTGTGGCGACATTAACTGCTCCATGAGCACTGATTAACTGTTTTCTACGGGCTTTTTCGATTGATTAAATCAGCAGGTTATCGGGTGGGCTACAATTTAAGGATTATTTTTGAGTATTCAAGGCTGAAGTTAATAATTTTGCGGTGATATCGACTATCGGAATCACTCGCTCGTAAGCGATACGGGTGGGGCCGATGACGCCCAGCACCCCCACGATTTCCCCTTTGACATGATACGGCGCGCCGACGACGCTGCAATCACTCAGTACCGAGTAACCCGATTCACTGCCGATAAAAATTTCGACGCCGTGCGCCGAAGTACATCCGTCAAGTAATCTGAGCAGGTCGGTCTTTTCATTAAATACATTAAATATGTTCCTTAACTTATTGATATCAGATAGTTCTGCATATTGCAGTAGGTTCGATTCGCCACTGGTGAGTAAATCATCATGCGCGTTTAAACTACAAACTTCCGTCATCGCCTCGAGCACGGTTTCGAGGATGGAATTGACATCGGTACGCAAATCCGAGAGCTCCTGTAACAGCATTTCGCGGGCGTTTTCGAAACTGCGTCCGATCAAATAACGGCTCAAGGTTTGAGCCGCTTGCAGCAGCTCCGAATCGCTGTAGTCCCGATCGACATGAATGACCTTATTGTGCACGTCATCCTTGTTGATTACCAGGATCACCAGGATTCGACGATCGCTCAATCTCATGAATTCAATATGTCGCACCTCCGCGGGTGCGGTATGCGACAGACTGACAATACCCGTCAACTGTGTGATTCGCGATAGGATGTCGGTTGCACTCTGGATTAAATCGCTGGATGTCTTATCGCCGCTAAAACTCTGGCTAATAATCTCTTGCGCGGAATAGGCCATATCATCCACTTCCAGCAAGCTATCGACAAAAAAACGATAGCCGGCTTCGGTAGGAATTCTTCCCGCCGAGGTATGCGGTGAATCAACCAGACCCATATCTTCGAGTTTGGCCATAATATTGCGGATAGTTGCGGAACTGACATCCAGGCCGGACAGTTCAACCAGATATTTGGAACCTACGGGCTGTGCGTCGCGTGTATACGAGTTGATCAATTGCCGCAATAAAAGTTGAGCACGGTCGTCAAGTTCGTATTTTTCGATCATCGGGTCTGATATATTGTTGCAAAGCGATAGTTTAGGCGCATTTTCGATGCAGTAAAACATAAGCTATATACTAAACCCCATTAAATCAAGGAATCCCGGACAATAGGCTAGATAATGCCAGCAGATTTCAAATCAATCGGCCTGATAATACGTAGTGATATGGAATCGCGGCAGGAGAAAATCCAGCAGATTGTAACGGTACTCAATCGTCACGCACGTATCCTGGTTCACTGCCTTGATTTTGATCGGCCGTTGCCGGATATTGCGAACGTATCACTGAGTGAAATGGTGTCCGGGGTCGATCTGGTGATTTCTCTGGGTGGTGATGGCACCTTGTTAACCGCTGCACGTGCGCTGGCCGACATCAATATCCCGTTGCTCGGTATCAACCTGGGCCGACTCGGTTTTCTGGCCGACGTGTCCTTCGATGACTTTGAATCATATCTCGATGCTGTCGTGGAGGGACGCTACACCGTAGAGGAACGGTTTCTGATCGAAGGCAGGTTTTACGATGGTAACAAGCTGATTTCCAGCAATGTCGCTCTCAACGACATTATTCTGCACAGCTACGAATCGGCGAGCATGATCGAATACGAAATATCGAGTGGCGGGGATTTGATCCATGTGCAGCGTTCCGATGGCGTAATCGTGACGACTCCAACCGGATCCACCGCTTATGCCCTGTCGGGCGGCGGACCGATCATGCACCCTTCCCTGAATACACTAGCAATCGTGCCGATATGCCCGCACACATTGAGTAACCGCCCAATCGTATTGCCCGCGGACCAGCCGATTGAAGTCCGTTTGGGGCAGGATTCGATGGCCGCAAAGGTCAGCTATGACGGGCATTCAACTACCATAGTAAACCCCGAGAATCGAGTTCTGATAACTCGCTACCCGAAACCGCTGACACTACTACACCCCCAGGATTACGATTACTTTCAAGTACTGCGGGCCAAACTCTACTGGAGTGCGAACTACTAGTGGACTGCCTGTGTTAGATTCGATTCAGATCAAAAACTTCGCCATTATCGATTCCTTAAATCTTGAATTCGAATCAGGCCTCAGTGCACTTACCGGAGAAACCGGCGCCGGCAAGTCAATCATTCTTGACGCAATCAAGCTGATCGCCGGCGACCGCGCCGAAAGCGATACGGTTGGTAGTGTTTCGCAACAAGCCGAGATTAGCGTGTGCTTCAGCCTGGAACAGGCCGATCCGGCGCACAAATGGCTCGCGGACAACGAAATGAAAGCTGACGGGGAGTGTGTTATTCGAAGGCTCCTGCTCGCTAACGGTCGCAGTAAGGCTTTTGTCAACGGCCACAGTGCAACCCTGATGCAACTACGCACCCTGTGCGACATGCTGATAGATATTCATGGTCAGCATGAACACCAGTCGTTGCAATTACCCCAGATACAGCGTCAGCTACTCGATGCATTTCTGGGTGAACCCGGGTTAATCGATCAGGTACAGCAGAAATTTGCCGCGTTTCAGGATTTACAACGAAACTTGAAAAATGCTCATTCTGGCGCCCGGGAACGAGAACAACGTATCGATCTGCTCGGACTTTACTGCGATGAATTGAAGCAACTGAATTTAGTCGAAGGTGAGTTTCAGAAATTACAGGATGAGTACCGGCGGCTTTCGAATGCCGGCAACCTGATCGATAAGACCGCGGAAATTCTGGGGCATCTGTATGAGAATGAAGAACAGAATGTGCAATCGGTACTGAGTATCTGTGAGCAGGAACTGAATCAGCTGCTGGCTAGTGACAATTCACTTTCAGGAATTCATGAACTGATTAACGCAGCGTTGATTCAGGTGCGCGAAGCAACTACCGAACTACGCAGTTACCGTGGTGGTATAGATCTCGACGGCGCCCGCCTGGAAACGACTAACGAACGAATCGCAAGCAGCCAGAATCTTGCACGCAAGCACCGGGTCGAAGTCGCGGCCTTACCGGCACTTGCCGATGCGTTAAATCGTGAACTCGAAGCCCTGCAGGGGAGTGATTTAGATATTGAAACCATGCAACTTGAGTTAGAGAAATTGCAGGATGATTACCTGTTCAGTGCCGGGGAACTGTCGCTTAAACGCCGGCAAACTGCGGCCAGTCTGTCCGAACAAGTATCACGAGTGATGCAGCAACTGGGTATGGAAGGCGGTAAATTCGTCATTGAAATCGAGTCCTCGCAACCACCCAGCAGGCACGGAATCGATAGCATTCGTTATCGGGTCAGCACTAACCCGGGACAGTCACCAAAACCCCTCGCCAAGGTGGCCTCCGGGGGCGAACTGTCACGGATCAGCCTCGCGATCCAGGTAATAATGAGTGAAACTTCGCATATACCGACTCTGATATTTGATGAAGTCGACAGTGGCGTCGGCGGTGGCGTAGCCGAGATTGTCGGTAAAAAATTACGCTTGCTGGGTAACGACAGGCAGGTATTTTGCGTAACACATCTACCCCAGGTCGCATCCCAGGCCCATCATCATTTTCGGGTTGATAAAACCACCGTTCGCAATCAAACCTTTACGGCTGTGTTTGCCCTGAGTGATGATGAACGCCTGGAGGAAGTGGCGCGTATGCTGGGAGGCGTCAATATCACCGAGCAAACCCGGGCCCATGCCGGTCAAATGATTGCGACCGCTGAATAATTAATGACTCCTTCAATAAATTATCTCATTGAAAGAGCACTAGTCCTGGTCGTTAAAGTGACCGTATAACACCATAGTGTGCTCGGTTATGGTGAAGTTGTGCGCGGCGCCAATTTCAGTTTGTCTTTGTTCGATTACCTCGTCATAAAACTCCACTACCCGACCTGTCGCAATATCGACCATGTGATCGTGGTGTTCGCCATCATCGATTTCAAACACCGCATGCCCGCCATCAAAATGGTGGCGGGTTACCAGGCCCGCGGTTTCGAACTGGGTCAAAACCCGATAAACCGTCGCCAGGGCTATTTCCTCTCCTGAATCCAGCAACATTTTGTAAATGTCTTCGGCCTTCAGATGGCGTTCGTCTGAACTTTCGAGTAACTCGAGGATTCTCATGCGCGGCAGCGTTACCTTTAATCCCGCATTTTTTATATCAGCTGTTTCCATAATATTCCTCACAGTATTTGCAGCTTGTCGATCTGGGCAGTATTATCGCGCATTGCTTCACAACATTCAGCAGCATGAATCTACGGCTCGCGCAAAAAATTATTTGGATTGGAATCGTTATTGTAACATTCTCGGGCTGTGTATACCGATTGGATATCGCACAGGGTAATCGCATCGATGCCAGCCTGATAGCGCAATTGGAAGTCGGGATGTCACGCAATCAAGTTGAATTTTTAATGGGTACGCCCGCGATAGTAGATCTGTATCAGCCCGACAAATGGCACTACGTTTATTTTTTCAGGGCCGGCGACAGCGGTGAAATTGAAAAGCGCCATATGACTTTAACCTTTGTCGGCGATTTACTCTCGGCGATTGACGGTCGACTCAATCCTGTGTGATTGCGCCGCCACCCTTCTTCATTTTTAACCCCTTTGCCGCTCGTTGCCGGCGTATTTCCTTGGGATCTGCAATCAGTGACCGATATATTTCTATGCGATCGCCGTCAACTAAATTATAGTCATCGTTGATGGCTTTTCCAAACACCCCCAGTTCACAGTTCTGGAGATCGATCCCGGAGAAATGAGTATCGATTCCGGAACCAATGACAAGGTCACGAACGCTGGTGTTTACATCGATTTCGCATTCTAGAATAATTTGTTTTTCGGGGGCGGCTTAAGCCACCTCGACCAGGATTTTAACGATCATTCAACGCCCGGGCCCGGTCACAAAACGAGTCGACCATGGAATTTGCGATTTTTGAAAACGCCGGTGCTATCAGTGCCGCAGCAATGCCTTTTTTCATTTCAAACTGCAGATCGAGTTCAATTTTACAACCTTCATCGCCCATCGATTCGAAGCTCCAGAAACCTTCCAGCTTTCGAAAAGGACCTTCGACCAGGGTCATTTCTATGGACTCTCCCGGTACCATCAGGTTGCGTGTTTTAAACCAGTGATTTAAGCCTACCCCCTGCATTAGTATCGAAGCCTCCATTGCATGGTCGTTTACGTGATGTAGTTTGACTCCACCACACCAGGGTAGAAATTCAGGATAATCCCCGATCCGGTTTACGATGTCGTACATGAACTGCGCCGTATAAGGCATCAACGCACTGCGTTTAATACCCGGCACTTCAAATAATTCCCAGAGCGGCGAGTATTATCACCAGTAAAAGTACCGGTACGATATAGCGAATCAGGTAGTTCCAGATCTCGAACCTGTAAGGCCGGGGCATCGCAAGTTCTTTATAACTGACGTCGCGCGGAATTTTCCAGGCGACAAATAAACATACCAGCAGTGCCACAAACGGCTGGATCAGGTGGCTGGAGACAAATACCAGTACCTCATGGAATCCGGCATTGTTGACCAGCCGAATGGCTTCATCTCCGAAAAACAAGGCTACGGTAAATCCCTCACCATTCCAGACGCTTTGGGCCAGCACCACACCGAGACCAACCAGCCAGATACCAATACCGAGCAATATCGCCGCTTTTAATCTCGTCACCGAAAATTTGCGTTGGGCATAGGTAATGGGCGCTTCAAGCAATGCGATCGATGTGGTAAGTGCCGCAATCATCAACATCATGAAAAACAAGCTGCTGAAAAGATCGCTGGATGAAAACCGGTCCAAAATGACAGGCATCACGCGAAAAGCAAACTGGCTATCGATTCCAGGTTGTTGACCGACTGATAACATCAACGCGTTTATCGAAAGCCCGGTGAAAATGGAAAACAATAAATCAAGTGTGATTACCAGTGCCGCCGAATGACCGATTGAAATACCGGCTGGCAGGTAACGTCCATAAGCCATCATGACACCGATGCCGAGGGCAAGTGTATAAAACGCTCGTTGCAGTGCGAGGATCGGGGTATGTGAGTCCATGGCAGCGAAGTCGGCATAGAGTATGTACTTGATACTTAACAACATACCCGACGAAGTCAGTGCCAGCATGAGCCCGATTACCAGTAGCAGCACCATTAGCGGAACCAGTATCAGTGTGAATCGTTCAACGCCCTGTCTTACAGGTTGCGCACATATTGATACCAGGGTGATTACGAACAGGGTATGCCACAAGGTCATGCGTTCGCTATCGATCGTGAAATCCGTAAAGAGCGATTTAGCGGTTTCCAGTGTAATGCCATCGAAAACGCCCACCATGGCCTTTACCGAGTATGCGAACGCCCAGCCCCCGACCACGCTTAATGTTGCGATGATCAGGAAAGCGGCGAACATCGCGCTCAAACCGGTCAATTTCCAGTACATCGAAGCCTTGTATTGTTCGGACAGGATCCTGAAACTTGCCACGGGATCGTTCCTGGTTAGTCTGCCGAGCATTAATTCAGCCATCAGCAACGGCAAACCCAGTACGAACAGAAACAGAATGTAAAGCAACAGAAAAGCACCGCCGCCGTTCTGACCGGCAAGAACCGGAAAGGTAAGAAGATCGTTCAGGCTTAATGTCGCTGCGACCGCCACAATTACAAATGCGGATTGTGAACGCCAGGTAAATCCTTTTTCAGTCGTGTTCATAGCTGAACTTTAGCAGCCAATGGTTAATTGTGTTGTGTTTAGAGGCATGTATAAACGGTACAGTGTTTACCTCCCTAAATTCAATAAGTTACTTAGTATAGTTAAAGTGACTTATTCTGCAATCGTTTGATCTTCTCCAGCTTCTACCAGTTATCGGGGCAGATTCCCGGATTTTACCGTCGTAGTCGGCAAGGTTGCTTGGAACTTTAATCATCTTTAAGGAGGCCATGCATATATTTCCGGAGCCGACCAGGTCTATCCCCCGAATACACGACCATCTCGGGAGCGGCGAAGTTCCTGGAAAGCATCGATTTCCCAGGGTCGAATCGCTATCATCAAACTGGTACCGAATCGTTGATTGAGCGGTAATAATTCCGATTCTATGTTCAGGTCATCCATTTCCTGGGAAAGACGTTGCATCTTCTTTATCATCTGAGCATTCGCAGATCTGGAGATCATACCGGATACAAACACGCGAAACTCCCCAGCTCCGTTGAAGGAGGAATTCAGGAATTCCGACTGCACCTTGCGCTCAAAATATTGCTGGATCGGCCCACTGGGAATCCATTTAAAGTTTCGATCGACCCTCAACTTTACACGGTTATCCAGCTGTAATTCGATAATTTTCATGCGATCCAGCCGCGCCAGCAACCGTATGCCGTCGGTTTCTGAAATGTCGTAAATGGACAGGATTTCAGAAAACTGAAGTTTGTTCATTAACAGCATCGCAATCAGTAACAGCTTTACATCTGAAACCAGTTCCATTTCCTGTTCCAGCGTCAACTGTGTTGTCAACTCGATGTTTTTTTCCATCAGGTGAACCAGGCCACCGATATCCAGATGCAACAGTGAACAAACTTTTTCGAGCCTTTTAAGCGAAAACGATTCTTCCGAAAACAATCGTTTGATACTGGTCTCGGAAAGGCCGAGTGACTTGGAAACCTGTTTGTAGGTAATGCGCTGTTTTCTTAGTTCCTGCTTCAAGGTACCGATTAACGACCCGACTTGTGACATTTCTCAATGCTCCGATAGCTTCGGAGTCAAATTATAGTACTAATTTCACGATGTATTCATAACAACTCACCCGCTATCAATCTCGCAACATTAACGACGAGCACAAATCTTGTCCGGTGCTGTAACGCTAAAACAATCACATTTGATAATAACCTGCCCAGAATCAGCTAAAAATTAGAAAAGCCCCCGAAATGGGGCTTTTCTAATTGGCGGAGAGCGAGGGATTCGAACCCCCGGAGGGTTTCCCCTCAACGGTTTTCAAGACCGCCGCTTTCGACCACTCAGCCAGCTCTCCTTTAAACGCTTTATATTGCTTAAGTGACTACATTTAGCTCAAATTCAGTGACGAAAACGACGTTTGTCGGCTGTTTCCCGAATATATCGATCCCGACAGCGGCTAACAGTCTTGAAACGCAGGCCTATTATAAACATTTAGGAATCCGAGTCATCAGGAATTATGGGCATTTGAGACTTGATATTCCTCATTTTAACCGCATTTAAGCTACATTGACAAAGCGAGCTCAATCTCGCATGACCGTGCCGGAATCACTTGATATAGATCTGGCAGGAACTTAGAATGGTTTGTATCAGTCTAAAAAGACACTAACGGAGTAAAGTAATGCAAATGCAAATGAATACTGCTGTAACCCGCTCTTCAGAATCGATTCTGCAGACCAACAAACTGATCAAGAATACTTACATGCTGCTGTCCATGACGCTGATTTTCAGCGGTGTTTCAGCATATCTGAGTATTGCAATGAACGCCTCTCATGGCATCGCCTTAGGTGCAAGCCTGGTTGGTATCGGTTTACTCTGGTTTGCATTGCCCAGAACCCAGAATTCGGCTGCAGGCATTCCGGTAATATTTGCCATTACCGGCTTGTTGGGGTTTGGACTAGGACCGATTCTAAGCTATTACCTTAGTGTTAATCCGAACATCGTTATGGTTGCGATGGGCGGCACCGGTTCGATATTCCTGGGCCTGTCGGGTTACGCCCTGACGACACGCAAGGATTTCAGCTTTATGGGCGGATTTATTTTCGTCGGATTGCTGGTAGCCATCGGCGCGATGCTGTTGAATCTGTTCCTCGGCATACCGGCTCTGGCGCTGGCAATCAGCGCTGCCGTAATCATGATTATGAGCGGCCTCATTCTGTTCCAGACCTCGGCAATGATCCATGGCGGTGAAACCAATTATATCTCTGCGACTGCGGGGCTGTTTATTGCGATCTTGAATATCTTCACCAGCTTGCTGCATATTCTTGGCGCTTTTAGAGACGATTAAATTCACCACAGCTATCGAAGAACGATAAGCCCCTGTATCAGGGGCTTTTTTTGAGGGATATGGTTATGGATTGGTTGAAAATTGTATCTGCTGTTGCCCTGATCGCAATGTTCTTTTTCATTTTACCTTCAGCCAAACGCATGGTGAAAGACTCTCCCAAGGGCAGTTTCAGCGACTGGATGGGTTATATCGTACCCATGTCTGCGGTGGTTTTATTTATCATTCTGTTGATCACGTTGGTTTAGCCACAACATTTCAGCAAGCGCCAGATCTCCCTGGGTTGTAACCTTGATATTATCGGTACTCCCCTCGACTAACACTGGGGTATAACCCATTAATTCGATGGCCTGGGCATCGTCTGTAATGACCAGATTTTCGTCAATGACCCTTTCCAATGCCCTGAGTAAAGCTCGCAGGTGAAAAACCTGTGGCGTCAATGCGCGCCATAAATTATCCCGTGACAGCGTGCTTGCGATTTCCATATTGTCAGTTTGAAATTTAAGCGTATCTGTAATCCTCGATGCGAGGATGGCCCCGCTCGCGTGCTGCCGGGCCGCATCTATCACTCCGCTCAGATCCCGGTTGTTTACAAGTGGTCGCACGGCGTCATGGACTAAAGCGATCGCATCACTATCAGCCTTGTCTTGCAGCATAGTCAGGCCGTTGTAGACCGAGTTGTGACGTTCGAGTCCTCCGCTAGCGGTAAAGACGGGTTTGCTTGAAATATACCCAAGTTCACGCCATTGCCTGTCGTCTTCGCGTAGCACCACGATTGCGCCATCGATTTGGGGATGAGACAACAGGCGATCCAGACAGTGTTCGATGATTGTCTTACCCTGAAAGCGATTATATTGCTTTGCAGTGTCGCTTTGCATACGGCTGCCGGTGCCGGCGGCAGGAATTACCGCCCAGACGGGAGCATTATTGCTCATCGACGGTATCATCGGGTTGCGGGATTAGCTGAATAAAAGTTTCTCCCTGTTTGATCATGCCGAGATCGTTGCGTGCTTTCTCTTCGAAGGCATCTAGCCCGTTTTGCAGGTCTAACACCTGGGCTTCGAGAATTTTGTTACGCTTTTCGAGTTCGGTTAGCTTTTGTTTCTGTAATTCGAGTTCACGTGCAAGTTGCACCACCTCGGACAGGCTGCCGTCACCAAACCACAGCTTATACTGTAAACCAATGAGGAACAGGATCAATATGGCAATCAGAATCTTCATCGGCACATCGATTTCGCGCTACAGATTTTTAAATACCGATTTACCCGGGTAAATTGCGCTATCGCCCAGCATCGATTCGATGCGTAGCAACTGATTATATTTGGCGACTCGGTCAGAACGTGATAACGACCCTGTCTTTATTTGCCCGGCGCCGGTCGCCACCGCCAGATCGGCGATTGTAACGTCTTCAGTTTCTCCCGATCGATGTGAAATTACAGTCGTATAGCCCGCCTTATGCGCCATTGATATCGCATCCAGGGTTTCGGTCAGGGTGCCAATTTGATTGAATTTAATCAAGATCGAGTTAGCCACCTGCTGCTCGATTCCACGCGACAGGATGCTGGTATTGGTGACAAATAAATCGTCACCCACGAGCTGAATTTTACCGCCTAATTGTTCGGTGAGTAACGCCCATCCTTCCCAATCGCTTTCATCCATGCCGTCTTCGATGCTAATTATCGGATACTGTTCGACCCATTTTAAAAGATAGCCGGCGAATCCGGCAGCATCGAAAGATCGATTTTCCGAGGCCAACAAGTACTGCCCGGACTCATAAAACTCGGAGCTGGCGACGTCCAGACCGAGAAAAATATCGTCGCCTGCGCTGTAACCGGCTTTGTCGATGGCGGTTAATATCACCTCGATCGCTTCTTCGTTGGAAGATAAATCCGGGGCGAAGCCACCTTCATCACCGACCGCCGTGTTTAATCCCCTGGCGCCAAGCACGGATTTCAATGCGTGAAACACTTCGGTTCCGTAACGTAAGGCCTCGCTGAAACAGGGAGCACCCACCGGCAGAATCATAAATTCCTGCATATCGACACTATTATCGGCATGGGCGCCACCATTGATGATATTCATCATTGGCACCGGTAAAATATTTGCCTCATCTCCGCCCAGATAGCGATACAAAGGCTGACCCGCTTCGAGTGCGGCGGCCTGCGCATTGGCCAACGAAACGGCTAGTAAGGCGTTGGCGCCAAGCCTGCTCTTGTTGTCACTGCCATCGAGATCAATCATCGCATGATCAAGCCCGCTCTGGTCATTGCAGTCTCTTCCAATCGCTATGCCCGCTAAATCCCGATTGATATGAGATACCGCCGCGGTGACACCCTTGCCTAGATAACGCGTTTTATCACCATCACGCAATTCGATAGCCTCACGTTCACCAGTGGATGCACCGGATGGCGCCGCCGCCCTGCCGGTGACACCGCTTTCCAATGTCACTTCGGCTTCGACAGTCGGATTTCCACGCGAATCCAGAATTTCCCGCCCGAAAACCTTACTGATGTTGGTCATAAGTTCTCCCTGTGGTGCCTTGATCGTGTTTCAGTAGATCGGTTTCGTGCATATCAGCTTGCTTGATGGTCCGATCCAGCAGAATCAAGACTTCAAGCAATGATTGCATCTGCGCCAACGGCCAGGCATTGGGTCCGTCGCTGAGCGCCTTTTCCGGTTCGGGATGTGTCTCCATGAATAAACCGGATACCCCTGCAGCTACTGCCGCTCTTGCCAGAACCGGCACAAACTCCCGCTGGCCACCCGAAGTACTGCCCTGGCCACCGGGTAACTGTACCGAATGGGTAGCATCGAATACCACCGGGCAACCGGTTTCACGCATTACCGCCAGGGAACGCATATCCGATACCAGGTTGTTATAGCCGAAACTGGCCCCGCGTTCGCACACCATAATCTGCTGGTTTCCGGCCTCCCGCGCCTTGTTGACGACCTGCTGCATATCCCAGGGTGAGAGAAATTGTCCTTTTTTTATATTTACCGGTTTTTGCAGTGCGGCTACCTTCTGGATAAAATTGGTCTGTCGACACAAAAATGCCGGGGTTTGCAAAACATCGACCACGCTGGCCACTTCGTCCAGTGGCGTATCTTCATGCACGTCGGTTACAATCGGAAGCATCAGGCTGTTACCAACCTTCTCCAGTATCGCTAATCCCTTTTCAATACCGAGCCCGCGGAAACTTTTGCTACTGGAGCGATTAGCCTTGTCAAATGAAGACTTGTAAATAAAAGGAATATTCAAATTTGCACATATCTGCTGTAACTCTCCGGCAGTGTCGAGTGCCATTTGCTCCGACTCGACCACACAGGGGCCTGCCATCAGGAACATCGGTCGGTCCAGGCCAACCTCAAAACCACAGAGCTTCATCATGAGCGGGCCTTGTGATACTCGAGCGCAGCGCTGATAAAACTATTAAACAGAGGATGGCCTTCGCGTGGCTGGGATGTGAATTCCGGGTGAAACTGACAACCGATGAACCATGGATGGTCGGATAACTCAATCATTTCGACCATTTCATTGTCGGCCGATAACCCCGAAATCACGAGTCCCGCATCGCGTAACTTTTCGAGGTAGTTATTATTAAACTCGTAGCGATGTCGATGCCGTTCATGGATTTCTTCACGGTCATAAACACGACGTGTATGGGTACCGGGCAACAGCTTGCAGGTTTGCGCACCGAGTCGCATGGTGCCACCAAGGTCGGTGTTTTCGTCACGGGTTTCAACCGAACCCCCACGATCAAGCCATTCCGTCACCAGTGCAATAACCGGGTCCGGAGTCTTGGGATTAAACTCGGAGCTATGCGCCTTGTCGAGACCCAGTACATTTCGCGCATACTCGATAACGGCAACCTGCATGCCCAGACAAATACCGAGGTAGGGCAGGTTGTTGGTACGTGCGTAGTTGGCTGCGGCTATCTTGCCTTCGATACCCCGACTGCCGAAACCTCCCGGTACCAGAATCGCGTCCAGAGTCTTGAGCAGGTCAACGCCATCGGTTTCGATCGCGTCGGAATCTATTTTAACGATATTGACCCGGGTACGCGTGTGAATACCCGCGTGCGTAAGCGATTCATTCAACGACTTGTAAGCATCGGTGTGATCAACATACTTGCCGACGAAACCGATGGAAATTTCATTTTCGGGGTTTTCCAGCGCATCAACCACCCGATCCCACCCGGATAAATCGGCCGGGGGCAAATTCAGTGAAAAATGCTTGGTGACGATTTCATCCAGCCCCTGTTCGTACAGATCGCGTGGTATCTTGTAAATGTGGTCTACATCTACCGCACCGATTACCGCTTCTTCCGCGACGTTGGTAAACAAGGCTATCTTGCGGCGTTCCTCGACTGGAATCGGTCGATCAGAGCGGCATAACAGCACGTCAGGTTGGATTCCGATAGAACGTAATTCCTTGACCGAATGCTGTGTCGGTTTGGTTTTGATTTCACCTGCGGTGGGTAGATAGGGCAGCAGCGTCAAATGTATATAAAGCACATTGTCGCGCCCTAGCTCAAAACCCATTTGGCGAATCGCTTCCATAAAGGGCAGCGATTCGATATCACCCACAGTGCCGCCGATTTCAACCAGCACGATATCGGCGCCATTGGTGCTGTTGAGCACCGAATTCTTGATTTCATCGGTGATATGCGGAATTACCTGCACCGTTGCGCCGAGATAATCCCCACGGCGTTCCCTGGCGATTACATTCTCGTATATTTTACCGGTGGTGTAGTTACTGTGCTGCGAACAATGAATTCCGACGAAGCGCTCATAGTGACCCAGATCGAGATCGGTTTCAGCGCCATCATCGGTAACATAAACCTCGCCATGCTGAAACGGACTCATGGTCCCGGGATCGACGTTGATATAGGGATCCAGTTTGATCATGTTGATGCTGAGTCCGCGGGACTGTAACAAAGCGCCCAGAGAAGCAGATGCAATGCCCTTGCCCAGTGATGAAACAACACCACCGGTAATAAAAATGAATCGACTCATAGACCCCGAAGTTGAAATCGCGTGGGTACGCAGGTTGGATGGAAACGATAGCAGAATCGCATTTTGAAGACAATCAACCGGTCTTAATAATCACTCGGTTTTTATCGAATTACGCCTCTCGAATCGCTATTTCAGTGGCCGTCAATATTTAGACGCAAACGAAAAAAGCTGTCCTATACTCAGCCCTATGCGTGCTCTCATTGTAGAAAATAACCTGGCTTACCGGGACAGGTTGAATCATACCCTCGCCGAACAGGGTTTCGACACCGATACCGGCGACAGCATCGAATCAGCGCGTCGCTATGCCGATTCTGAAACATACGACATTATTTTCGTGCATCAAGAACTTAAGGATGGTGATGGAGAGGAGTTTGTTGCCTATTGCAATGATCACGCGCGCCACAAAGATACCCCCATTTTGTTCCTGACCGAAAACGCCCGGTTGGACGCGGAGGCGCTTTCAGTCCGGGTTGACGGCGTCATCCACGAACTTGACGCACACCAGATCGAAGGTCAAATCGTGCATTTCATCGATCTTCACCTGGACCCGTTGTTTTTCGAGGGACGAATTCTGTTTGTCGAGGACGACGCAGAGGTTTCGGCAACCATTTTGACTCAACTGGAACAAACCGGCTACCAGGTTTCGCATTTCAAGACGGCCGAAGAAGCCTGCGCGGAGTTCGACGCCGTAACCCTATATGGCTCGCATGCTGAAGCTTATGACCTGACGATTACCGAGATCAATCTCAAGGGCAATATGAGCGGCGAGGATCTGATAGAGCGAATTCGTACCTACGCGGATGGGCGAGGTTTTATTCCCATAATCGCGATTACCGCCGATAACGACGACCAGCAAAGAATTTCACTGTATCACTCCGGTGTCAACGACGTCCTGCAAAGACCGATACTAGCAGAAGAATTACTGGTGCGTATTCGCAATCTGATTACCAACAAGCGTCTTCTCGACAAGGTTCATGACATTCGCCGTGAATTATTTTCGCTCGCGACTACCGACAAACTGACCGGTTGCCACAATCGTCACAGCCTGATGGAATTTTCTGAAAAGTTTATCTCCCAGGCGCTACGTCACGAGTATCCTGTCAGCATGCTGGTTATCGATCTGGACCACTTCAAAGCGGTTAACGACAATCATGGCCACGCCACGGGAGACCTGGTGCTCGAATTAACGGGCAAACTGCTCAACCAGAGTTTTCGCGATGGGGATCTCGTCTCACGCTATGGTGGTGAAGAATTCGTGGTATTAATGACGCATTGCAATGGCGATGATGCCAGCATCAAGGCTGAAAAATTCCGCCTGGAATTCGAACAATTGCAGCCTGCTGGATTGACTATCACCACCAGCATAGGTGTCACATCGATGGAGGTAGGAACCACCCGGGATTTTGAAGCCATGTTCCATGCCGGTGACCAGGGCGTATACAAAGCTAAACAGAACGGACGCAACCAGGTGGTTTTCGTCACCCTCGACTAGCCCGCATTTCTCAACAGCCGCCTGCTGCGGTGAAGCAGCCGAGAAAGGCAGGCCGGATCAGGGTTTGTTCGCAATTAATACGGCACGCCGCGGCGCGGGTAAGCCCTCGACGGTGAAAGACGGATCTTCTTTGTCCAGCCACTGTTGCAGCGACTCAAACTGCATCCACTCGGTTACCCGTTGTTCGTCCGGGTTAGTCACTGATTCGTCGACTACCCGTACATTGATAAACCCGCAACGCCTTAACCATTCGACCAGCTCCGCCGCTGACGGGATGAACCAGACGTTACGCATCCGCGCATAACGTTGCGGTGGTACCAGTACTCTGCCTGTCCCGCCTTCGATCACCAGGGTTTCAAGGCAAAGCTCGCCCCCGCTCAGCAGGCAATTCCTGAGTTGAAAAAGGTGATCCAGCGGGCTTCTGCGGTGATACAACACCCCCATCGAGAATACGGTGTCAAACCAGTTCAAGTTATCGGGAATATGTTCTACGCCAATCGGCAACAGGTGGATATCATTTCGTCTCAAGTATTTTTGAACGACCTGAAACTGCATGTTGAATAAAACCGAGGGTTCGATTCCGAGCACGAATTCTGGAGAATTCGTTAACATGCGCCAGCAGTGATAACCGTTGCCGCATCCAATATCAAGAATACGCCGCCCTTGCAAAGCGCTCAGATGCGGCAAAACCCGGTCCCATTTGATATCGGAACGCCATTCGCTATCGACAAAAACATCCGCTATTTGATAAGGTCCCTTGCGCCAGGGTATCAACTCCCGTAACACCCGGCGTAGCGCTATTGAATCACCACACTCAGCTTCAATGGTGACGGCCGGGGTATCGAAGGATGCCTGCGCGCCGACCATTTCCGGCAACGCGTTAAGGGCCGCCGACCAGCGGGCGTAATCCCCATGGCTGAGAAACCAGCTATTACTTTCGGATTCGAGTTGTTGTGCCCATTGATTGAGGCCATTGCTGCGAAAATAGTCGAACAGTTGATTCCAGTTCATGCCTTAATTGCCAGGTAGGAGACGAAATTGAAACTCCTGAAGCACAGGTATACCTCGTCAAATCCAATTTTTCGGAGCCGTAGTAAGTGCTGTTGATCGCTATCAGGAATCAACACATTTTCAAGTGCGGTGCGCTTCTGACTGATTTCGAGATCACTGTAACCCATGGATTTTTTAAATCCCTGGTACAACTGAATCATGCGCCTGTTTTCGACGCTGTCTTCAAACACTATCTTCTCCGATAAAACCAGAATGCCGCCCGGGTTAAGTCCCTGGTAAATCTCTTTGAGCAAGCCTGTCCTATCCTCCGGGGGCAGGAATTGCAAGGCTAAATTCAATACCACCATCGAGGCATTGGTGATTTCGGTTTGTCGCAGGTCCTGGCAGCGCCAATCAATGTTTCCCTGTAATTCTGCCTGCTGCCGGCAGCTTTTAATCATCGCCACCGAATTGTCGACGGCAATTATTTCACAATCGATATCCTTGACCTGGTTGGCGATTGCCCGGGTTGCTTCTCCGAGAGAACAGCCAAGATCGTAGATACGGCTACCCGGCAGGATAAAGAGTTCGGCATACAAACCAATCATACGCAGCAGCAACCCGTAACCGGGAACCGAGCGCGAAATCATATCCTGAAAAACATTGACGACCGATTCATTGAACTCGAAAGCCCTGACTTCGCTCAGAGGTCTGGCAAACATCCGGTCTTTACCGGAATCACGACTCACAACAGCAACCCTTTCAGCTTGCCGTCCAGATAGACCTGCGCAATCGTTGATCGCTCCCAGGGAGGCACCCTGTGCTTCTGGAACAGCCGTTTGAGTCGATGACGATCGCTATTTTTCTGAGCATTATCACGGAACCTGAGTGTCAGTTTTTGACCCTGGTCGTCGATTCCCAAATTCCTGAATATCTGTTGGCGTTTAACTCGAATCCCGAATTGTTTGATTTCTACCTGTTTCTTTAAAGCGAAGCCAAATTCTCCGCTACGACTTCCAGATTTATTCACGAGCAACAGGAACAGGCGCTTGTGGTAGAGCCTGATTGAGTAACCAGGCATGGTGATTTCCGGCATCGCATCGGCTTTGGCATGGAGTTGATTCAATAGTTCCTGCAAACGAGCCCGAGGTATCGCCGTCAATCCGGCCATGGCAATCCAGTAGCGCACCAGATTTTTACACCGTGCCATGGAAAGTTCGAGAAGACCATCGAGTTCGAGCGTGGCATTACCCCCTGATTCTGCCGCTTTTAATTTCGAGTAATCTATCGCAGCGATCTCATCGAGTAGTTGTTGTGTTTCGAATTGGAGCTCGCTCGCGGTTGAAAATGAGACCTGAAAATTTGGCCAACGCGACGCTATGATCGGCATTACCTCGTTACGTAAGAAATTGCGATCAAAGCGATTGCTTTGATTGCTGGGGTCTTCGAACCAGCTCAACCCCTGCCGCTCGGCATAGGCTTCCAGTTCGCTACGACTGCAACTCAATAAAGGTCGCAGCAACAGCGCGTCACCGAGCATGCGTTTCCTGGCTATACCCCTCAGGCCCGCACTGCCAGAGCCTCTAAGGGCATTCAGCACAAAGGTTTCGGCCTGGTCGTCCGCATGGTGGGCAGTCATGACACAGTCGCCTGCATGGGCATGTTGTTCAAACAATTGATAGCGTTGCCGACGGGCTTCGGCTTCGATATTACCTTTCTGATTTGACAGTTTCAGTTGGTCGACGCGAATCCCGAGGCCATAATGATTTGCCTGTTGCATACAAAACTTCTCCATCTGGTTCGCGACATCCAGCAATCCGTGATTGAAATGCCAGAGAACTATCTCAAACTCGCAGGCTTTCGAAGTGAGCAGGTGTAACAATACCGAAGAATCGAGACCGCCGCTAAAGGCAAGGTATACCCGCCGGATATCGTCAGGGATCATCTCCAGACAGGGTTGCATGTGGCTCGCCAGGTGGTTAAGGCTGGAATCCTGTCAGGCTTCCCGATACTGACCAAAAGCCATTAGCTTCTGGTAGCGTTGATCGAGTAGTTTATCGATCGTGATGGAGTCGAGAACATCCAGGGTTTCAGTTAGATATTGCTTTAACGAAGCCGCAATCTGATCGTAATCTCGATGCGCTCCGCCCAGGGGTTCCTGAGTGACGTTGTCAATCAGGTTCAACGAAAAAAGACGTTTAGCGGTGATACCCATTGCTTCGGCGGCCTGGGCCGCCTTTTCTGCGCTTTTCCAGAGGATCGAAGCACAGCCTTCCGGTGATATTACCGAATAGGTCGAGTACTGCAGCATGTTGATGCGATCGCCAACGCAAATTGCAAGCGCACCTCCGGAACCACCCTCCCCGATTACGCTACAAACTATCGGTACTTTTAACTCGGCGAGGGTAAATAAATTTCTCGCAATCGCCTCACTCTGTCCTCTCTCTTCTGCGCCGATCCCGGGGTAGGCACCCGGGGTATCTACCAGCGTCAATAATGGCATCTTGAATTTTTCAGCCAATTTCATCAGCCTCAACGCCTTACGATAACCCTCAGGTCGAGGCATGCCAAAATTACGTTTTATTTTTTCACGGGTGTCGCGCCCCTTTTGCTGTCCAATAACCATCACCGGCTTGCCTTCGATACGTCCAACACCGCCGACGATGGGATAATCGTCGCCATAAGCACGATCGCCATGCAGGTACTCGAAGCCGGTAAACATTCGCTCGATATAATCGATCGAATAAGGGCGGTTTGGATGGCGTGACAACTGCGATATTTGCCAGGCTGAAAGCTTGCCGAAGATAGAATGAGTCAGAGACTCCGCCTTGCGCTCCAGGGTTTGAATTTCCTGACTGATGTTTATATCCGAGTCATCGGTAACATAGCGCAGTTCTGAAATCTTGGCCTGCAGTTCAGCGATCGGTTGTTCGAATTCTAGAAAATTGGGGTCCATCTGAATCAGCTACGGTAATGGCATCTGACACTAGTTTAGCGATTCATCAAATAACTGTCATCCATACAGTTTTAATTCATTTGTGAAATTGAATCTGAAATCATGCAAAGCGCTTCAGCGGGGTTATCGTGACGGGTAACAGGCCGTCCTATAACCAGGTAACTGGCGCCGTTAGCAATCGCTTGGCGTGGTGTTACGATGCGTTGTTGATCATTCGCCGGCGCCCATTCAGGTCGGATGCCCGGAGTTACCAGTAACGCAGAATCACCCAGGCTGGTACGCAAAACAGCGCTTTCAAGGGCTGAACACACGACCCCGTCCAGGCCATTGGTGATAGCGTTGGCGGCGAGCTGGCCGACGAGCTGAGGCAATGGTTTATCAATTCCGAGATCCTGCAAATCTTTTGTGCCCATGCTGGTCAATACCGTAACTGCTATCAGAAATGGACGCCGTGCAACGATTTCGATGCCCTCGCGTGCGGCCAGCATCATCGCCGTACCACCCAGGGCATGCACATTCAGCATCCATACACCGAGCTTTGCCGCAGCGCTACAGGCTTTGCTTACCGTATTCGGGATGTCGTGAAATTTCAAATCGAGAAACACATCGTATCCGCTATCCACCAGCTCTTTGACAAGCGCCGGACCTGCGGTAGTGAACAGTTCCTTACCAACCTTCAAACGGCATTGTTCTGGTGATGTTTTGCGTGAAAATTCGATGGCCTGACGAGAATCGGAGAAGTCGAGTGCAACGATGATATTAGGATCATTCATACCCTAACCGGTTTCATCGAGGCCCAGTTTCGACAACTTGGACACAGCCATTGTATGGCATGGCTCTCGTAGCCACAAAGTGAGCATATGTACTCGGTTTTTCTATCCTGCAGGGTCTTCAAAAACGTCGACAAGGTACCCCAGGTTTCCCCAAGTTGATCAGGATTCGATTTTAAAAACCGTAAAGCGAATTCAAAGGCTTCAAAAGAAGGCGACTGGTTCAAGATATCCGATAAAAACTGGCGTGCTTTTTCAATTTCATTATTGCGGGCGTAGTGTTCAAGTAGCGCCATCGCAAGCCGGGGTGAAGCGTGCTGCTGATACTGGTTTTGTAAAAACTCCTGGTAAACTCGATCTTCATTATCCAGATAGATCTGGCGAGCCGGCTCTATATACAGCGCCATGTATTCAGGATTTTGACGGCTAAGTCGCAGAAATATTCGCTTGGCTGCCGAGGCATCCCCGGTTTTCAAATACAACTGTATTAATAGCAAAGCCGCACGGACGCAATCAGCATCGACTTCGAGCGCGCGATCCAGGCTGTTACGGGCCAGGCGATTGTTACTACTTTCGATCGCGCTTGCTGCGATCTCGCACAAACATTGACTATAGGTGACATTGGCTCCGTGCTCCCCCATTTTGTAAAGTACCTGCGCGCAATCCACTGCTTCCGGCCAGGATTTTTCAGTAATATATAAATCCAGTAAATGCTGATATGCCTGCCGCGGGTCGGCCTTGAGTTCAATCATTTCGCGATAAAGCTTTTCTGCGCGATCGAGTAACCCGGCCTTGCGATAATCACTAGCCAGTTCGGCGATCACCATGTGGCGCTGGTTACGAGTCAGGTTTGGACGTGCCAGCAGATTTTGATGAATTTTTATAGCCTTATCCACTTCCCCCTTCGAGCGGAACAGATTACCAAGGGAAATGTGGACTTCAATCGTATCCTTGTCGACTTCGATCAATTCGCTAAAGATTTTGATCGCATTATCAGAATCGTCAGCCAGCAGATAATTGAGTCCCCTGGCATATTTTTCGGAGAAAAAATCAAATAGTTGATTGCTGTTGCTTTTTTTAAACGACTGCCAGCGGCCGAGTACCCAGCCGATTAGAATTGATAGCAATATTAAAAGGAATAACCAGATGTCCATAGCATGTTGCCCGGTTCGGACCAACGGTGGAATACGAGCCTATTTCTGGTTATTGGCGCGATCACGCAATTCCTTGCCCGGTTTGAAATGCGGCACGTACTTACCGGGTAGATCGACCTTGTCACCGGATTTGGGGTTGCGACCCGTTCTCGGTGGCCGGTAATGCAGGCTAAAACTGCCGAAGCCCCTGATTTCAATCCGCTCACCGTTAGACAAAGCGCTGCTCATCATTTCGATCAGACTTTTTACCGCTAACTCGACATCTTTATAGGCCAGATGGCCCTGATTTCTCGATAAGTTATCGATTAGGTCCGATTTGGTCATCGAGGGTACAAATTCTGCTTCTTTCATTATATGGTCCGATAATCAAGTTGGGTGACGAGTCTATACTCGCCACCCGATTGTAAATCAGGAATCCATTTTTTCCTTGAGCAAATCCCCAAAACTGGTGGTCGCCCCCCTGCTTTCACCACTGACGGCATAGTCCTTCAGCGCTTCCTGCTCTTCATCACTGTCCTTGGCCTTGATCGACAGATAAATACTACGCCCCTTACGATCCATTCCGGTAATCTTGGCTTCGATCTCTTCGCCTTCATTGGTAAATTCACGGGCGTCTTCAATTCGATCCTTTGCCATTTCAGAGGCTCGTAACAGACCTTCAATGCCATCCCCAAGGTCTACCACCGCCGCTTTTGCGTCTACCGATACTACGATTCCGGTTACTATACTACCTTTCGGCTTGTCCGCGATAAAACTTGCAAACGGATCTTTTTCGATTTGCTTGATGCCCAGCGAAATACGCTCACGCTCAGGATCAATCGACAATACCATGGCTTCGACTTCCTGTCCCTTCTGGTACTCGCGTACCGCTTCTTCGCCCGGCTTGTTCCACGACAGATCGGTGAGATGAATCAGGCCGTCGATATTACCTTCTAATCCGATAAAAATACCAAAATCAGTTATCGACTTGATCTTTCCAAAGATGACGTCGCCCTTGTTAGCGGTGGTACCAAACTCTTCCCACGGGTTTGCCTTACATTGCTTCATTCCCAATGAGATACGGCGACGTTCTTCGTCAATTTCGAGAATAACGACTTCGACTTCGTCACCGAGGGTTACCACCTTGTTGGGGTTGACGTTCTTATTGGTCCAATCCATCTCTGAAACGTGAACCAGACCTTCGACACCGTCTTCAATTTCAACGAAACAACCGTAATCGGTGATATTGCTGACTTGTCCGAACAGACGTTGTCCTTCTGGGTAACGACGCATGATATTTTCCCAGGGATCGTCACCCATTTGCTTCAGGCCGAGCGATACGCGATTCTTTTCGCGATCGAACTTGAGTACCACAATATCGATCTCCTGGCCAATTTCTACCACTTCGGATGGATGCTTGACGCGCTTCCAGGCCATATCAGTGATGTGCAGCAGACCGTCGATACCACCGAGATCGAGGAAAGCACCGTAATCGGTAAGATTTTTGACAATACCGCGTACCTGCTCGCCATCTTTCAGCGTCTCGAGTAACTTTTCTCGCTCCTCGCTAAATTCTTTTTCAACCACTGCACGCCGGGATACGACGACGTTGTTGCGTTTCTGGTCGAGCTTGATGATCTTGAATTCGAGTTCTTTCTCTTCGAGGTAGGCGGTATCACGAACCGGACGCACATCAACCAGTGAACCCGGCAGGAAGGCGCGAATTTCGCCGATATCAACGGTAAAGCCCCCCTTGACCTTACCGGTGAAACGTCCGGTTACAATTTCGTCTGCCTGCTGCGCCTGCTCGAGGCGTGTCCAGGCACGTGCACGCTTGGCTTTTTCACGAGACAGGCGCGATTCGCCGTATCCGTCTTCGAAGGAATCCAGCGCCACTTCGACGGTATCGCCGATATTGACGTCGAGTTCACCGTTTTCATCATAAAATTGCTCAACCGGGATAACACCCTCGGACTTGAGACCCGCGTTGACGATGACAACATCGCGGTTGATATCGACAACTTCGCCGGTGATAATTTCACCGACGCGCATGTTCATATGGATAATGCTTTGCTCAAACATTTCTGCAAAGTTTTCAGACATGAAAGAATCCTAAAATAGAGTATTTCGACAGCTAGCTATAATGCACCTGGCTATCTCGTTAAGTTAAAAATCCCGGAAGACAGTGCGTCTGCAGGGGCTTGGGTAGATCGTTTACGCGGTTTCCCGGATGTGGCTTAGAACAAGATTTGTTACCTGCTCCAGGTCGAGTAAACTCGAATCTACAATCAATGCATCTTCTGCGGGCTTTAATGGCGAGATGCTGCGATTCCGATCACGCTCGTCACGTTCGGCCAGTTCCGCTTGAAGGTGGGGGATATTAGCCGATAACCCCATATCTATCAACTGCTTATATCGTCTTTTAGCACGAATTTCGACACTTGCGTATAAATAAAACTTAAACAGCGCCTCGGGAAACACCACAGTCCCCATATCGCGTCCGTCAGCAACCAGTCCCGGGGGTTTGAGAAAGCCCCGTTGAAAGTCCAGCAAGCGCCGTCGGACCACTGCATGCTGCGCAACTCTGGAAGCCGCTTCAGCGGTAGTCTCGCTGCGAATCTCAGCTGATACATCCTGATCATCGAGCAACGGAATCGATAGTTCATCACCCGTTTCAAAGCGGATATTAAATTTATCCAGGACGGCCAACACTTCGTCTTCGCGTTCCAGGTCGACGCCGGATTGCATCGCTTTCAGTGCCAGCAAGCGATATATAGCACCGCTGTCGAGCAAATGCAGGTTCAATTCATGTGCAATATTGAGCGCCAGCGAACCTTTCCCCGATCCACTGGGACCATCGATAGCAACGACATAGGTCATTTATCTTTCATCGACGGAAATCATGATCCCGGCCCGGCAGGCAAGATCGACAAAACCCGGAAACGAGGTATCTACATTGGCACAATCATTGACGCGAATCTCATCTGACGCGCGTACCGAGGCAACAGCAAACGCCATTGCAATGCGATGATCGCCATGGGATTCAACCTCGCCACCCGATAAAGCCCCACCTCGTATTACGATACCGTCTGCTTGAGATTGTGCATCAATCCCAAGCACAGCGAGTCCATCGGCCATAACCTGTAACCGGTCGCTTTCTTTGAAGCGAAGTTCCGCCGCTGCGCTTAAACGGGTGACTCCATCGGCACAGGCAGCCGCTACAAACAGCACCGGAAACTCGTCGATTGCCAGTGACACCATATCCGGCGGGATTTCAATGCCGGTTAACTTTGCACTTCGCACCCTGATATCGGCTACCGGCTCACCACCGATATCGGGTTGCCGTTCGAGCTCGATATCGGCACCCATCATTTTAAGAATATCGATTACACCGGTACGCGTCGGATTGACGCCAACATACCGCAGGCAAATATCGCTATCCTCAGCAATCGATGCCGCCACCATGAAAAACGCAGCCGAAGATAGGTCGGCTGGAATTTCAACATCGCAAGCCTGTAGTGCCTGATTTCCTGACAGGTGAATGTCCGCACCATTGCTGGTGACCTCGACACCGAATCGTCTCAACATGCGTTCGCTGTGATCACGGGTCGGCGTTGGCTCATGCACGATGGTTTCACCGCTAGCATAAAGCCCGGCAAGCAACAGGCAGGATTTGACCTGGGCAGAAGCGACCGGCATTCGGTACTCGATTGGCTTCAACCCGCTGTTTGCACGGATATGTAACGGTGCCCGCCCACCGGAACGACTGTCGATGGCTGCGCCCATCGCTTGCAAGGGTTCGATTACACGTTGCATCGGTCTTGAAGACAGCGAGCTATCCCCGATCAGCCTGGTTTCGAAAGACTGCCCCGCGAGCAAACCCAGTAGCAACCGCATCGCGGTCCCGGAATTTCCCATATCGAGATCGCCGGTCGGGCGAGCGAGGCCATGCAAACCTACCCCATGCACCTTTACCCTGTCCTGATCACGTTCGATCGAGACCCCCATTTGCTGAAACGCTCTAATCGTATTAAGACTGTCTTCACCCAGTAGAAAACCAGAGATTTTACTGCTACCTTCGGCTATAGAAGACAGGATAATCGATCGATGTGAAATTGATTTGTCGCCGGGTACCCGAATGCTCCCGGTGATCTTAGCCCCTTGTTTGCAAGCGAACTGGATCATCAGCGATCCCCTGTCAGTGAATCGCGTTCAGACTTGGCCCTGCTGAAAAGCTTGAGTAGTTCTTTGGCATTGCCACTACCAATTGCGCTCGATACACGCTCGAGTTCCTCTTGATATTGCTGAATCAGATCTACCAGCGCCTCGCTATTTGAAATACAGACATCCCGCCACATGACCGGATCGCCGGAAGCAATTCGCGTGAAATCCTGAAATCCACCAGCGGCATAACGAAAGATCTCATCCTGTTCGTTCAGATTGGACAGATAATGAACCAATGCAAAGGCAAGCATATGGGGTAAATGCGATGTCGCCGCGAGCACCTTGTCGTGATGCTCGACATCGAGATACTCGATAGTCGCGCCGCAATGACGCCACATCTGGTCGACAATCGCAGTCGCGCCGGGCTCCGTAATTTCGATGGGTGTCAGGATAACCCGCCGATTCTGGAAAAGGCTTGCAAAACCCGCTTCGACACCGCTTTTCTCGGTACCCGCGATCGGGTGCCCGGGCACAAAACGAGCGATAAAATCACCTAATTCGGCGCTTGCGGCAGTAACCACTGAACCTTTGGCGCTACCGACATCGGTGATAACCGCTGTCGGCTTAATGCAGGATTTTATATCGGAAAACACTGACTGCATCGCGCCCAGCGGAACCGCTACCACGATAACATCTGCCTCCTTTACACAGGCTCCGATCGACTCCGCAAAATCATCAAGGACACCGAGTTCAACACCTTTTACGAGATTTTCCTGATTGCGGCCATAGCCAACCACCTGCCCCACCACGCCGACCTGTTTTAACGCCAACGACAGCGAACTGCCAATCAGTCCAACTCCGATTATGGCGAGTTTATCGATCACAGGATGTCCTCCAGAACGGCAAACATTTGTTCCAGTTGCGATCTGCTGCCAACACTGATGCGCAGGAACTCCGGCATATCATAATTTGCCAATGGCCGCACGATAACTCCCCTTTGCAGTAACTCCTGATAGATCCCGGCACTGTTCTGCCCGAAACGCAGGCTTAAAAAATTACCCAGCGACGGGATATAGTCGATACCCCGATTAGCAAACCAGTCCTGCATCAGTACTAGACCTTGTTGATTGGAAATTCGACTCCGCTCCACAAAAGCGTCATCGTCCAGTGCGGCATGAGCTGCAGCCAGTGCCAGCGAGTTACCGTTAAACGGTTGCCTGACCCGATTAAACAAATCACAAAGTTCAGGGCTTGAAACCGCGTAACCCATGCGTAGCCCGGCAATGCCATATATTTTGGAAAATGTCCGGGTTACGATCAGGTTCGGGAACTTATCCAGCCATTGCAGCGAATTCGGATATTGCGCCAGATCGACATACTCGAAATAAGCTTCATCAACGACGACGGCGATATGCCCGGGCACCTGTTCGATAAACGCCATGAGCGCATCGCTCAATACCCAGGTGCCTGTCGGGTTGTTTGGATTGGCGATGAAAATTACCCGTGTATCGGATTCGATCAAGGCACGCATCGCATCCAGATCGTGACCAAAGGGCTGGTCGTCATCCAGACCCAATGCCGGTGCAACCATTGCCCGGGCGCCACAGGCCTGGGTAACCATCGCATAAACCATGAAGGCGTACTGAGAATAGATCGCAGCAACCCGGCCATCGAGAAAACACCGCGCCACCAGGTCGAGAACATCGTTGGATCCATTGCCTATCGTCAGCTGGTTTTCTTCAACCCCGAGTTTTCGCGCTAGCCGTTGCTTGAGATAATAGGCATTTGCATCCGGGTAAAGCTCAACCTGTTGACTGGCCCGGGCCAACACCTCAGCCACCCGGGGTGAGTGCCCGAGCGGGTTTTCGTTGGAGGCAAGTTTGATGGCATTGCTGATGCCCAGCTCACGTTCGAGTTCTTCCACGGGTTTACCCGGAGAATATGGCTGCAAATGCCTGATTTGCACCAAAGCGGAATCGATAACAGACATTAGAGCGAGGCTTTCGGGTACGACCCTAAAATTTTAAACAGTGCGGCCTGTTGTTTCAGCGCATTTAGCGCCAGCGTGACATTGGCATCATTTTGATGTCCATCGATATCGATAAAAAATACGTATGCCCACTTGTGCCCCTGGGCGGGGCGGGATTCAATCTTGTTCATGCTGATATTGTGATCCGCGAGAGGCTGGAGCAACCCCAGCAAGGCGCCCGGTATGTTTTTAGTGGAAATCAGCAACGAAGTTTTGTCGTTGCCGCTGGGTCCAACATCCTGTGCACCAATAATCACGAAACGGGTAGTGTTGTCCGACAGGTCTTCAATGTTTTCGTAACAAATCTTTAAATTGAAACTCTCAACCGCCGGCAACCCACAAATCGCGGCGGCGTCACTTTCCACACTGGAAAGCCTCGCAGCCTCGGCATTGCTGCTCACCGGGATTCGCTCGACACCAGGGAAATTCTGATCGAGCCAACGGCGGCATTGCGCGAACGATTGTTGATGGGAATAAATATGTTTGATCTGCGATAGTTCCTGCGACGCTGACGCCAGGTGATGGTGAACTCGGATTTCAACTTCACCGCAAACCTTTAAACCGGAATCGATGAACATATCGAGGGTATGGCTGATGACACCCTCGGTTGAATTTTCGACCGGAACCAGACCGTAGTCGGAATGACCTGACTCAACCGAACTGAATACGTCGGGGATGCTGCTCATCGGTACTGTCGATACCGAATGGCCGAAATGTTTAAGCGCCGCACTCTGGGTGAAGGTGCCTTCGGGACCGAGGTAGGCAATTTTCAACGGCTGCTCCAGTGCCAGGCAGGCAGACATCACCTCGCGGATCAGACGACCAATTTCATCGTTACTCAGGGGCCCCTGGTTTAGTGACTTGAGTCGACTGATTACCTGTGCTTCACGATCGGGTCTGAAGAAATCGATGCCACTATCATGCGCTAAATTTGATTCGCGCTTGACCGTGGCGACATCTACCGCGCAGGCAGCGCGTTGATTAATTAATTCAAGCAGGTTTTCATCGATATCGTCAATGCGTTTGCGAAGTGTCTCCAACGTATCTTCATTCATGGATGCATCTTAGCCATCGCTACCTTTGGTATCATCAACACTCGCTGCAACCGATTCAATTTGAACCAGCTGTTCATCGTTGCCGAGACGAATCAGTGTCACTCCCTGAGTGTTGCGCCCCAATATCGAGATATCATTCACCGGGGTACGCACCAGGGTTCCGCTGTTACTAATGAGCATGACTTCTTCATCCCCGGCAATTTTTATTGCACCGACGACACGACCGTTGCGGGCTGAAGTCTGGATCGATATGACGCCCTGTCCGCCCCTGCCCTGCACAGAGAAATCATCAATTCGTGTGCGTTTTCCATATCCGTTTTCGGTCGCGAACAGGATCTGGCCGTGGTTGGATTCAACCGCGATCAGGGATATTACCTCGTCGGCGGTTTTAATTTTGATGCCGCGCACACCGGCCGCTGTGCGCCCCATTGCACGCACGTCATTTTCATCGATACGAATACCTTTGCCAGCACTGGTAAACATCATCAGGTCAGATTTGCCATCGGTTAACTGGACGCCGATCAGGCTGTCTTCATCGCGTAAATCGAGCGCGATAATGCCATTCGCACGGGGTCGTGAAAAATACGATAGCGCGGTACGCTTGACCTTTCCGTTCGCCGTGGCGAAGAAGATAAAACGATCATCGGGATACTCCCTGACCGGCAGGATTGCGGTGATGCGTTCGTTCGCTTCCAGCGGCAGCAAATTAATCATTGGACGTCCGCGCGCAGTACGGCTACCGATCGGTAGTTGGAATACCTTTTGCCAGTAAACCTTGCCGCGAGTGGAGAAACACAGCAGCGTGTCGTGGGTTGATGCGGAAAACATCTGTTCGACAAAATCTTCGTCCTTTACCCGGGTAGCGGCCTTGCCCCTGCCACCACGGCGCTGTGCCGAGTATGACTCCAGTGGTTGCGCCTTGGCATATCCGAGATGCGAAATTGTGACAACCACGTCTTCTTCGGTGATCAGATCCTCGACCGTTAAATCAGAATGATCGATGATGATATCGGTGCGCCTGGGGTCGGAAAATTCATCTTTAATTTCTTCGAGTTCACGCCGGATTTCCTGCTTCAGGCGTTCATCACGATTTAAAACGTCCAGTAAATCCTCGATCTTTTCGAGAATCTCTCGATATTCGGAAATGATCTTGTCCTGTTCCAGCCCGGTCAGTTTGTGTAGTCGCAAATCTAGAATTGCCTGCGCCTGCCTTTCGGTGAGGTGGTATTGATCGCCCACCAGCCCGCTGCTTTCGTCAATTCCCTCCGGCTTAGACGACGCTGCACCCGCGCGCTGCAGCATTTCCATTACCACACCCGGAGACCACGGTTTTTCGAGTAGCGCAAGCTTGGCGACTGCGGGGCTTGAGGATTGCTTGATCATCGCGATGATTTCATCGATGTTGGATAAAGCGACCGCCAGACCTTCGAGCAAATGAGCGCGATCGCGGGCTTTACGTAATTCAAATATGGTACGCCGGGTAACGACTTCGCGACGATGCAATATAAAAGCATCGAGGATTTGTTTTATATTGAGCAGGCGGGGTTGGCCATCGACAAGCGCGACCATGTTGATACCAAACACGTTTTGCATCTGCGTCTGCTTGTAAAGATTATTCAGTACCACATCCGCAATTTCGCCGCGACGCAATTCTATCACCATGCGCATCCCATCCTTGTCCGATTCGTCACGCAGGCCGGTAATACCATCGAGACGTTTTTCCTTGACCAGTTGCGCAATTTTTTCAAGCAGGCGCGCCTTGTTGACCTGGTAAGGTAATTCGGTGACGATAATGCTTTGCTTTCCAGACTTGTCTTCTTCGTAGTGTGTCTTTGCGCGCAGATAAATCTTGCCCTTGCCGCTGCGGTAGGCTTCCCGAATTCCCCGGGCGCCATTTATGTGACCCGCGGTCGGAAAGTCCGGCCCCGGAATACACTCCATCAGGCCTTCGATGTCGGATTCCGGTTCATCGATCAGGAGAATACAGGCGTTCACAACCTCGGCAAGATTGTGCGGCGGGATATTGGTGGCCATGCCAACCGCAATGCCCGAGGAACCGTTAATCAACAGGTTCGGCACCCGCGTCGGTAACACCACGGGTTCGTGTTCAGATTCATCGTAATTGGGTAGATAGTCGACGGTTTCCTTTTCCAGATCAGCCAGTAATTGGTGCGCGATTTTCGACATGCGCACTTCGGTGTAACGCATCGCAGCCGGCGAATCGCCATCAACAGAACCGAAATTGCCCTGCCCGTCGACCAGCATGTGGCGCATTGCAAAGGGTTGCGCCATGCGGACGATGGTATCGTAAACCGCGGTATCACCGTGCGGATGGTATTTACCGATGACGTCACCGACTACTCTGGCAGATTTTTTGTAGGGTTTGTTGAAATCATTCCCGAGTACGCTCATCGCGTACAGAACTCGTCGATGCACCGGTTTGAGGCCATCGCGTACATCCGGCAATGCGCGTCCGACAATGACGCTCATCGCGTATTCGAGATAAGACTGACGCATCTCGTCTTCAAGATTGACAGGAAATATTTCCTTGGCAATTTTAGCCATAAAACTCGGAACTCAACGGTAAGAAATGTAGCAGGAACGATTCATTTTGATTGTGCGGGATTTTATCACATTCCCAAGGGTTAACACTACTGATAAGATCGGCCCACAGGCGTTAAAATAAGCAGATTTGAGGGTTTTACCCGTGCACACAAAATATACAGCGCAGGACAATCTTCAGATTGCGCATGAATCGTTTGCAGCGGTAGGAGTCTGTCGGACTTAGGATAAATCTACTGCGGAAAAGGCATTTTGGCCAGATATTCCTATCCAATTCGTTGAATATGAGTGACTATTCGCCTCATTCGATAGAAAAATCTGACTCAAAATGCCTTTCCCTCGCTACGACACCCTAAGTCCGACAGACTCCTAGTCAAATCTTGTAAGGTTCAGCTATGTCACATCGATTTCAAATTCTCCAGCCGGACTGGATCGTCACGGTCAATTCGGATTTCGAAGTGTTGCAGGAGGTCTCGGTCGTTATCGAAGACAATCTGATTCAAAGCCTGACCAGCAATGATGAAATTGCCGAACTTGCGTGTTTTACGCAAGCCGAAATCATCAAATTACCCAACTGTGCCTTGTTGCCCGGACTGGTGAACAGCCACACCCACACCTCGATGAGCCTGTTCCGTGGCATCGCCGACGATTTGCCTTTAATGGAATGGCTGACTGAACATATCTGGCCCGCAGAAACAAAATGGGTTAGCCCGGGATTTGCCGTTGACGGATTCAAACTGGCAGTGGCCGAGATGATTCGTTCAGGCACCACCTGCCTCAATGACATGTATTATTTTCCCGACGAAATCGCGCGTTGTTCCCAGCGCATCGGCATGCGGAGTGTCATTGGCCTGATCGTACTCGACTTCCCCAGCGTCTGGGCACAGAATGCCGAAGAATATCTGCACAGGGCGCTGGCGGTGCACGATGAAATTCGGGAATTTCCGCTCGTCAACAGTGCACTGGCACCCCATGCCCCGTATACGGTTTCGGATGAACCGCTACGGCAGATAGCGATGTACAGTAATGAACTCGATGTGCCGGTGCACATGCATGTTCATGAAACCGCGGCAGAAGTCACCGAAGCACAACAGAAGACCGGCAAGCGACCATTGGAGCGCCTCGACCAGCTCAACCTGCTGAATTCGAACCTGATCGCGGTGCATATGACCGAACTCGACGATTTCGAAATAGAGCGAGTGGTTGAAGCCGGTGTTAACATTGTACACTGCCCCGAATCAAACCTGAAAATGGGCAGTGGAATTTGTCCGGTTGCCAACTTGCTCGAACAGGGTGTCAACTTGTGCCTGGGAACCGATGGTGCGGCCAGCAACAATGATCTCGATCTGCTCGGGGAAATGCGCACCGCTTCATTATTGGCTAAAGGCTTCAGTGGCGATGCTCGCGCCTGTAACGCACGCCAGACCATCGAAATGGCGACTATCAACGGGGCCAGGGCACTCGGATTAGCGCATCGGATCGGCAGTATTGAAACCGGTAAGTGCGCGGATTTGATTACCATAGATCTGGCCAGTTTGAACACCCAGCCAGTTTACGACCCGGTGGCTCAGATCGTGTATGCCGCGTCCAGTCGACAGGTATCGCATGTCTGGATTGACGGTGTTCCACAACTCAGTAATTTCGAGCTTTGCAACCTGGACCACAAAGAAATCATCGCCAAGGCTGCTTCCTGGGCACAAAAAATCAAGGCTTGAGAATGTCATTAGAGACGAATATAGACCCGCTCGAAATCGAAAAGTTTGAATCGATCGCAAGTCGTTGGTGGGATCGCGAGAGTGAATTCAAACCCCTGCACGATATCAATCCACTGCGGATTTCCTATATCGAGCGAATGGTTCAGTCAGTGGACGGCAAGCGCATCCTCGATGTCGGTTGTGGTGGCGGTATCCTGGCGGAAGCACTGGCACTGAAAGGCGCAAGGGTGACTGGTATCGACATGTCCGGGTTGTCGCTTAAAGTTGCGCGCATGCATCTTCACGAATCAAAGCTCGATATCGAGTATCAACACTCGACGGTCGAAGCATTTGCAGATAGGAACGAGGCACGGTTTGATATCGTCACCTGCCTCGAGATGCTCGAACACGTTCCCGATCCTGGGTCTATTATCACCGCAACAGCAGGTTTGCTCAAACCTGGAGGCACCCTGTTTCTATCAACCATCAACCGTAATCCCAAGGCATTTGCACTGGCCATACTGGGAGCCGAGTACCTCCTCGGGTTGCTGCCGCGTGGTACCCACGACTACAGGAAATTTATTAAACCTTCCGAAATTGCAGCGCAATTACGTCGCCTTGACCTGCGGGCAACCGACATCACCGGTATGCACTATAACCCGATTACGCGGCAATACTCGTTAAGTCGAGATATCGACGTCAACTACCTGATGACCGCTCGCCTCAATGATTGACGGTATTCTGTTCGATCTCGATGGAACCCTGATTGACACCGCCCCTGACATGGGTGCCGCCCTGAACAGGTTGATGATCGAAGAAGGGCTCGAGCCCCTCCCGCTCGAATCGATTCGTCCCTTTGTATCGAAAGGTGGCCTGGTGCTGACCCGAATGGGTTTCGCCGACAAGGTTGCTGCGGGGGGAATCGAACCGCTGAGGCAACGATTCCTGCAGCTCTACCGTGACAACATCGCTGATGAATCGAGATTATTCGAGGGTTGTGAAGCTATCCTGAGCGAGCTTGAAACGCGTTCGATCCCGTGGGGAATCGTTACCAACAAACCCGAATGGCTGACCGATCCACTACTCGAGCGGCTTGGCCTGTCGCAGCGCAGCGGGGTCGTAATCGGTGGTGATACCCTAGAACATCGCAAACCTCACCCACTGCCCCTGCAGGTTGCAGCTGAGCGCCTCGGCGTCAGCTGCAGGAACTGTATTTACATCGGCGACGATGAGCGCGATATCGTGGCTGGTAAGGCCGCCAATATGAAAACTCTGGTGGCGGCCTATGGTTATATCGAGGATGTTGACTGCATCGCTAACTGGGGTGCTGACGGTGTCATCGATCAACCCGTTGACCTGTTGCGACACCCGTTGGTAACGCTACGATGAAAACCATACCAGCAAGCTTTTCTGCCACGCAAGACTTGCTTGAAAATAAGGTTATCCTGGTTACCGGTGCAACCGGAGGATTCGGTAAAGTCGTTGCCACCGGCCTGGCTCGACACGGCGCCACGGTAATATTGTTGGCCAGGAATCTGCGCCTGGTTGAATCGCTTTATGACGATATCGAACAGGCGGGATATCCGACTGCGGCAATATACCCGATCAATTTCGAAGGCGCCGTGGAAGCTGATTACGAAGCCTTGGCAGACAATATCGAGACCCGGCTAGGACGACTCGACGGCATGGTTCATTGTGCCGCAATCCTTGGCGCACCGACGGTTTTTGCGCAAAGCGATGTAGCGACCTGGTATCAGGTCCACCAGGTAAATCTGCACGCTCCCTACTTGCTGACCCGAGCCTGCCTGCCACTTCTGGGTCGCGCCAGGCGGGCATCGATACTTTTCATGATCGATGACAAGCCCGGAACCTACTGGGATGCATACCAGGTCAGCAAACAGGGATTAGGCGCCATGGCCGGTTTACTGGCGCGAGAATACGAAGGTAGCAATCTCCACGTCAATTGTTTCAACCCCGGTAACACCCTTACCGGGTTGCGCATAAGCGCCTATCCCGCGGCTGATGATAACGACCAACTACCAACTCCCGAAGATCACATCGATAACTTCCTCTACCTGATGAGCAATGATCTGGTTGAAAACGGCGAGATTTTCACGCCAAATCCGGGCGTGGTAGCAAAGGAGTTGTCATCAAGCGGTTAATTAGGACTGGTATTCGAAGTAAAACTCTGAATTATCGAGGCAGCGCAGCAAAGCGAGCAAACATTGTTCATCCGGTTTTAACGACCAGTCACCATTGGTGCGCAACTGGTACTCGTAATCCTCGTGGCGCAGGTGGAAAACAACCGGCATTGCGTCCTCGGATTTGTAGGCGCGGAGCACATCGATAATCGAGTTAATTTCGCGCTCGCCATACCCATTTAAACGAATGTGCAAGGCACTCGCATGTTCTGCACGATAGTCGTCGAGTAGTTGTATGCCGGCGGCACGCAGTTTGATCCCGTTATTGAAAGCGTCATAGGCGATACCACCATCAACGACCCATACCAGGTCCTTATGCAGGATACTTTCGATCTTCGCGAGCAGGTCCGGAACCACGCGCACATCAACCCGGCCACTGCGGTCGTCGAGCGTGACAAAAGCTTCGCGTCCTTTGAAACCGTTGCGCATTCGGATATCGACGACCAGCCCGCATACTCTCGTCTGCTGCTCTTTCTGTCTAAATCTTTCACCATTTCCACCCTGTTCGAGTCGCTGCAGCCATTGCCCCAGCTGCATTGGTGCAAACTGTCTTATCTCGGTTTCGACCATGGCCAGCGGGTGTCCGGTGAGAAATAGCCCCAGCGCCTCTTTTTCCAGCTTGAGTCGCTGTTTTTCATCCCAGAAATCACACTCGGGTAACGGCCGATCAGCTTCACTCAGCGGTGAAATATTATCAAACATATCGTCGATCCCGGCATTGAGGTTGTTTTGCAGTTGCTCGGCGGCCTGTAAGGCATCGGGCAGATGCGACATAAGTGCCGCCCGGTTATCGCTGAAACAATCCATGGCACCGCCTTTGATCAGGGCCTCGATCATCTTGCGCCCGGATTTCGTCGCATCGACTCGTTTGCAGAAGTCATCCAGCGACAGGTACTCCCGTTCGGAGCGAATTTCGACAATGCTTTCGATTGCCGCCTGGCCCACCCCCTTGATCGCACCCAGACCATAGTAGATCCGCCCATCCTGCCCCGCTTTGAACGGGTAACCGGATAGATTGATATCGGGTGAACGAATATCGAGCCGCATATCGCGACAGTCGTCGATCAAGGTGACGATCTTGTCGGTATTATCCATGTCGGCTGACAGCACGGCGGCCATAAACTGTGCCGGATAGTGTGTTTTCAGCCATGCGGTCTGGTACGATATCAGCGCGTAACCCGCAGAGTGGGACTTGTTGAAACCGTAACCGGCAAACTTTTCCATCAGATCGAAAATATAGGTTGCGGTTGACAATTCAACCTGATTGGCGACCGCGCCATCGGTGAAAACAGCTCGTTGCTGTTGCATTTCCTCTGCTTTTTTCTTGCCCATGGCGCGGCGTAACATATCGGCCCCGCCAAGCGTATAACCGGCCAGCACCTGAGCGATTTGCATGACCTGCTCCTGGTACAGAATGACGCCATAAGTTGGTTGCAATATGGTTTCCAGCGCCGGGTGAGGATACTCAACCCGGGATCGCCCGTGCTTGCGATCGATAAAATCGTCGACCATACCCGATTGCAGGGGTCCCGGGCGGAACAATGCCACCAGCGCGATGATATCTTCGAAGCCGTCAGGCTGCAGCCGACGGATCAAGTCTTTCATACCACGCGACTCGAGCTGAAACACTGCGGTAGTCTGGTAGGCCTGCAATAATTTGAAAGTGTCTGCATCGTCAAGCGGGATGCGTTCGATTTCGAGCTTGTCAGCGATGTTTTGCGCATTGATCGCGCGCACCGCCCAGTCGATAATCGTCAGCGTACGCAGACCGAGAAAGTCGAACTTTACCAGGCCAACCGCCTCGACATCGTCCTTGTCATACTGCGATACCCGACCGGAACCACCCTGTTCACAGTAGAGCGGGGTAAAGTCTGTCAGGTTGCTCGGTGAAATCACGACGCCACCGGCATGCCTGCCCACGTTACGGGTCAGGCCTTCGAGGGAACGCGCCATATCGATCAACATCGTCACATCTTCATCATCCCGGTACAGCTCGAGCAATGCCTGTTCCTGTTGCAGAGCCTTGTCGAGCGTAATGCCGACCTCGAACGGCACCAGTTTGGCAATGCGATCGACGAATCCATAGGGATGGGACATTACCCTGCCGACATCGCGGATTACCGCTTTAGCCGCCATTCTGCCATAGGTGATGATCTGGGATACCTGGTCACGTCCGTAATGTCCGGCGACGTATTCGATGACTTCATCGCGCCGATCCATGCAGAAATCGATATCGAAGTCAGGCATCGAAACTCGCTCCGGATTAAGAAACCGTTCGAACAGCAAATCATAGGCGAGCGGATCAAGATCGGTTATGTTAAGCGCGTAGGCAACCAGGGAACCCGCGCCGGAGCCACGTCCCGGGCCGACCGGAATTTCATGTTTCTTGGCCCATTCGATAAAGTCCATGACGATCAGGAAATAGCCGGGATACCCCATTTCGATAATGACGCCGAGTTCGCTTTTGAGACGTATATAATAGGGTTCGCGCTCTAACCGATCGCCATCCGGCAGTTGTTGTTGCAACAACTCGAGTCGCCGCTCGAGTCCTTGTTCGGAGACATGGCGGAAAAAACTATCCGTGGTGTGTTGCTGCGGAATCGGGTATTCGGGTAAATAGGTATTGCCCAGCTCGAGACGTAAATTGCAGGCGTTCGCAATTGCCACGGTATTTCCAATCGCCTGTGGGATATCGGCAAAGAGTTCGACCATTTCATCGGCCGAACGGAGGTACTGCTGCGGTGAATACAGTTTTGGCCTGCGCTCGTCCTCAAGTGTAAAACCGGTACAGATGCAAACCCTGACTTCGTGGGCGTCGAAATCCCCGGCATCGATAAAGCGGACATCGTTGGTCGCCACCACCGGCACCTGCAATGAACCCGACCATGCGACGGCGTGATTTATATAGGTTTCTTCATGCGCGCGAGCGGTGCGTTGCAATTCCAGGAAATAGCGGTCGTCGAAGATGTCCAGCCACTCCCGAAGGCATGTTTCCGCGAGCTCGGCATTCAGGCTTCTTAAGGCCAGCCCTATATCGCCCTCCAGGCATGCAGACAATGCGATCAAGCCGTCATTTGCGGTACGCAACCAGTCTATCTCGATGGTCGCGCGATCGGCCGTTTGCCCCTCCAGGTAGGCACGGGAAATCAGCCGCTTCAGGTTCAGATAACCCTGTTGGTTCTGGCACAACAGCACCAGACGACTCAAGGCGTCGGTACGCCCCGGGTGATGGACCCAGACATCGGCGCCGAATATGGGTTTCACGCCCATCGAAATAGCAGCTTTATAGTGTTTGACCACGGCGAACATATTGTTCGAATCGGTTAAAGCAACCGCTCCCATACCACGCTCGCGTACCTGTTCCACCAAAGGCTTCAAGCGGATGGTACTGTCCAGCAGTGAATATTCGCTATGAAGGTGCAGGTGGACGAAACGATTGCTCATTTTAAAGCAATTCCCTGACCGGCCTGAAACTGCGCCGGTGAACCGGGGATACGCCATACTTCCGCAGTAGTTTGCGATGCAACTCGGTTGGATATCCCTTGTGCCGGGCAAACTGATACTCGGGATAAAGATGGTCGAGTTCGAGCATTTGCCGGTCTCGATGCTGTTTGGCCAGTATCGATGCAGCCGAAATACAGGGTTGGTAAAGATCACCTCTGATTATCGCGCGCATCTGGTAGCCCTCCATATCGGGCAGGCGATTGCCATCGATGAGCAATTGCTGGGGTTTCAGGTTTAATCCCTGTACCGCGCGCTTCATCGCCAGCAAACTGGCTTCAAGGATATTAATTTCATCGACTTCATGGTGGCTGGACTCGGCGACTGACCAGGCCCTGGCGCTTTGTTTTATTTCCTGCTCTAGCGCTTCGCGACGTGAAGCCGAGAGTTTCTTGGAGTCGGTTAAGCCGATTATCGGCATATTCGGATCCAGAATAACGGCAGCGGCGACGACCGAACCCGCCAACGGTCCGCGTCCTGCCTCGTCCACACCGGCAACAAGCTTCGCAATTGGTATTTCATCCATATATAATTCGCCGTTTGAAAATCACCCTTTCCACTACGTTTCAAAACCTATGTCTCAATTACTTAGAGTTGCCGTTATAGGTGTTGGTCACCTCGGCAAATGGCATGCAGACAAGTACGCCGCCGCCAATTGCGAGCTGATTGCCGTGGTGGATACCAATATCGATAGCGCGCGTGAAATCGCACAAAAACATGATGTCGACGCTTACTCCGATTACCGCGAGGTAATTCCGCTGGTCGATGCGATCAGCCTGGCGGTACCCACCAGCCAGCATTATAAAATCGCGCGGGAGTTTCTGGAAGCGGGAATTCACTGTTTGGTCGAAAAACCTGTCACTGAAACAGTGGCAGACGCAGAAACGCTGATCCGGATAGCAAGTGACAAGGGCCTGGTATTACAGGTCGGCCATATCGAACGCTTCAATAGCGTGATGATCGGTATCGAAGATCACCTGTTTAAACCCCAGTTCCTGGAATCGACGCGCCTGGCACCATTTAGCACGCGCGCCACCGATGTCAGTGTAATACTGGATTTGATGATTCACGATATAGATATCATTCTTGACCTTATCCGCAGCCCGATTAAACGTATTTCAGCGAGCGGTATATCGGTGTTATCGGAAACCATCGATATTGCCAATGCACGTATTGAATTCGAGAATCACTGCGTTGCCAATGTCACCGCCAGTCGCATCAGCCGCAAACGCGAACGCAAACTGCGGATTTTCCAGAAAGATGCTTACCTGTCTGCGGATTTTCAGGAAAGGCTGCTCGCGGTAAACCGTAAAGGTGAAACCGATAACGCGGAAGGTTTCAGGGATATCACCCATGAAGAGCTGCGTTTCCAGGATAACGATGCTCTCAAGCTGGAGATCCTTGATTTTATCAAGGCGATTAAAACCGGCACCCGCCCGACGGTTAGCGGCGAAGACGGCAAGCGTGCACTCGAAACCGCAATTGCGATCACTACACAAATTACAGGGTCTTTATGAACAACATACCCATGGTTGACCTGAAGCGTCAGTATGAATCACTAAAAGATGAAATCGACAACGCCGTCCTGCAATCGCTCTCGGAAACGCGTTTCATTCTCGGCCCCAACGTACAGGCCTTTGACCAGGAAGCGGCCGAGTATCTGGGCGCAAAACACGCGATAAGTTGCGCCTCGGGCACCGATGCCCTGCACCTGGGATTGCTGGCTGCGGGTATCAAGCCGGGTGATGAAATCATCACCAGCGCATTTACCTTTATCGCAACCGGCGAGGCAATCCACTACGCCGGGGCGACAGCCGTTTTCGTCGACATCCAGCCTGACAGCATGAATCTCGATCCGGCACTGATCCGCGCCTCGATAACCGATAAAACCCGGGCCATACTGCCGGTACATCTGTTTGGACAGCCGGCTGACATGAGCCAGATCCAGGCAATTGCGGATGAATTCAATCTGCTCGTCATCGAAGACTGTGCACAATCATTTGGCAGCGCCTACCAGGGCAAGAACACCGGTACCCTGGGTGTAGTCGGTGCGTTCAGTTTTTTCCCGAGCAAAAATCTGGGCTGTTTCGGTGACGGTGGAATGATTACCACCAATGATGACGAAGTTGCGAGTCAGATTAAACTGTTACGCAATCATGGCAGCAGTCGGCAATATCACCATGATGTCATCGGTTTTAACAGCCGCCTCGACGAAATTCAGGCAGTTATCTTACGCATCAAGCTCAGGAAAATTGATGCATACAATCGTAATCGTCTCGAAATTGCCAAAGCCTATAACCACCGACTGGCAGAGAGTCGATTTAAGACACCGACCATAACCGATGACCGCGACCACATCTTTCACCAGTACACGGTTTTGTGTGACGATCGCGATAGCGTGCGGGAACATGTCATGGCCCAAGGTATTGCCTGTGCTGTTTATTATCCGATTCCGTTGCACCAGCAAAAAGCCTTTGCCGATACGGTACAACCGACATTGCCGATTACTGAAACCACTTCAGGCCGTTGCCTGTCGTTTCCAATTTTTCCGGAAATGACCGAACAACAAGTGGAAACCGTATGCGAGGCCATACTGAGCAGCTGATGAAGCCGGCACATGTCATGATCCTTGCCGGTGAAGCCTCCGGCGATGCGCACGCTGCCGAATTTGTAGAACAATTGCAGTTTGAACACCCTGATATCCATCTGAGCGGTATCGGCGGTGATGCGATGAAAAAAGCTGGAGTCGAAATTTTCTTCGACTCATCAATTATTGCAGTAGTCGGCCTGATCGAGGTGCTGCGCCATTGGGGAGACATAAAAAAAGCAATGGAACTGGTTAAAGCCCGGCTCGTTGAAACTCGACCTGACCTGCTGGTGCTGGTCGATTACCCGGAATTCAATCTGAGGATGGCGCGTTGTGCCGGTGAGCTCGGAATCAAGGTATTGTTTTATATCAGCCCCCAGGTATGGGCCTGGCGGCCGAAACGCATTCATAAAATCGGCCGGCTTATCGACCACATGGCGGTAATATTCAAGTTTGAGACACGATACTATGAGAATGCGAATATACCGGTCAGTTTCGTGGGGCATCCACTGGTAGACAGGGTAAAGCCCGCAATGGAAACTCATAGGTTTCGCGCGAATCTGGGGATACCGCAGGGGGCGCGAGTGATCGGTTTGTTCCCGGGCAGTCGCCAAAGTGAAATCACGCGTCTGTTACCGTTGATGCTTGCCACCGCTAAACGCATGCGGGATCGGGAACCGGATTTAAAATTTGTATTACCGGTCGCTTCCAGTTTGAACTATGACGTGATTTCGATTCCAGTCGATAACAGCGGTCTCGATATTATCGTTTGCAATGATCAAATATATGACGTGATTTCCTGCTGCGATGCCATTGCCACCTGTTCGGGCACGGTTACCCTGGAAATTGCACTGCTTAACGTACCCATGTGTATCCTCTATAAGCTGTCCTGGTTTTCTTATCTGATCATGAGTCGTTTGATAACGATTCCCTGTATCGGCCTGGCTAATATCGTCGCCGAAAAACCCGTGGTTCGTGAATTTTTACAACAGGATGCGAGTCCTGATACGGTAAGCCGGGAGCTATTTGAGCTAATTGACAATCGGCAGTACCGCCATCAGGTCAAAACCGATCTTCAGCGAGTCCGCGAAAACCTGGGGGCCGGTGATGGCGCTAAAATCATGGCGAAGCTGGTTTTCTCAATGCTAAATAATTTAACAAGGCGGAGGGATAATGGGTAATCGCGAACATTCCGAAGGCATAACCATGAGCGGTGGTGGCCTCTATATCACTGGCCACTATCAGCGCAAAACACGTGATCGATGCGGCCACACCGATGGTTGTCGAGGCGATTAACAGCCTGGCGTATGAATCGATAGCAGCAGGCTTTACTTTTTCCGATATGGGGACCGCCGACGCCGGGACTTCGCTATCCATGGTTTCCGCCGCAATCGACGCTGTCGTTGCCCGCGCCCCACAGTCACCAATTATAATCGTGTACTCCGACCAACCCCGGAATGATTTCAATGCCCTGATTGCCAACGTCTATGGTCTTGGACCTTTCGAGACTTATCTGGAAAATCGAAACAATGTATATCCGCTGGTTTCAGGCAGCACTTTTTACAAGCAGATTGTCCCCGACGGAACCCTGGACGCAGGGTTTTCGGTAACCGCAATGCATTGGTTAAGCACCAAGGTTTGCAATATCTCCAACCATGTGCAGGCTGTTGGTGTCGAAGCGGAGGAACTCGATGCCTTCCGTGACCAGGCTCACCGGGACTGGCGTCGGATTGTTTAACGCCCTCTCGGCGTATCGCCCGCTCGAACAGCGCCGTCAGATTATCGAAGACCATTGCGGTACCTATCGGGACAGGAATTTCGGATGATTTCCGGGGTCAGGATTCGACCGGGAAACCGGCCTTTTTCCAGTCCGGCATGCCGCTATGACTGACGCAGACGATATGATTCAGCCCCTGGAAATTTAAATTGGTGGTCGATGTCTGGGCACGTCGTCCGGAACGGCAATATAGATACAAGCGCTCAATTTGCTTTAGTTCGTCGACATGCGCATTCTCGGTTCCCATCGGAATGTTATGGCTGCCCGGTACGTGCCCACGCGCAAATTCCTCGGGCGTTCGATTGTCGATGATCCAGGCATTATCCGGTAGATCCTGCCATTCACGGTACAGGTCCTTCATATCAAAGTCGCGCAACAGGTAGCGATTGGCATCGAAGTTAATACCGACACTCATATTTGCAGGAACCGCCTCGTTGATCCTTTTCGGCATATCGAGGTTTAGATTATTCATCAATTCGATGAATTCCTGTCGGGGTCGATTGGCACCCAGCCGTGGATTCCATGCCTTTTCTTCACCAATTGTAGAGCTGGTGCGTCCATTGTAATCATGCCCGGGATAAACGATGGTGTCATCACTGAGAACAAATAGTTTCTGCGTGATGTTGTCGTACAGCATACCCGGGTCACCCGATTGAAAATCGGTGCGACCGCAGCCGCGAATAAGCAAAGTATCCCCGCTAAACAGCATACCGTCACAGAAATAGCTGGTACAGCCATTGGTATGACCAGGGGTCGATATCGCCGCTATCCGGTAGTGCCCAAGCATCAGGCTGTCGCCATCCTTCATCGGTATATCGATCGCCTCGATACCCGAAATTTCACCGTAGACCAGCTTGGCACCGGTATTCTCGCGTATTTTTCCAGCCGCCGTGATATGGTCGGCGTGCGCATGAGTTTCGATCGCATACAGCAATTCCACGCCGAGTTCATTGATAATTTGCATATCACGTTCAAAAGTTTCGAACACCGAGTCGATGATGGCGCCTTCACCCGTTTCGGTATCGATTAACAGGTAGCTGTAGGTGCAACTTTCACGGTCGAACAACTGTTTCACAGTAAGATGGGGGGTAGTCATTTTAATTTTGCTCCCGGCTGGAACCCGGTAGTGTATTTATTACGGTAAAATATGGCAATTGGCAATTATTCGGATATTATTTCCGTGATGAATCCAGATGATTTTATCGGCCGGCTATCAATCGAATCTGACGCGGTCGCTTTCTTGATTATTGGTATTGCAATCCTGATAATTTTGCTTGTAAACCGAAAACCGTTAAAAGCACATATCCTGGAATGGCGAAGTCAGCGCAGCCTGAAACAAATCGGTTGCGAGCAGATTCGCAACCTGGTCTGTTCGGACGGGCTCGATGGTTACCATACAATCGACCGGTTAGCCCTGACTCAGGATTCGATTCTGTTGATTTCGTATAAACCTTACAGCGGTAATATCTACTGCGCCGAAGGTATTTCTGAATGGATACAGGTAGTCGGACAAAAGAGTTTCAAATTTACAAATCCGCTGTTCGAACTGGAAAATCAGCTGACGTCACTCAAGCTTTTGATTATCGATGCGCCGTTACATGGATACCTGTTTTTCAATCGTAACGCTGAATTTCCAAAGGGTCATCCGGACCGGGTATTGCAGCCCGGGAAGCTCCCCAACCGCTTTATCGCGGTGATTTCCGATACGGTAAATCCGCAAATCCGGGCTGCCTGGGAATTATTGAAAGCGCACCAGAAACAGGCTGCGTCGAGCGCTCATCGAGGTGCTAAAACTTGATATTCGGCGGCAGAAGGCACGATTGGACGACAGCTACGGTATGATTGTCACCCTGCGTAAAATGATTTCCGAGACCGCGGCACTGCGGGCCTTGCAAGGTCGTTTTGATCCATTGATCACGCTAATTCAACAGCAATCAAGCGACGAGGCTCTCTAGGCGGTCAAAGCACTGGGGCGCGATCTCGACAAGCTGACCGAAACACATCGTATTAATTCAAAGCTTTCCAAGGCCAGGCGCGCTTTGGGTGGGTCCACGCCTGACAAAGTGCATGCCATCGAGCAGATAAATCTAGCGGACGAGATCATGCAGGCTGATATCGTATGGCATCAACGCGCAACTGACGTACTGGCCACTGACCTGGAACAATACGACAATGCCATTGTCGGCACTATCGGGATGCGCATGCAGGAACGCCTGTCTCCGGAACAGGCGGAATCGATCGCGAGCTGTCTTGCGGTTCACAAAGACCTTTCCCTTCACTTTTAAATCTTATGAACCCGGCGACGATGTTTTGTAAAAAGCGGGTAATCTGAAGGTTACCAAATTTTAAGACCTTCTACTTTGTCTCCCGGTTTAATATCGTGATTGCCATCGCTTAACTCGAGTATATAACGTGATGGTAGCGGTGCTGCAAACACCGGGCATGGTGAAGTCTCGCAGGGGACCAGGCGTTGTACGCTAAGCACGGTATAGCTGTCGTCTATCCACAGTACTCGTAAAGGAATCAGCATGTTCTTCATCCACACCCGGTGATCACCCGAGCGCGGGTATACCAGCAACATACCTTTGTCGGCGGCCAGCCGTTGGCGATACATCAAACCCTTACGACGTTGGCTTGGTGTCATCGCGAGTTCGACCTGGTAAATTGATTGGCGCAGTTTAATCTCTATCGTCGCTGTCGAACCGGATCCACCAGCCCCTGAAACCGGCATCAGCATCAATATCAATACCAGCAGGCTGCTGCCGATGCTCTTCAAAAGTGACATATTTACAGGCACCAGAATTGTTTTCCCCGATTTGATAGACAGGTCACATAAAAAGTTGATTTTATTACCTAAACCTACTATATAACCCGTCCGAGAATAATGTGATTAATAATAATAACACTGAACAAAGCGACACAAACCATTGATATTGTTATTATGGCCGGTCCTGCCAGAATCAATATGGGGTGAGAGGATTGATTTCGAGCACAGATAATAAAACCGATATCCCAAAGGGTTCAAATATCGAACCATACGAAAACGCCCGCCGACTGAGCATTCTCAGGCGGCAGCGAAAGGTATTGATCGTTGACGATGAATCTACAGGGCGGACGATTCTGTCCAAGATAATTCAGCAGGCCGAAGAAGATGTGAGTGTCGATGCGTTCGATAATCCACTCGAAGCATTACATTGGTTAGACCAAAACCACCCTGACCTGATCATCACCGACTACCGCATGCCGGATATAAATGGCGTCGAGTTGATCAGGCAAATTCGTGCCAAACCGGCCTGCCAGGATATACCGATCATGATGATTACCGTGGTGAGCGAAAAATCAGTGCGTTACGATGCGCTGGAAGCCGGCGCTACCGCATTCCTGACCCGACCCATCGACCAGATCGAATGTCGTACCAGTTGCCGTAACCTGCTCAAGCTGCATGAGCAGCAATCCATTATCCAGGATCGGGCCGACTGGTTGGCGCGGCAGGTAGAGGTCGCCACCCAGCAAATCATATCCCGCGAACATGAAACCTTGCTACGCCTGGCGAAAGCCGGCGAGTATCGCGACGAAGTCACAGGCAATCATGTCGTGCGCATGGCGAAATACTCACGTGAAATAGCCGAAGCCCTGGGACTGAGTGAAAAGGAATGCGACGAAATCGAGTATGCCGCACCCATGCATGACATCGGTAAAATCGGAATCCAGGATAAAATACTGCTAAAACCCGGCAAATTCGAACAAGACGAATGGATGACGATGCAACAACATACGATTATCGGTCATTCAATCCTGTCCAACAGTCAATCCCGATATATACAAACCGGATCGATAATTGCCCTTAATCATCATGAACGATTTGACGGCAGCGGCTATCCCAACGGTATTTCCGGTAAGGATATTCCGTTAGTGGCTCGAATCGTTACCGTGGCCGATGTCTATGACGCACTGGTTTCCACGAGACCTTACAAACGCGCCTGGGAGGCACAGGATGCGCAGGATTATTTGCACAAACACGCTGGGGCTCAATTCGATCCCATTTGCGTAGAAGCATTTTTCGAGCGTATAAACAACATTACCAATATCCATAAAACATTCAACGACGGTTAACCGCCGGCGCTGCAGCCTCGAATGGAAGTATCCAAGACGAAAGGCAGTTTGCTGGCAAAGCTCAACCAAAGGCTTAAGGGAACCGGCGATACTGAACCTGAACAGGCGTATTTACGGCTAGCGATCGCTTTTATCCTGGTCGTTATATTTTGTTTACCCTGGGGTGCGGGTGAACATTTTACCGATATTTTCGATTCAACACCGAATATCATCATCCTGACCGCGAGCAGTATAGCTCTGCTGATTTTCGCCGCAATCGTAAAAAACCCACGTCCCTCTCCGATCAGACGAGTCTGTGGAATCTTACTGGATATGGTGTCGCTATCCATATTGATGTTCCTGACAGGTGGCGACCATGTACCACTGTTTGTATTTTATCTATGGGTCACGCTCGGCAATGGCTTTCGATATGGTACCCGTTATCTTTACATCTCGTTTGGCGTCAGTCTTGCGGGGTTTGCGCTGGTAATCCTGGGTAGTGAATATTGGCAGGCGAATCGCTCCTTCGCGATAAGCTTGCTACTCATTCTTCTGGTACTGCCACTGTACGCCGCTTTTTTACTGGAAAAATTGCATGCAGCCATAGCTGCGGCCAAGCAGGCCAATGAAGCCAAGAGTCGATTTCTGGCGAACATGTCGCATGAATTGAGAACGCCGCTTAACGGCGTAATTGGAATGGGTGATTTACTCCAGGAGACCCGACTGAGTTCCGAGCAGCAGGAACTTGTCGGCACCCTTCATAGCTCGGCCTACTCCCTGCTTGAATTGATCGAAAACGTACTGGATATCGCCAAAATCGAAGCCGGTAAGATCGATATTGAAAAGAAACCGCTCGACCTGCATGCAGTCGTGAATTCGGTGATTTACATGCTCTCCCCGTCGGGTGAATCCAAGAATCTACTGATTTCCTGCACTATCGATCCCGATACGCCATTTTCTTTACGGGGTGACCAACAACATATCCGGCAGGTATTAATTAATCTCGTCAACAATGCCATCAAGTTCACCGATGATGGTTCGGTAAACCTGCGCGTATTCAGAATTGGCGGGAGTGACAGGAAACCACGAATTCGATTCGAGGTCACAGATACCGGAGTCGGGATCTCGGAAGAATACCTGAAAACTATTTTTGATAATTTCACTCAAGCCGAGCAGCGATCAAGTAGGCGTTATGGTGGAACAGGACTGGGGACTGCCATTTCCAGAGAGCTGGTTGAGTTAATGGGTGGAGAGATAGGTGTTCGCAGTGAACTCGATAAGGGTTCCACCTTTTGGTTCGAACTACCATTCGATCTGGTGCCACACAACGACCAGGTCATTTCTTCAAACCATATTCTGTTACTCGCTGATGAGGATACGGCTGCCGTTATACGACCGTCACTGAAAGGTTGGGATATAGATTTTGACTGGGTTCGCTCCTCGGCACGCGCATTTTCGTTGTTGTTACAGGCTTCGGAAAAAGGAAGCAATTATCACTCCGCCATTGTCGACCAGGACTGCCTGACAGATATTAGTGCCGAGCAGTTTGCACAAATGATTCGATCTGAAAAGATACTGGAACATTTGTCACTAATATTGGTGAACTCGTCAGATACCATGATCAACATCAACGCGGTAAATCAATATTACATATCGACGATTCTTGAACCCGAAGAAAAGAGATCCCTGTTTAACGCGATACATGCGGCGCAAAGCGTTCATATTTCCGAGGAAAATGTTGTCACCCTCGCTGAACACTACGGCAGACAAGCGGGCGCCAAAAACCTCAAAATACTGGTCGCCGAGGATAATGCAGTCAATCAAAAGTTAATTCAGAGGATTTTGCAACACGCCGGGCACAGTGTGACACTCGTCGATTGTGGAGAAGATGTGCTCGACATCCTCGATAACAGCATGAGTTCACTGGATGCGCTCATACTCGATATGAACATGCCGGGAATGAGTGGATTGGAGGTCATGAAAACCATCCGATTTCTTGACACGAGTCGTTCGCTACCCGTGATCATGCTGACTGCGGATGCAACACCGGAGGCCAAGGTAGCGAGCTTGAGTGCCGGGGCAGATGCCTTTTTAACCAAACCTGTCAATGCCAGGGCGTTGTTGGACCGGATCGCATTTTTATCCAGGAATATAAGCAAGGAGAGTACCGTGGCTGGAGCCGAGATCAAATTAGAATCTGAAGTGAGCAAACTGGAATTACTGCAACCGGTTGCAGACATTAAAGAGTCCGAGTGGTACGAAGAGTCTCTACTAAGAGAAGTGTCCGCTCTCGGGGACTACGATTTCCTGCATGATCTGGTCAGAGACTTTCAACGAGATGGGGTCAAGCACGTCGCACGAATCAACGAAGCCGCAGAAAATGACTATCTGGAGTATCGCGAAGCACTGCATGCGCTAAAAGGGTCATCGATAGAGCTGGGGGCACGGGTGCTGGCAGATATCTGCCAGCAGGGCGAAGCCCTAAAACCCTACGATATAGGAAGTGAAACCACCCGAAAAATGGCTGCGGAGATCCAGAGTATATTCCTCAAGACGTCCGCAGCATTGAGCAGTGCCATAAAACAGGATATTGCAAAACCTCGAGGAAATTAAATCTCAAGTCTGCGAACACCTCGACTGGTGCAGAGTAATTACCGCCTCGAATCCTGCATCTTGGTTAAGCGACTCATCATCTTCAGGTCCTTGTCAGTGAGTTTGAAGGCCGCATCGGTCCAGATCTTGGCAATATCAATGAGTTCGTCATAACTAATTTTGTTACAGATATCACGCACTTTTCTGATTGCGTTGTAGCTGTTCGAATAACGATTGGCCGCCTTGATATATTTGTAAACTTCGATCTCACCTTCGCCTTTCTCTGCGAGAATATCGATTACACCCATATCATATAGCTCGTCGGAAGTATAAAGTTTTCCACTCAGTATGATTCTTTCGGCTTTCGCGGTACCAATTCGGCGAGACAACAGGGAATAGGCTCCCATGCCGGGAAACAGGTTGAACAGGACTTCGGGCAGTCCCATCTTTACGCCTTTTTCAGCAATCACTACATTGCTCGCCAGCGCCGACTCGAACCCGCCGCCAAGCGCGTCTCCCTGTACCAGGGCGATGGTGGTAAGGTCACAACCAAGATGATTGATATTTTCGTGGAGAATATCAATACAACGAATCGCATAGTTAAATAACCCGTCACGATTTTTGCCTTCGATACAATTCCGGAACAAATTGAGATCGCCACCTAGATTGAAAATCCCTTTAATATCGGAACCGATCACGATGTAGTCGTATTTCTGCCCTTGACTGGCCCGCATTTCTTCCTTTACCACGCGGATGTACTCATGAAAATCGGAGAGCAGATTATTGGTGAAGCAGGGACGTGGCGCGGCATTCATCAAGCACCAGGAGGTCTTGTACTTGTGATCGAAATGTATTTTCAGTTGCTGGGACTTATCGCTTTCTAGTCTTGGATAGGCGGAACGGTCCAATACTGCTAAATTGCTCATAACTGTGTCTCTCCAGAACTTGTTATCGAAATTTCCCGAATTTTGCAAGCGGGATTCACTTTGGTTGTGCCAGCCCTGTAAACCTGTAAACCTGTAAACCTGTAAACCTGTAAACCAGACAAATTAGGCTATTTATTTCAGAGCTTTACCCACTTTTTTTATGGTGGTTTGTGGACACCAATTTACCGAAACGTGAATCAATTGCAAGCAAACTGTGACCAATTTCACATTTCAATAGCAACAATGCACTTTCGATTAACGATCTAAGTCATTGTTATATAGGGGTTTAATAAGTCTGTATTTCAAGATTGAAATAGTTCACATTTCTACAAAGACGCGCTTGAACTACTTTGGAAATAACTTAAAGGTGTTTGATTCTCAACAAAAAAGCGTCGGATTCTCGACGGTTTTGCGTCAACTATTTGACTTATCTGCAATCATTTAATCGTTTTCGTCGATCCAGGCCATCTGAATTGCTTCCAGAATCTTTTCATTCGAACGATCGGGATCATCGTCAAACTCGTCAAGCGCGCAGACCCAGCTATGCAGGTCGGTAAAACGAACATACTGGGGATCGACATCGGTATGGGTCTCGGCAAGTTCTATTGCAATATCCAGTGTATCTGTCCACTTTAGACTCATGGTTTGCTCCTCTCGCGACATAATAGTAGATTAATGATTTTCGGAAACCATATTAATGGTGTACTTGGGAATTTCGATAGTCAGGTCTCCGTCCCCCACTATTGCCTGGCAGCTCAAACGCGAATCCATATCCAGGCCCCAGGCCTTATCAAGATAATCATCTTCGTCTTCGCTGGATTCTTCAAGGGATTCGAATCCCTCTCGCACGTAAACGTGACAAGTCGTGCAGGCACAAGACTTTTCACAAGCATGTTCGATTTCGATACCATTGTTCAGCATTGCATCACACAAGCTGATACCGGGTTCAACATCGATTTCAGCACCCTGTGGACAGATTTCGTCATGCGGCAATATAATAAGCCTGGTCATCAAACATCAACCTCGTCAATTTGTTTTCCGGTGAGCACTTTGGTAACGCTCGCGTTCATACGTTTTGCTACGTAGAATTCACTTGCGTCCTCGATGGCCTTGATCAATTGCTTGAGTTCAACTGTCGGCGCTGTTTCGATTGCGGCTACAAGACGATCTCGATGCTCGACAATGCGAGCAATTTCAGATGGGTTCAGTAAAACTTCACCATCCTCTGCGAGAGCCGAATTAATCGCTTCAATCACTCTCCTGGCTTCGACCTGCTGCTGCTTGTGCATACGATGTTCGATATCTTTACCTGCGTGAACAATCGAGGCTCGCAACATCGATTCGATCTCGGTATCGGTTAATCCGTACGAAGGCTTGACTACGATGTCGGCAACCACGCCACTGGAGGTTTCTTCTGCGCTAACCGACATCAATCCGTCAGCATCAACCTGGTAAGTAACGCGTATGCGCGCGGCGCCGGCAGTCATCGGTGGAAATCCATGCAATTCGAATCGCGCCAGGGAACGACAATCGGATACCAGTTCCCTTTCACCCTGTACTACGTGGATCGACATCGCGGTTTGACCGTCTTTAAAAGTTGTGAAATCCTGTGCACGCGACACCGGAATTGGAGTGTTACGAGCAATGATTTTTTCACTCAGGCCACCCATGGTTTCGATTGCCAGCGACAAAGGCAGTACGTCAAGCAACAGCATTTCACTGTTGGGTTTGTTGCCGGCAAGAATATCAGCCTGAATCGCAGCACCCAGCGCAACCACTTGATCGGGATCGAGTTCACACATGGGTTTACGCTCGAAAAATTCTCCCAGCATCGCCTGAACCAGTGGTACCCGGGTCGATCCCCCGACCATGATTACTTCATCAATGTCGGCTTGACTTATTCCGGCGTCACGCAAAGCTCGTCGACAAGCAGTCAGGGTTTTCCTGACCAGCGTCTGAATCAGTTGATTGAAGAGACCACGGTCAATTGTCCCACGCCATGTTTCCCGGTGTTCAATCACGATTTCTGCTGAATCATAATCCGTCAGTGTTTGTTTCGCAGCCCGTGCTGCAAGCAAAATCTGTCGCGCTAGTCCTGCATCTATTTCGCCGAAATCAACTTGCTCAATTATCCATTCACCGAGTGCATGATCCATGTCGTCACCCCCTAACGAAGAATCACCGCCGCTTGCAAGAACCTCGAAAATTCCCTTGTTGAGCCGTAAAATAGAGATATCGAAAGTACCACCACCAAGGTCATAAACCGCGATCAATCCATCACTGCTTTGATCGAGCCCGTAAGCGACCGCGGCCGCAGTCGGTTCATTCAAGAGACGAAACAGGTTCAGCCCGGCGAGGGTTGCCGCATCTCGAGTCGCCTGGCGCTGGGCGTCGTCAAAATAAGCCGGCACCGTTATCACAACTCCATCAAGGTCTACGCCCATACTCTGGCTGGCGCGCTGCGCAAGTGCTTTGAGAATCTCGCTGGAAATTTCAACCGCACTGAAATCACCACTGCGGGTACGAATTCTGGGAACCTTACTATTTCCGCTGGTCACAAATTGGTATGGCATGACATGGCCAAGCAGGCTAAGGTCTTCCTGACCCCTGCCCATCAACCTTTTAATCGAGACGATGCTGTTTAAAGGATCACTGGTGAGGAAATTCAGCGCCGGGTAACCGACCAATATCTGAGCATTATCGAAATGAACCACCGAAGGTAACAGGCTGCGCCCCTCGGTATCGGGCAAACACACCGCCTCGCCACTGCGCACGGTCGCGACCAGTGAATTGGTGGTACCGAGATCGATTCCAGCCGAATAACGAAGTTGCTGCGGTGCGCTCGATTCACCCGGTTCGGATATCTGCAATAGCGCCATCAGTAATCTTCCAATTCAAACTGAAGCTCTGCCAGTTGGTGCTGAATGCGCTGAATAAACTGCATTTTTCGACTGTATTCCATGGCCGAGTCGAAGTTACCTGCTTCAAACTGAGTGACAAACTCGCGCGCTAAACCTTGCGCCCGTTGTCTCAACCGGGTCTCAATCTGCTCACTGCGTGACAGTGCATCTTCACCCTGTCGACAGGAGTCGATTTCTTCACGTAATTCGATCTGCTCCATCAAAAAGCCTGTGTCCGAGGTGGTTGTTGAATCGTCGTGGATATCAACACCACTGATTTCAAGCAGGTATTTCGATCGTTTCACAGGATCCTGCAGTGTTTCATAGGCCTGGTTTACCCAGGAGGCAATTTGCACCGACAGGCGTTTATCCCGGTCGTTGGAACTAACGTATCGATCCGGGTGATAAATTGCCTGCAAACGTTGTTGCTCGGCATGTAAATTCCTGGCATCGATTTCGAAGGCAGGGCTTAAGCCGAACAGCTCAAAGTAGGTTTGGCTGATATCGGGGAACTGCATCCAGGTCAAACGGTAAAACTTTCACCACAGCCACAGGCATCCTTGGCATTGGGATTTTTAAACTGGAACCCCTGGTTCAGTCCAACCTTGGCAAAGTCGACCTCGGTGCCGTCGAGAAACACCAGACTCTTCTGATCGACGACTATCTTTACTCCCTTCGATTCGAAGACTTCATCGCCATCCTGTAGCTCATCGACAAATTCGATAACGTATGCCAGCCCCGAACAACCGGTGGTCTTAACGCCGAGGCGCAAACCGATGCCCTTGCCTCTGTTGTCCAGAAATTGCTGCACTCGTGATGCCGCTATGTCACTCAGATGAATTGCCATATTTCTCTCTCTATACCGCTGCCTGACGGATTACCGCGGGTAGTTTATTGACCAAGTCCTGGAGTTTAATGATCAGCATCTCAACATCCTGTAGGCTGTTATCCATGCCGAAACTTACCCTTATCGCATTCAGAGCAAGATTATTTTCAACACCCATCGCTGTTAATACATGACTCGGTTCGGTGACCGCGCTGTGACAGGCTGAACCGCTGGACAGCGCAAAGCCGGCACGGTCAAGCTCCATCAACAGGGTTTCACCATGATAATAGGGTAATGCAAAGTAGGTCGTATTCGACAATCGGGGTAGTTGTTGTCCAAACACGACGCTGCCCGCAATACCTGACAGCTTCGACTCAAAAACCTCTTTCAGTTGTGTAAGATGGTGGTGTTTCCGATCCATTTCAAGGCGTGCAATCTGTACCGCCTTGCCAAGCCCGACAATCCCGGCAACATTTTCAGTGCCCCCACGAAGCCGTTTTTCCTGATATCCACCACTGATCAGTATTTTTTTCGGTTTGCGCTTGACCACCAGTGCGCCGATACCCTGTGGCCCTCGCAGCTTATGTGCCGAAAAGCTAAGCGCATCGATATCGAGTTGCGTCATATCGAGCGGAATCTTACCGACCGCCTGGGTAGCATCGGTATGCAGCATGCATAAATCCCGATCCACCATAGCCGCCAGTGACTCAATCGGCTGTAATACCCCGGTTTCATTATTGGCATAAATGATCGACAGTAGCTGGGCATCAGCCCCGGCAAGCACCGAAGCGGCTGCTTCCAGGTCTATCTGTCCTTCCTGGTTCGATTTTAACAGGATCACCTCCTGCCCTTCATCCGCCAGTTGTTTAAGAGGCTCGAGAATACTGGGATGTTCTATTTCGCTACTAACGATGGGACCGGCGCGGGTTTTATCGGCAAATCCTTTCAACAACATGTTGTTTGCTTCGGTTCCACCCGAGGTAAATATAACGGCATCGCTGGAACACCCTAGCAAGGCCGCTACTTCGGCACGCGCGGATTCGACCGCTGATCGCGCCATGCGCCCATAGCTATGCAGACTGGACGGGTTGCCGGTCGGATTTTGCAAAAACGACCTGATTGCATCGATCACTTCCGGATGCATGGGTGAAGTCGCATTATGATCGAGGTACACGGGCATGGTATTACCGCAGGTTGGGTTGTTTTTGCCGTAGATCGTGCATTCGGGAGAGTTCCTGTACTTCGTCATTTCGCATCATGTCCGCCAGCGAAATCGTAGCCAGGTAGTTTTCGATCTCGTCGCTCAACTCTTCCCATAGCCGCTCGGTCAGGCAAGGTTCGTAATCGGGCGATCCATTCGTAATATCCCTGTCCGCTACCTGCACTATCACGTCAACCGCATTAATGACATCGGCAATACACACCTGCTCGGGTGATTCTCTCAGGCTGTAACCGCCGCCGGGGCCACGGGTACTCACGACCAGTTTATTGCGCCTCATTTTGGCAAATAATTGCTCAAGGTAAGACAGGGATATACTTTGCCGGACCGAGATATCGGCCAGTGATACCGGACCCTGGTCCGAGTGCATGACCAGATCGAGCAGTGAGGTTACCGCATATCGACTTTTGGTGGATAATTGCATCGTGAAATAGCTTGGTGTAATATCGGATTAGTATACAATCCTGACTAAAATGGTCAACTATTATACTAGGGGTAGATTGACTATTACCTTTGTGCCTTTAGCGGCCTGGCTTCATTGTCGAGCAGCATTTCAAGCTTTGTGAAATACTGTTGTAATGGATCGGCGAGTCGTTCGTCGTCATCGATCAGCAATAGTCTGCGCATTCATTTACCTGTTAACCCGGCGACATTGTACAACGCGACTCCCACTTGAGAAGCCGCGTTCCATATCAGGACCGGAATCAGTGGTTGTCACCATGGCGATGATGCCTGATAAATTCCTTCATTGCCTGTTTTTGCTCTGCGCTCAGCGAATCCAGGAAAGCCGCCAGCGATGCGATCACCAGCGGCGCTTTATCATTGATCATCTGTGTTTTCTGCTGCACCATTTCGATTGCGCGTAACTGGTTAAAGCCGGAATCCTGTAAAAGCGCTTCAATTTCATTGATATGCTCAGTTCTGGTTGCCTTTATATCCGTCATGGCATTGACCACCGTTTCAGCAAGATCGCTAAAACGCTGCTTTTGCTGGCTGTCGAGGTCCAGCTTTTGGGTTACCTTTTCAGTGACGAATTCAATTTTATCGCCGGCTGTCATGCCCCAGTGGTTGTGTTTAGCAAATGCGTATACAACGCCGGAACTGCCGACGATCAGTAATACAGCGGCAACGATTCTGCTAGAAAGTTTCATGGGTTAACTCCGTAGTAGAGTTATTTCGGAAATAGATTCTAGAAAAATATCGCTCACGAATCTCTTCAGCAAGGTAACTATTTATAACAGTCACTGTTGCCGTTTTTCAATGGCCGTCAACATACCCCGCAAGATATTAATTTCGTTACGGGTCAGCTCGCTGCGCAGATAGAGGCGGCGTAACCGTTGCATGATCAAGCCCGGTTGTGTTGGATTCAAAAATCCGATCATTTCCAGCACTTGCTGGAGATGTGCGAAATATCCTTCAAGCTCGGAATTAAGCACTGGCAAATCCTGGGCATCTGGTTCCCTTAAGACCGGTGGCGCATTGTTCAATCGGCGATATATCTCGTAACAAATCACCTGGATCGCCGAGGCCAGGTTAAGCGAACTGAATTCCGGGTTGCTCGGAATTCGAAGCATGTAGTTACACAGCTGAATTTCCTCATTACTCAAGCCCGAATGTTCACGCCCGAATACCAGTGCGACGCGGGTGGAATCATCCAGGGAACTCAATTTGTCCGCAAGCTCGAATGGGTTCAACTCCGGCCAGGAAAGCGTACGTGGGCGCGCGCTGGCCGCCACCACGAATTCACAGTCCGCAATCGCTTGCGACAAATCAACGCAGTTCTCACGATTTTCGAGCACCGAGTTTGCACCCGAGGCGCGGGCATAGGCGATTTCCCCAACCGGGCATTTCGGGTCGACCAGTGTCAGCTTACTGAAACACATGTTATTCATCGACCTCGCGGCCGCACCGATATTACCCGGATGCGTAGTGCCGATCATAACTATCTTGATGTTTTGCTGTTTCATTTACTGGCGCTCCTGTGCCGTCGCCGCATGGTTTACTTCTGGTCTATATCCAGGTCCTTTGTTAGACTGCGCGCCTTTCCCGGTTCGATGAAATCCCTGTAATGCAACCGATGCTCAATATCGCGATTCGAGCGGCCCGCCATGCGGGGGATTTTATAGTCCGCAAAATCAACAAGCTACCCGACTTAAAGGTTGAAGTAAAAGCTAAAAACGACTACGTCAGCGAAGTAGACCGCGAAGCCGAACTACGAATTATCGAAGATCTACTGAAAGCCTATCCCGGTCACGGTATCGTCGCCGAAGAATCGGGCATTATCGAAGGTCAAGATGAATACCGCTGGATCATCGATCCGCTCGATGGAACTACCAACTACCTGCATGGCTTTCCACACTACGCGGTTTCGATCGCCTGCGAGCATCGCGGGCGCATGGCGCATGGCGTGATTTACGATCCCTATAAACAGGAATTATTTACCGCCAGTCGTGGGGACGGCGCCACTTTAAACAATCGACGTATTCGTGTCGCCAATTTGAAAACTACCGAAGGGGCGCTCCTGGCAACCGGTTTCCCGTTTAAACACCCGGACCAACTCGACCAATTTGTGAAGCTATTCAGTACCTTTTTCACCTCCGCCAGCGATACCCGGCGGGCGGGCTCTGCGGCACTTGATCTGGCATACGTGGCTGCAGGTCGGCTGGATGGTTACTGGGAATCCGGGCTTAACTCATGGGACCTCGCAGCCGGGACGCTGATCGTTCGGGAAGCGGGCGGTCTGGTTACCGATTACAACGGTGATGGAAATTTTCTCGAAAATGGCCAGATCATTGCCGGAAACCCCAGGATAATGGCTGACATGCTGCGTCAGATTCAAAAACAGCTGAAACTCTGACCGAATAACCTGTTAGAACAGGTTTGAAGGGCGTAACGACCTCCTCAAAATGCGCCGCTAGGAGTCTGTCGGACTTAGGGTGTCGTAGCGAGGGAAAGGCATTTTGAGTCAGATTTTTCTATCGAATGAGGCGAATAGTTACTCATAAATCAACGAATTGGATAGGAAAATCTGGCCAAAATGCCTTTTCCGCAGTAGATTTATCCTAAATCCGACAGACTCCTACGGGTGAGAATTACCGGTAATTCCTTAGCTGGCCCACGAGCACACCGTGGATACTCACCCGCTCAGCATGATAAATCATGGGCTCCATTTCCGGGTTTTCCGGAATCAGGGCAATCTGATCTTTGCCGCTGCGCTTGAAACGCTTCAGGGTCGCCTCGGCTTTGTCGATCATTGCGACGACTATATCCCCATCGTTGGCAACCGGCTGTTTTTTGATAATGACGTAATCCTCATCGAGTATGCCGATATTAATCATTGAATCCCCGGTTACGCGCAAGGCAAACAATTCAGGGCCCATGAACATTTCTGCAAGATTCAACTCCTGTTGATCTTCAATCGCTTCAATCGGCAAACCGGCTGCAATCTTTCCGGCAAGTGGAATAGTCGGGGGACTGACCAGGGGTAATTCGACCAGACTCATACCGCGTGAATTGCCCTTGACACGGTCGATATATCCCTTGTCTTCCAGTGACTGTACATAGCGATGAATCGTGCCATGGGAAGTTACGCCGATAGCGACCCCGATTTCCTTGAACCTGGGCGCAAATCCATGTTGTGCTAGGTAGTGACGAATAAACTGTAACGTGTTTTGTTCCTGTGTTGTCAGCATTCTGCCTGGCTCTTCTCATTTTATTCTCAGCGAGTGTAGAGAATATAACGAGAACTTGCAAGCTTTACGAAGAACAACTGAGATCAAGATGCTGCGCCCATTCGGGCGGTACCCCGGCATAGGCTTCAAACTCGGTTTGCTCATCGTAGGGATTCTGCAGCACGGAAAAAAGGGTTTTCACTTCGTTGAAGTCATCAGTTTCCGCAGCCGCGATGGCCTGTTGGGCGAGATAATTACGCAACACAAACTTCGGATTAGTCATCAGCATATTTTGATGCCTGATTTCGGTTTCCACCAGCTGATCCCTGATCCTGGTCCGATAATCCCGCAACCAGTCATCAAAACCGTCGCGATCGACAAACATGTCGCGCAGATACCCGCAGTCTCCCGTCTCATCGAATCGACTTAGGGCACGGAAGAAATGAGTGAAATCGACCTGACCTTCCATAATAGCGAACAGCCTCGAGATCAATTTTTCGTCGCCGTCACGAAAGGCATCCAGACCCAGTTTGGACGCCATTCCCTGATAATAGTGCGCAAGATAGGTAGGCTGATAATCAGCCAGCAATTGTTTCGCCATTTCCGCAGCCTGTTCCCCGCTCTCCGGGTCGATCAACGGCAGCATCGCCTGTGCCAGGCAGGACAGGTTAAACAGGCCGACACGGGGTTGTTGGTCGTAAGCGTAACGTCCAAGCTCGTCGGAATGATTACAGACAAAACCGGAATGGTAAGTATCGAGGAAACCAAAAGGACCGTAGTCGATGGTCAACCCCAGCAGCGACATATTGTCAGAATTGAGAACTCCATGGGTAAACCCGACCAGTTGCCACTGAGCTACCAGTCGCGCGGTGCGCTCGATAACCTGGCGCAGCAGTTCCAGGTAAGGGTTCTCTTCGGCACTACAGTCGGCATAGAAATGCTCGATCAGGAAATCGGCAAGAAATTTGAGCTCGGCATATTGTTGGCGGTAGAAAAAAACCTCGAAATTTCCAAAACGCAGGTGACTCTGAGCCACGCGGGTCAGGATAGCAGCGGTTTCGGATTTTTCACGGTAAACCGGATCTTTGCTCCCGGTGACGCATAGGGCACGAGTGGTAGGAATCCCGAGTGCCGCAATCGCTTCGCTGCAAAGAAATTCGCGAATTGTCGAACGCAATACTGCGCGCCCGTCACCCATGCGTGAAAACGGTGTCAATCCTGCACCCTTCAACTGGATCTCCCAGTCCAGGCCGTCATTACCGCTAACTTCACCTATCATCAATGCGCGCCCGTCACCTAACTGGGGAACGTACTGGCCAAATTGATGACCTGCGTAAATCATCGCGATTGGGTCGTCGCCCTCTACAATCGTATTACCGCTGAATAATTCGATCAGTTGCTGATTCTGGAACAGGAGCGGGTCGATATCGAGTAACTCGGCAACCGCGGGACTAAACGCCACCAGGTAGGGGTTACTCAATGCCTGTGGCCTAACCCGACGATAGAAATTTTCGGGTAACTGGGAGACACGGGTATGAGTGTTCAGCTGCGGTAGAATCGACACCTACGGATATTGGTAAATGGTAAAACAGGAATTATAGTTAAATTCGATCAAGAAATACCCCGCACAATGCGGGGCCTTTAACGCTCGTTAAAATCTATTATTTATTCAGGCCAATTTATTCAGGCGGTTATCGATCAGGTTTTCGACCACGCCGGGATCGGCCAGAGTCGAGGTATCGCCCAGATTATCGACGTCATTCGCCGCTACTTTGCGCAAAATACGGCGCATGATTTTTCCGGACCGGGTTTTCGGTAACCCCGGCGCCCATTGAATAATATTAAGCTTCGCAAACGGTCCGATTTCAGTGCGTACCATGCCCACCAGTTCCTGTTTCAATTCGTCATTACCCTGTTCGCCGGCCATCAGCGTCACGTAAGCGTAAATGCCCTGGCCGGTAATATCGTGCGGGTAACCCACGACTGCAGATTCGGCTACTTTGGGGTGCTTGACCAGTGCAGATTCGATTTCCGCGGTGCCAAGACGATGCCCGGAGACATTGAGAACATCGTCTACGCGACCGGTAATCCAGTAATACCCATCTTCATCTCGACGGGCACCGTCACCGGTAAAGTAAAACCCTTTATATAACGCGAAATAGGTTTCGTAAAAGCGTTTATGATCACCGAAAATCGAACGCATCATCGATGGCCAGGGTGCACGCATTGCAAGATTACCCGCCGCCGGATTACCCTCGATCTCGTTGCCCCCGTCATCCAGTAGCACGGGTTGGGCACCAAAAAAAGGGAAAGTTGCCGAGCCCGGCCTGGTTGGGGTGGCACCGGGTAAGGGCGTTATCATGTGAGCACCGGTTTCGGTTTGCCACCAGGTATCGACAATCGGGCAACGACCGTCGCCAACCACATTGTAATACCAGAGCCAGGCCTCAGGATTGATCGGTTCGCCGACGGTGCCGAGTAAACGCAACGATTGGCGCGATGTTCGCTTAACCGGTTCATCTCCGGCACCCATCAGGGCTCGAATCGCGGTCGGAGCGGTATAAAAAATCGAAACCTTGTGTTTGTCGCAAACCTGCCAGAAACGGGAAAGGTCGGGATAGGTTGGTATGCCTTCAAACATTAAGGTGGTAGCGCCGTTAGCCAGCGGGCCATATACGATATAGGTGTGCCCGGTAACCCAGCCAACGTCGGCGGTACACCAGTAGACTTCACCATCTTTGTAATCAAATACAAGCTTGTGGGTCATGGCGGCCTGTAGCAAGTAGCCACCGGTGGTATGCAATACGCCCTTGGGTTTTCCGGTTGAGCCCGAGGTATATAGGATGAACAGCGGATCTTCCGCATTCATCATTTCTGGTTCGCAATCCGGCGAAGCCGAAGCCATGGCTTCGTGGTACCAGACATCACGACCTTCTTCCCCGGCCACGGGCTCGCCACCATGCTGCACCACGATCACAGTCTTGACATCGGCACACTGGTCGACCGCTTCGTCGGCGTTTGCCTTCAATGGCACCCGCTTCCCACCCCGTATCGACTGATCGGCAGTGATCACCACCCGGCAATCAGAATCCTGGATACGATCACGTAACGCGTCGGGTGAAAATCCACCGAACACGACCGAGTGCATTGCACCGATGCGGGTGCAGGCCAGCATCGCAACCGCGGCTTCGGGGATCATCGGCATATAAATCGAAACCCGATCCCCCCGCTTGACGCCCCGGGTTTTCAATACATTGGAAAATTTACACACTTCCTGGTGCAACTCGGCATAGGTTATCTTGCGATCCTTTGCCGGGTCATCCGACTCCCAGATAATCGCAACCTGGTCGGCACGAGTCGCCAGGTGGCGGTCCAGGCAGTTGTAACAAACATTGAGTTCGGCACCTTCAAACCATTTGATATGCAAATCATCGGCATCGAAACTCCAGTCACAAACCGAATTCCAGGGTTTAAACCACGACAGGTAGTTTTCAGCCTGCTGCGACCAGAATCCTTCCGGATCTTCGACCGATTGCTGATACATATCTTTGTACTGAGTCGCCGTTATGTTGGCCTTTGCGGCGAATTCGGCTGGAGCGGGATAGGTTTTGCTGTCTGACATGGCGTCTTCCTCGAGAATTCAATTATTAGATTTCTTCGTGAGCCTGGATATGCTTACATAAACGCTGGCCAGCGACAAGATGTCCGCTCGCTACTCATACACCAGGCAAATATAATGAATCGCATATCAACAGAAAATTCAATCCTGTTGACCTGATCGCAACAATAAGTAACATTCGTTCAAAGTTGCAGTAACCAGGGGTAACACTATGTCCTTATTTTCATCTGATCTGCGCCCGATGAATATCCGGCGGAAAATCTGGATCTTCGGCAAGTCGCTCATGAAGCCATCAACCTGGTATCACTCAGTCATGCCGGAAAACAAATGCAATATGACAACCGCTGCAGAATGGGGATTATGGTTACCGGGTTCGCTCAAAAACTGGTACAGGTCTTTGTCAACCTGCTAAGCAATGCCACCGATGCCTGCGAACGCGGTAGCAATTTCAGGTTACTGGCCGACTCCATACTGGCCAGGACGGCACAACGCAGTCATCGAAAAATAATGTTTTTCGACGAACAAGCATACACCCAGATGTTTCATTACCAATGGTCGGGGAACGTGCGTGAACCGGAAAATGTTATCGAACGAGCGGTGATCCTGAGACAACAGGGTAATATCGAAGCCAGTAACCTGGCGTTGAATAATCTCGCAACCGGTCATCAACTTCCTCTGTACGAACTCGAGAACCGTCTATCGCTGGGCGACCACATCGTTAGCTTTGTGAAAAAATATCAACCCCGATACAACGAAACCCAACTCGCGGGCATGCTTGGCATCAGCCGCAAAAACCTGTGGGAGAAAAGACAACGCCTTCAGATTCCGTCCCGCAAGCAATGAACAATCTGGAGTCTCTCGATGCTTAATTCGGACAAAGGTTTGTCGAACCGGATCGCTCGTACAATTCTTGATGGCTTCGATCGACACTTCACCATCTTCAGCAATATAACCAGGGGCGCCAGGCAGCGTTTCGAAAATGCCGACTGGGAAGGCGAGCGCAAGGCATCGCGAGAACGTATAGAATTTTACGATATTCGGGTCAAGGATTCGATTCGCGATCTGCAAAAACTGTTTGACTTCGACCTGTTCGACAGCCCGCTCTGGTTTGCCGTCAAACGGGAATACGTCCTGTTGATCAGCAATCACCTGCAACCCGAACTGGCGGAATCATTTTACAACTCGGTTTTCTGCGCCCTGTTTCATCGTGATTACTTCGGCAACGATTACATTTTCGTACGCAGCTCGGTTTCGACCGAGTACATCGATTCCGAGAAACCTTCCTATCACGTTTATTATCCGGCAAAGCGTGGCCTGCGAGCTTCGATAAAACAGGTTTTGCTCGACAGCCTGTTCAACCTGCCATTCGAGGATATCGATCGCGACGTACGCAATATTACCTACGCCTTGATCAAGCAGGCTTTCACTCGACCGCGCCGCGCGCATCTCAATTTCCAGTTTCAGGTGATCAGTAGCGTCTTTTATCGCAACAAGGCAGCCTATATCGTCGGTAGAGCTATTAATTCTAACAAAGAGTACCCTTTCGCGATCCCGATTTTACATAGCACGGGTAACTCCGTTTATTGCGATGCAATAATAATCGGCAAGCAGGGGCTGACGCGCCTGTTCGAATTTTCTTATATTTACTTTATGGTCGATCACCCGGTTCCATCTTCGATAATCACCTTCTTGCGCAAATTGATGCCAACCCGCAGCAAGGAATCATTTTATTCATCGATCGGCTTGCATAAACAGGGCAAGACGGTTTTTTACCGCGATTTTCTGCATCATCTGAAACACTCGGAAGACGAACTGATTTTCGCGCCCGGAATCAAGGGCATGGTAATGGCCGTTTTCACGCTGCCGTCTTACCCCTACGTATTCAAGGTAATTCGCGATCGATTTCCGCCTCCGAAAAAAACCACTCGCCAGGAAGTACTGGATACCTACCGCCTGGTCAAAATGCACGATCGAGTCGGGCGTATGTCCGACATCCTGGAATATTCACATGTGGCCTTGCCACGTGCCCGTTTTTCCGAGGACTTGCTCGAGGAGCTATACCAAACCTGCACCCACAGTGTCTCCGAGGAAGGAGATCAGATCGTTATCAAGCACATGTATATAGAACGGCGCATGACCCCGTTAAACCTGGCGGTTTTAGAGGCTGACGACAGATACCTGGAACGCCTCATGAAAGGCTACGGTGAAGCGATCAAGGAACTGGCGGCGGCGAATATCTTCCCCGGGGATTTGCTGATGAAAAACTTCGGCGTTACCGGCCAGGGTCAGGGGCGCGTCGTGTTTTACGACTACGATGAAATCTGCTACCTGACCGAATGTAATTTCCGCGAAATACCCGAGGCGCTGTCCCCGGAAGATGAAATGGCCGCGGAACCCTGGTACAGCATTGCCGCCAACGACATCTTTCCGGAACAGTTCGCAACCTTCCTGTTCGCTAACAATCGCATACGCCAGGCGTTTTTAAAATCCCACCGCGATTTACTTAAAGCTGATTTCTGGATTCAGAAGCAGCAAAACATCAAGGCCGGAATATACGAAGACGTTTTCCCCTACCCTCAAAAAATTCGCTTCAATCGGTGAGCGATACTGGCAGAAAAGCTAGAACTGATCTTCCTCGGTAGACCCGGACATGGCTGTGACCGAAGAAGCACCGCCTTGAATCGTGGTAGTCACGTCGTCGAAGTAACCAGCGCCAACTTCCTGCTGATGCGAAACAAAACTATACCCCTTGTCGGCTGCGGCAAATTCAGGCTCCTGCACCTTTTCGACGTAGTGCTTCATACCTTCGCCACGGGCGTAATCGTAGGCCAGGTCGAACATATGGTACCACATGCTATGAATGCCGGCGAGCGTGATGAACTGGAACTTGTAACCCATTTCGGCAATCTTATCCTGAAATTCGGCGATGGTTTTATCGTCGAGGTTTTTCTTCCAGTTAAACGATGGCGAGCAGTTGTAGGCCAATAATTTTCCGGGATGCGCCGCGCGCACCGCCTCGGCCCATTCACGTGCAAAACCCAGGTCCGGGGTACCGGTCTCACACCAGACCATATCGGCGTACCTGGCATAAGACACCCCGCGGGAAATTGCCTGTTCCAGTCCATTTTTTACGCAGTAAAATCCTTCATCGGTACGCTCGCCGGTAACAAATGGTTTATCATTTTCATCCACATCCGATGTTAGCAGGTTAGCGGCTTCGGAATCGGTACGCGCCAGCAAAACCGTGGGCACGCCCATGACATCAGCAGCCAGGCGCGCAGCAATCAGTTTTTGCACCGCTTCCTGGGTCGGAATTAATACCTTGCCGCCCATATGCCCGCATTTCTTGACCGCAGCCAGTTGATCTTCGAAGTGCACGCCACCGGCACCGGCGACTATCATGTTCTTCATCAGTTCAAAAGCGTTCAGAACACCGCCAAATCCAGCTTCGGCATCGGCAACGATCGGTAGAAAATAGTCGACGTAATTGTCATCACCGGGGTTCACCCCACGGCTCCACTGAATTTCATCGGCGCGTCGGAAGGTATTATTGATACGGCGCACCATGGTGGGGACCGAATCGTATGCGTAGAGCGACTGGTCGGGGTACATGGTTTCCGAAGTATTGCCATCGGCCGCGACCTGCCAGCCTGAAAGGTAAATCGCCTCGATACCGGCCTTAGCCTGTTGCATCGCCTGACCACCGGTAATCGCACCCATGCTGTTGACATAGCCTTTTCTGGCGCCACCGTTGACCTGCCCCCAAAGCTTGCCGGCAGCCATACGCGCAAGCGTATTTTCGGGTTGAATCGAACCGCGCAAACGCACCACATCTTCGGCACTATAGCCCCGCGTTACATTGCTCCAGCGTGAATTTTGTTGCCACTCTTTTTCCAGAGCGGCGATTTGCTCGTTTCTTGTCATGTTGTCGTATCTCTCGAAATACAGTTTGATTAAAGTTAAAGGCCCGGTGCGGCCACCGGGGTTAAATATACAATTCCCTGGTAATGTAAATAACCGATTTCCTCAATCCAGTCCATTGCATATAACAATAGATTCGCTATTTTTGGATGTGCGCGAAGCCTGCCTTTTGTGTAATAAAAAAGCTACCCATCTATCGACATTTTGCTGCATTACGACGACCGGTTGAAGCAAACCAGCCTTGAAAGCTTTAATATTTAATAAATGGATTGAGATCGATTTCTGCATTTGGTTACACAATAATTCCGGCCCCGGGCGAGATTATGGCGAATTCATACCACCGTAAGCGGGAATTCCCTTCGGCGCCAGCGAAACTTTTTATTGAAATCATGTACTAATGTTATGGTCGGGATAGCACTCCAGATTTAAATTGAATATTATCACGCACTATATCGCTACTGTTTCCCTTTACCCGTTTATATAGAGAATGAGACCTTCCCTCACAAACGGTAATATAGTAAATATTGCGATATTGAGGCGTTAGCTATCCGCATTCGTGGGTATGATGATGTTAAACCTGGCGTATAAGGTGCACGCTCGGGAATTACCGGTAGAGGAAGCAAGCAATGTCATATCATGCCGATTATCTGGCATCCATAAAAAACCCTGAAGCTTTCTGGGCCGAGAAGGCTACCCAGCTCGATTGGTACAAAGCTTCCAGCCATGTTCTGACCACCGATGAACATGGCATCCAGCACTGGTTCGCCGATGGCGAATTGAACACTTGTTCAGAAAATCTCCTGAAAAACAAAGTCCTGTGCAATCATCGCGGCAGTTCATGTAATCTCCGGGCTAGCAACCGATGAGAATCCTCATTTGCATTATCACAACCTGGCTCCTGCTGGTCGCCCCGGTATCGGCGGAACACGAAGTTGATCACCGCTATAACATTCGAGGTTATGTGCTCGATGAAAATCAACGGGCGATCAGCAACCAGGAAATCCTTGTTCTAGACGGTAGCAATTTACTGGCGAAGAGTTCCACGGATTCGGCTGGTTATTTTTCCTTGCACCTGCATCTGCATAACGAAGACCGCGGCCGGAAACTGACCCTCCGCAGCGGTCTAAACGCGGCAGAGCTTAGAGTGTCATTCGATATTTCAGACGTGACAACACTAAGAGTTCATGACGCGAATTTTGTCGGCAGCGAATATATTGAAGGGGATCTAGGCCGCTTTCGACTACCTGGCTGGGTTTACCCGCTTGGCGGGTTCATTGTTATCGCTTTCATCCTGGTGATACTCGAAAAACGACGTAAAAAGAAAATCAGGCAGCATCAAAAAAGGCCTATCGAGGAGTCCTCTTCTCATCGACAAAAACGCAACAAAAGGAAACGTCGAAAACACTGAATCGGTGTAACTGGCCCGCAAAGCGTTTCCCATGACCACACCCCGTTTTGACTTAGCTGGCACAATTCGCCCGGGGCCGGGTACCTTCGTGCAACATGCAGGCTAGCCTGAATATTTCATGAGCACTCGATTTTCTACCGTGAAAGGGACAGGTCGGGTTTTGTGCAGGTTTTTAAGCATGCCGGTCTTGGGATTTCATATACGGGGCGCCTGGGCTGTCCAAGTTGCTCACGCACAAGTCGAACCCTCGATACGTTAGCGTATACACACTTCCCAGTGTGTACTCCACCGACCACTCGGACATCTCTACGAAATCATTCGATTCATATTACGAACGGGTAACGCATTGCCGAAACACTCGCCTTGCTCGTCGATCCAGATGTATGTCAATCCGGTTGAGTCAAGCCAGGACTTACCTTCTTCCCCTTTGAGCATGGCAATAGTGCTGGTGCTGCCTGCTATCAGGCAATGGGGGCCAACAACGCTCACGGCGCGCATGCCCTGTACCGGCCAACCGGTCATTGGATTAAGTATATGGCTGTAACGCTTACCTTCAATTACCATGCAACGTTGGTAGTCGCCACTACTGGCCAGGCCACCCTGTTTCAGTTCGACGCTGGTAATCACCCGCTCTGGATTACTTGGATCTTGAATACCGATTGTCCAGGGACTGCCATTGGGACGGGGACCGATGACGTGAATATCGCCACCCATATTTACCAGACCTGAGGTAACACCCAAACTGCGACAGAGCTTGGCACAACAGTCAGCAGCATACTCTTTTACGATGCCGCCAAAATCAAGCTCCATACCCAATACGGGCAAGGTAATACGTGGCGGTGTCCAATCGAGTTTATTCCAGCCGATTAAATTTCGAATTTCATCGACATCCCGTTGTTCGGGTAACTGATTACTACCGAAATTCCAGACATTGCGTAGCACACCAGAGGTGACGTCAAACAATCCGTGACTTTGATAGAAACAAGTCTGCGCGTAATCGAGCAAGGCGGCAGTTTCGGCGTCAACAATGATGCCTGGCTGGCCTGCCCTGGCATTGATCATGTTGAGTAAACTGTCGGGGAGGTAACGACTATATTTTAGTTCCAGCCTATTGACTTCCGAAATCACTTGCCTGGCGATGACGCTCGCTGATTTCTTGCTATGGCAGTACAGACTGAGATCATTGCGGCAGGCCATGGCCCTAAAAGTGAAACGGTGAAGCCGCAATCCCATGTTTGAACCTCAAAACCTATGGCTGATTCCAAAGGAAACGCTATAACTTTCCAAGGGCTCAGGGTCGATCGATTCATCGCCGTCTAACTTGAGATCACCGCGGCGGGTATAGTATTCGATATTGAGATTAATGCTGGTATCGCTGTTAAAGGTTTTTTCGAGCTTGAGACCGACTAAGGCCGAACCATAGCCCGCCAGACGAAAATCACTGGAATAAATACCATCTGCTCGTGTCGTGTTAAAAAAAGGCGCATAAAAATCAGCCTTCTCCTGGGTATAATAACGAAGACTGTATGATGCTAGCCAACCTTTGGCAAATTCCTGATTCCACGTCGTTTCCAGGGTATGCGCCTCGATTCCCCAGTCGTCTTCAAAGTATCGGTAAGCCATGTGTACCGATGCCTGGTCGCCATGCCGATAGGCAATATAACGCACCAGAAACGCGGTTTGCTGCCGCTCCGTCGGCCGGTTATCAGAAACAAAGCTAGCTTCGACCAGGGCGAGTTTATACGGATCGCTTAGATATCCGGATTCTTCTGCAAGCGACAAATTCATCTGCAACAGGGATTGCGCGCCTAGCACCTGGGTGACGCCGACAAACAAACTGCTACCCTCTTTATCTTCGTCTAAGCTTTGCCCGGTTGCGCTTATGTCGTCATCCGCATATCCGGCCCCGACAGAATAAGTTGTACTTTTGTCATTGCGATCCCATTGATATTCCATAGTAACGGAAAATGAATCGTAGTCGTTTTCACTGGAACTAGCGGGCGAAACTGAAAGTATCCCGTTATCGGTAAAATGGCGGTAGTTGACGGCAACTGCGGTTCGTTCGTCGGTAATAGAAGCCCCGCTAGTTACCTGAATTACCTCGCCGCCGGGACCCGGCAAAAAGAAAATCGGTGAGGCGCCGGACATGGTTTCATATTCCACTGACACCAGCAGATCGTTTTTGCCATTGATCGGAATGCCAAAACTTAAATAATCCGCTTCCACCTCCATCAGCTCGTCTTCTTCATAGCTAAGATGTTTGTAGGTGACGGGAACATCATCGAGGGCACTGGCCCCCGCAGCAATTCCCGGTAACGCCAGGGCCGCTGTCATTAAACTTTTTAGATAATGCTCAGTTGCAGCCACAGCCCCCACCCACAACGCTGTACCCGCCCGACGCGGATTCTTTGCTAGTGACAACCTGTTCGCGAATGATGCGCTGCAAACCATCGGGCTCAACTGACATATGCGCTCTAGCCAGATCGCCCCGCTGCCAGGGTTTAAGATCAACCGCACAACCTGAACCCAGCAGGGCAAGCGAAATCGACAGGAAAAACGTGAATCGTATTTTCATTTTAGATTTCGATACTTGAATGGTTGATTGGATTTAATAATTAGAAAGTGCTCTCAATTATTTTTTGTATCTTTTCCTCGTCCCGGGAATCGAAGCCCAAATGGCGCAGCTTGATTTTCCCGTCACGGCCGATCAGATAGGTACTGGGCATGACTTGCACATCGTAACGAGTCGCAATATCACCCTTGTTATTATGTGCAACGACAAAGCTTACTGGCGGGGTTTTTTCCAGAAAAGCCATTAAGTCATCGCGATCTTCATCGAGACCAACGGCAATTACGACGAGACCGCGGTCGCCATATTTCTGATTTAACTGTTCCATAAAAGGAAATGACTTAAGGCAGGGTATGCACCAGGAAGCCCAAAAATCCAGATACACGACCTGGCCCTTATAGTGTTTAAGGGAAAGATACTTGCCATTGAGAATATTCTGCACCGAAAAATCGGGTGCCTTTTGATCGACCCCTACAGAATAAGCCGAGCCGGGTAAAAAACCGGCAACCAGCAGCATAGCAATAAGTCGGGTCTTGCAAAGTTTCTTTTTCATGTTCTTCATCCTAAAGTTCGTTCATCGTTTACCGCAAGATTAAGGGCGGTTACCCGGATCGTTTTTTCGATTTATGACAGCTATGCGAATATTTCCCGATATCTGTTCATTTCTCAGCTAGCCTAAGCCACTGGTTGATCACCGTAAATTCAATTATTTTTACCGATTTCTGTGACCTACATCTCAATTAGCCGGACAATTTCCATTGGTCAGCAGATATCGACCGTTCGTCGCCTCCGAGCGCCACTGCATCATTTCGCTACAAATTCATCCTCGCACAAGCGGTGATCTTATGAATTCTGTGATTGATAGGGAGGGAGGAATACGATCACTCCTTCAGGCCAAACCCGCCCTCGATACTTTCATCTGAAAGCAACTGAGGGTGAAATAGGGTTGGTTTGGGCTATATGTTGAATTGCACTTAAAACTGACCCGGTATTTGCATTGAATTTTACACCGCTCTGGTTTGGATAATCCCTTGAAAATTAACCATATCTGATATCCGGTGTGGACTAACTATTAGCCCGGACATTTCATGAACTGCCGCGATGATTGCGCAGGACTTTGTTTTCTCGGGAGATTTTCCGAAGAAGTGTCGGACCAATGGATCCGGCCGACTGAGGAAGGTTCCTGAGGAAACAAAGGTCAAGCAAGGGCGCGAGCAGGTTTATGAAATGTTCGGGTTAGATGCAAATATCTTCAAAAGTGGATCAATCGAGCGCGCAATTCAACAACCCCATCAAGCAGCGCGAGATCAGCCCTCGCTTTTCAACCAGTCACGCATAATTGCCTTAATCCGGCTTTGATAAGGAACGCCATCGAGACGAGCTTTGGTTTTGAAGGCTTCTAACAGGTCGGTCTCAATTTTTATACTGATCAATTTGGACCCGGACTTTCTAAGTGGCATATTGACGATTCGAAAATCATCGAGGAACTTCACAATCTGCTCGGCAGATAGCTGCTCACATTGTGCCAGGTAGCTGTCGGAAAAGAACTGAATCGTTTTCACTTAAGTTTTTCCAGGGCTTTGATATCCTCGATGTCCTGGGGGCGGCCGCTCGCTTTTTTCATATCGATAAGATCTCTAATATTCAGTACCGGAACAGAGGTCGTGGAAAGGCGCTTGTAAACCGCTCTTTTGCCCTTTGCATCAAAATTGATGATGATATCCAGTAGCTCGGAGGGGTCGACAGGGTTGTGAAAATTCCAGGCAATCAGATTACGATTCTGGATGTATTCATTCCGGTACTCGAATACATCCAGTGCAGTAACGGGTAGACGCGAAACCAGCCCGATCTTTTGCAGTGCGTCTTCAGCCTTTACCAAGTCGTGTTTCGTCCACCGCAAGGCAACATCAATGTCCAGAGTCCCGCGGATGGCCCCGTGTAGTGCCACCGCATATCCGCCAACAACAACGTAACGGACCCTGTATTTGTTCAGCACCTGACATACCCTTTCCAGAAACATCATTTAGCAAGTATATACCAATATATACCCAATGTGAGCGGGCATGTAAGTATAAACACCCTGTTTTGCTATTACACCATTGGAACAAAGCGATGTTCAATGGCATTCGAATTTGATCCACTTTGGCATAGGTTTACATTGAATAACTGACTCGCTCAAAATCAAAAAATGCATTGACTATCAGTCAAATATCCAGGAATGAGTGGTCTAAATTCAAATGCAGCTGATGGTTCAATTTTCAACGCAATTCAACAGCAATAGCGCTCGGGCGCGACGAACGGTCGATATCCGCTGATCAATGGGGATTATCCGGCGAATTGAGATGTAGGTCACAGAAATTTTAAAAAAAAATTGAATTTACGATGGTCAACCAGCGGTTTAGGCTAGCTGAGAAATGAACAGGTATCGGGAAATATTCAAACTTTTTGACTTTAGACCCCATTCCTGAAAGGCAATTTAGAAATTCATACATCTGTCAAATGTGAGGTGCCAGGATGCAACTAACCAAACAATACTTATTGAGAAACTTGAGCCTTGTGACTGTGCTTCTTTTCACTGCGGGAGTGTCATTATCTTACGCGGGACCACGTGAACAGGCCAAGCAAATACACGACCGTCTCGCCGGTGTGCCACCGTCAGACACAGTCATTGATTCAATGGCGGCAAAACTTTCCGGCGGCGATGGCATGGGTGCAGCACTCGAGGCGATGGAGAACAAGGCGTTCTACAACACCACCCTACGTGAATTCGCAACGCCCTGGACGAATCGCGAGCGATCGGTGTACGTTGAATTGAATGATTCGATTGCAACGGTGATTGGCATGATTCGTGATGAGGTACCTTTCGATCAGTTGCTGTACGAAGATATCATTTACGTCGGAAGTGGAAATGCGACCAATATCGCTTATTCGCAGACTGATAACAATCACTATCTTGACCTGCAGACGAACCGCATTGACCTGGGCGATACCGCGAATCTTGTCAGGCAGCGACAATCCGATTTGCCGGGCTCGCTCATCGGTATCGACCAGACCGCCGGCATCATGACAACGCGCGGATTTTCCGAGGCGTACTATGTTGCCGGTACAAACCGTTCAGCATTGCGATTTGCCACGATAAATTTTATGTGCATGGACATGGAGGATTTTAGCGACATTACCGCTCACCCGGATCGAATTCGCCAGGATGTTACGCGTTCACCGGGAGGCGACAGCAAAATATTCCTAAACGACTGTCTCAGTTGTCACGCTGGTCTGGATGGACTTGCCGGTGCCTTCGCATACTACGACTTCGACCAAGGAACGGAACAACTCGTTTATACGGCAGGATCGGTGCAGCCTAAATTCGTCAAAGACGCCAACACATTTCTATTGGGCTACGAAACAAATGACGATTCGTGGATCAACTACTGGCGCACTGGACCGAATGCTTTTGTCGGCTGGGGCGGACCGGGTTCCGGTACGGGAACCGGCGCCAAAAGCCTGGGCATGGAGCTTTCACAAACGCGGCAGTTCGCCGAATGCCAGGTCAAACAGGTGTTTGAGAAGGTCTGCTACCGCACACCGAATGGTCAGGCCGATATACAGGCCGTCGAGAACATTGCCACAAACTTTGAAGCGAACGGTCGCAGCATGAAGCGGGTTTTTGCTGAAACTGCTTTGCACTGTATGGGCAATTGATGGCATGAGCGCACCTAACCGATGCCTCCGATACGAATCAAACAGGAGAAGAGCTG
>CAZAVY010000003.1:0-65110 GCA_964488685.1 uncultured Gammaproteobacteria bacterium
GCGACACCGTCAGCCAGCAATGCCATTTCGATCAGCGCGTTCGGCCAGGTGTGGATTCCACGCTTTCCCGGGAATTTCTTGAGGTTGAAGAAATCCGCAATCGTAGTCGGTTGCGCACCACTAAAGGTGCCTTCCTGATAAAACGGCACATAGGACCAGAAGATTTGCGGAACCACGCAATCGTTCGGTGGTGCAACCAGCATGTCGTCGTCCATTGATGTACCGTCAGCAGCGGGTTCGAACATGCTGCGATCGAGTTCTTCGAAAAGGCCTTCGTCACAACCGACACGGGCTTCGTGCGGTAATACGTCAACGATATCCCAGGTGACGGTACCCGATTCTACCTGGGTCTTGACCTCGCCCAGGCCGCCGTTATAGTTGATAAAATTGACCGTGCCGCCTTTCCAGGTATCGGCGTAGGCCTTTTGCTGTGAGGCGGAATAAGCACCACCCCAGGATGTCACATTCACTTCAGCCTGCGCCGCGGTGGTAACCGCAACCACTGAAGCCAGCAGGGTTTGTTTCAAAATTTCTTTCATTAGAGTTTCTCCTCTTCGGTTTACTACTTTAGGTAAAAAAACTGCGCGGTTAATCGGACGGATCCAAGGCCCGGCAGTCTTCCGCATTCCAGCCGATATTTACGGTGTCACCTTCTTTGAGGTGCGCATGCGCGGCTGAATTTGGAATCTTCACAATAAAATCGCTGTGACCCAGTACCGTGAATCGGGTACGGATGTGATCACCCAGATAAATCAGTTCTTCGGCGACGCCGGAGAAAATGTTCGGCAGTTCACCCGGCTCCGGGTTGACCGTAACCCGTTCCGGTCGCAGCGACAAGGTGCTGCGTTCACCGACGCCGCCAACATTTATTTTCTTGGCCGCCACGGCGCCGGCATCGTTGTCGATTTCGACCTTGACCGTGTCGCCATTGTCTTCGATGACCCTGCCCAGAAACCGGTTATTTTCGCCGATAAAATTGGCACAGAAAGCGTTTTCCGGCTCCTCGTAGAGAACTTCCGGAGGCGCGCATTGCTGGATGATGCCGTCGTCGAACACCGCGATGCGATTCGACATGGTCAGCGCTTCACTCTGGTCGTGGGTGACGTAGACCACGGTAAGTCCGAGGTTTTCGTGGATATGCTTGATTTCGTACTGCATCTGTTCGCGCAGGTTCTTGTCGAGCGCACCTAATGGTTCATCCATCAAAACCAGATCCGGGTCGAACACCAGCGAACGCGCTACTGCGACACGCTGCGCCTGCCCGCCCGACAGCTGCGCCGGTCGGCGGTCGCCAAACGCGCCCAGTTGCACCATGTCGAGCGCTCGCTTGACGCGTTGTTCGCGTTCGGATTTGTCGATGTGGCGCACTTCCAGCGGGAAGGCGAGGTTTTCGGATACGGTCATGTGCGGGAATAATGCGTAATTCTGGAATACCATGCCGATACCGCGCTTATGCGGCGCCACCTTGTTGATCGGGTTACCGTTGAGGTAGATCTCACCGTGGGTTGCCGGCTCAAACCCCGCCAGCATCATCAGGCAAGTGGTTTTGCCCGACCCGGACGGCCCCAGCATGGTCAGAAACTCGCCCTTGGCGACATCGAGGTTCAGGCTCTTTACAACCAGCGTCTCACCATCGTAACTTTTTTGTATATCGACGAAGCGTACAAGGGAATTCTCACTCGACATGGCTAGCAATTCTCGGTTGCTTATTATGACTCTGTTTAATTCTGGTTATTTCGCTATGACCGGAATATCTCTCTATCCTCGAAACGCAGCGTCTTCGGTAACGGCAAACTCTAACGGCCTTACCCGGCAAAATCAACCGTTTTGTCCCGGATGTACACCGGCCCGGGAAAGCTTATCCGCCCTGACTGAACCACATCTGAACAGGCCAGTACATCGAATTCTCAGCCCAGGACTTTATTGGAATCACCCATCGCCGGGTCGAGACTCTGGTAGCGACAGTTGTAGGTGATAACCTCACCCTTGACCCCGCCGATATTACTTTGCACCCGCGTGGCAATCAGGGTTTCCACTTTAAAATTGAGGGCGAAGGTCCAGCTTTCGTTGGAAAACGGATTTGAAGCCGAAGAAACCACGATCAGACTGCTTTTGGTGCGCGAGCGAATTTTAATCAGGTTATGTGATTTGTCGGTGGTTTCGATCTTGATCGAAGGGCCCTTGTCACCTCGCGGTTTCCAGATAAAGCTGACATTGGATTTCATATCGCTGAAATTTTCCGCCATCATCCATTCGGAGAACCGGGAATTTATTTTTTCCGAAGGTTTTTGCGAGACGTATTCCCGGTGGCGTCCAAGCAGGCTGGATTGATCACTGATACAGGAAATTGTATTTTGCAGGTTGATGTCGGCTGCCTGCGCCGCCAGTGGTAGTAGCAGAATAACAGTGAGAAGAATTCTCATTGCTGCATTATAACGCTTTGGACAGTGGCTGCACAGAGCATCCCGTCTGTACTCGTTCAACCTCACCCGGTAAAGGTTCAGGCGCCCGGCTGGGTTTATAACACCGGTGCAACGGTAAAACAGCAACAATCGGAGAGTTTCGCGTAACCCGTTTGAATAACATGGTGATCATATTCAACCTGGCGGAGTATGATTGTGTCCATGTCACAGCAAAACCACAAAACGCTGCAAAAGTTTATCGAGCTGGCGCGCTATATCGCCACCAACGCCGATGAGCAGATAACCCTCGAGACGCTCGCCGCAAGGGTTCATTTATCGCCATCGCGGATGCAGCGCGTTTTTAAATCCGTGTTCGGCGTCTCGCCAAAGAAATTTCAGCAAGCCGTGCGCAGCGACAAATTCAAACTCTTGCTGCGTGCCGGTTCCGATATTACCGAAGCGATCTTTGAAGCGGGTTACGGCTCCACCAGCCGGGTCTATGGTCAGACCATGCATAATATCGGAATGACGCCTAAGCGATATCGTGCCGGTGGCAAGGGAGAAACCCTGACCTGGGTTTGTCGAGACACGGCGCTCGGGCCTATCCTGATGGCAGCCACCGACCGCGGAGTCTGCTTTGCGCAATTCGGCGAGGACTGCGAAGCGCTCGCAGTTCAGTTACAGGCCGAATTCCCGCAGGCGCAACTACAGGCTTATCCAGATGTATCGTCGCATCAGCTCGATCATTGGATTGACTCGCTCAACGCCTATATCCAGAATCAACAACCACGTCCGGATTTGCCGCTCGACTTGAAAGGCACCGCGTTTCAGATCAAGGTCTGGGAGTTTCTGTTGAGCCTCAAAGATGGAGATGTGATCAGTTATTCCGAACTGGCGCAGGGGATCGCCAAGCCCGGCGCGGTGCGTGCGGCGGCATCGGCCTGTGCCGCAAACAAGATCGCGGTGCTGGTTCCATGCCATCGAATCCTGCGCGCTGACGGCGGGCTTGGTGGATATCGGTGGGGTCTCGAGCGAAAACGCAGTTTGCTCGATATGGAACGTGCGCGAAAAGACTGGCAATAGAATAGCCTCTAAATGTTACCCGATATCCTCGACGTAGTGGCCCCGATATTTCTCGTAGTCGGCGCGGGCTACTTCTCGGTCAAGCTGGAGATGACTAGCGCCGAACTGATCGACCAGCTGATGAAGTTCGCGATTCAGTTCGCAATTCCCTGCTTGCTTTTCCAGGCAACTTCCGGCATCGACCTGGCAGCCGCGTTCGACTGGCGCATGATGCTGGCTTACTACGCAGCCGCAATTTTAAGCTTTGTCGCCACATTCTTTTGCGTCAGGTATTTCTTCAGGCGTCGACCCGGGGAAGCGGTTGCAATCGCTTTCGCAGCACTGTTTTCAAACCTGGTCCTGTTGGGGCTACCCATCTCGGAGCGCGCCTGGGGTAGCGCCAGCCTGGCGCCGAATTATGCGCTGGTGTCGGTTAATGCACCCATTTGCTACCTGATCGGGATTACCGCGATGGAGTTATTACGGGCCGACGGCCGCACCGCAAGCGAAACTTCACGCATCGTAATCAAGGCCATGTTCCGCAATAGCCTGATGATTGGCATCGGTCTCGGATTTATCGTCAACCTGAGCGGGGTTGGTCTGCCGGTACCCTTGACTGCTGCCATCGACCTGCTGGCACGGGCTTCTTTGCCGGTGGCATTGTTCGCTCTTGGAGGTGTGTTAACCCGTTACACAGTTTCCAGATCGCTGGGCGAAGCGGGCTTCGTTTCGGTATTATCCCTGATCGTACAACCCGCGATAACACTGTTTCTGGGCCTGCAACTTCAGCTGCCTGCAGCGACCACGAAATCGATAGTACTGATGTCGGCGATGGCGCCGGGACTGAACGCTTTTTTGTTCGCTTCCATGTATAACCGCGGGCTCGATGTCGCGGCGAGCACGATTTTACTGTCGACCATGGTTTCAGTGTTCACCGTCAGCGCATGGCTGGTTATACTTTGAATGCGAACACAGGATGATTCGAATCTTAGCCCGGAGATTTCATGAACTGCCGCGATGATTGCGCAGGACTTTGTTTCCTCAGGAGATTTTCCGAAGAAGTGTCGGACCAATGGATCCGGCCGACTGAGGAAGGTGCCTGAGGAAACAAAGGTCAAGCAAGGGCGCGAGCGGGTTTATGAAATGTTCGGGTTAAGGTAATATCGGTAGATTCAACCAATATGACGTACCGATAGCGATGCCAATGAGAACCTGTATTGTCGGTTTGCTGCTGCTCACAATGTTGAACGGTTGCGCCAGCTACGGCAAAATCAGCAATCAGCACGTATCAACGCACACCTCCGGGATTAGCTATTCAATCCGCCAGGCAGTGCAATCCGGACAATCCCAGGAAGTCACATTGATGCTGGCTTTCTCGGGCGGTGGAACCCGCGCGTCAGCGCTTGCCTATGGCGTTTTGCAGGCGTTGCGCGATAGTAACATCAGGGTAAATCAGCAATCCCGCCGACTGCTGGATGAAATCGACGCGATCAGCTCGGTATCGGGCGGCAGCTTTACCGCCGCTTACTTCGGTCTTTTCGGAGATCGGTTGTTCACCCACTTCGAGAAGGAATTTCTACGACGCAATGTTGCAGGGAAGCTGTTTTACGGACTTTTCAATCCGGCGTTATGGTTTTCCAGGCGTGGTCGCACCGAGATGGCGATCAATTATTACGAGAGGACTGTCTTCAAAGGCGCCACATTTGCCGATTTGCGCCTTAACAATGGTCCCTTTATAGTGATCAATGCGTCGGATCTGGTGCGGGGTATCCAATTCTCGTTTATCCAGGAAGTTTTTGATTTACTGTGCTCGGATCTGTCATCGTTCCCGGTCTCGAGGGCGGTCACGGCATCATCCGCGGTACCGATCCTGTTTAACCCGGTGGTTCTGAAAAATCACGCGGATTGTGAATCACGATCCAGTTCGCTCCTGGCCCAGGCAAAAAAACGGTTCGAGGGTATACCCCAACTCAAAGCGAAGGTTGAAGGGCTGTCAAGTTATGCATTAAAAGACAAACGCCGGTTTATCCATCTGGTAGATGGCGGCATTACCGACAATCTGGGTTTACTTGCGCTTTACGATATTGTCGAGGTTGCCGGTGGCGCAAGACAATTCATGCGCAATGTAGGTGCGAAACCCACGTCAAAACTGGTTATAATATCGGTTAATGCTTCTACCAAACCACGATACGTGATGGAGCGCAGCAACAAAGTTCCGTCGCTCGAAGACACCATTAACGCCGTATCCGACATCCAGCTTCACAACGCCAATGCAGCAACCCTTCAAACCCTAAAAACCAGTGTAAAAAGATGGTCCGCTGATCTATCAACGGCACAGCAACAGGTTGAGCCCTACTTTATCGAAATCGATTTCGACAGCATTCAACAACCCTCCCGGCGCTTGTTTTATAACCAGATCCCGGTGAGTTTGTCCCTGAAAAAAAACCAGATCGATAAATTGATTCAAGCCGGGCGTGAGCTGGTACTGTCCAATACCGAGTTTCAGAGATTGATGCGGGATCTGCAATGAGAATTCTTCGCAGCCTGATCAATTTGTTTACGGGTCGAGCGCAACAGGGGTTTAATAACCGTAGGCACGCCACAGCATCGAGCTGCCCGATAGCAACAGGATTCCGATGATCAGGTATTGAAACCCGGCCTCGCTGATGTAATGGCGAATGCGTTGCCCGGTCAACAACCCCAGCGCTACCGGAATGACAGCGAAGGCCGAGTAAAGCAGCAGGCGCTGATCGAGGATGTCGAATCCAGCCCGGGCAAAAGCCGACAAAGGGCGCGCCTGTTACCTGATGCTTCCGTTACAAATTTTAGGCTGTGACCCATCAGGAGCGTAACCAGGCGATGAAAATTTCAGCGGGAACCGGCTTGCTGAAATAGTAGCCCTGGGCTTTGATGCAGTCGTGCCTGGTAAGAAATTTCAGTTGCTCGGGAGTTTCTAAACCTTCCGCGATCACTTCCAGTCCCAGCGTATTCGACATGGTGATAATTGCCTCGGTAATCGCATCACAATAGGGATCGGCGCCTATATCACTGATAAAGGAACGATCAATTTTAAGAATATGTATCGGAAGATCTCTGAGCACCGATAAAGACGAGTAGCCTGTACCGAAATCATCCAGGGCAAATCGAATGCCGATTTTCCCGAGTTCGAGCATCTTGGCCTGTGCCAGCCGAATATCTTTTAGAATAGTACTTTCGGTCAGTTCGATGACAATTCGAGCTGGATTTGTACTGGTACGATCCAGAATAGACGTCAAATCACCATAAAAAGTATCATTTTCAAAATGCCTTGCACTGATATTGACACTGATATAATCAAGCGCGGGTAAACCGTTGACAAAACTGCAGGCCTCGGCGATTACAAACTTCCCTATCTCGCAAACATAGTTGCCGTTTTCCGCCGTGGTTATGAATTTATCGGGCATGACCAATCCACGATCCGGATGTCGCCACCTTATCAGTGCCTCTGCTCCGATTGTTTTTTTCGTGTTTAACGCGACTATCGGCTGGTAAAACAATTCGAACTGGTCCTTGTTCAAGGCATTGTGCAGATCTTGTTCGACCCAGTAATTAGCCTTGACAGACTCCTCCATCGAAGCGTTAAAAAAACGAACGACGTTTTTGCCGTCATTTTTTGCCCTATACATCGCCATATCGGCTTGCGTCAACAATGTTTCACTACTGGCGCCACCATCGCTGAACAAGGTTATTCCAATGCTGCATCCAATTCGAAGTTCGTGGTCGTCCACATAGATGGGTTCGAGCAATTTGCTGCGAATTTTATCGGTTAACTTGCTCACTTGATCATAGGCGATTTCCTCCTCGCCTGCCAGACGCGTAAATAGCAATACAAATTCGTCACCGCCGAATCTGGCAACAACATCCTCATGGCGAACATTCTGCTTCAGCCTTTTTGAAAACTCGACCAATAACCCATCTCCAACCGAATGCCCCAGTGAATCGTTGACGGTTTTAAAATTATCCAGGTCGATAAATAATAGCGCGCCAAATTCTTTATGCCGCCTGGCGGTGCTGATTGATCGATCCAGGTGCTTGGTAAACAGCGAACGATTGGCCAGCTCGGTTAGAGAATCGTGAAACGCCAGGTGACGAACCCTGGACTCGGAATCTTTCTGGCGACGAGAGTAACGTATCGAGCGCTCCAGGGTTTCGGCCTTCAGTTGACTCTTTACCAGGTAGTCGGTTGCACCGGCATTGGTGGCCTGCAAATCGACATCGTGGTTTTCCACTCCGGTTAATAATATCGTCGCCATCTCGGGATGTTCATCCGTTTGAATCATTTCGATCAATTCAATTCCGGTTATACCGCCCAGTCGATAATCGACCAGGCAGACATCAAACCGGGTCGACCCAAGTAATTTAATAGCCTTATCAGGGTTGCTTTCCCAGGTTAGCGAATAGTGATGGCCGTAAGCTTGTTCAAACAGATCGCGTGTTAAAAGGTAGTCGTCTTCATCGTCTTCAATCAGCAATACCGAAATATCCTCCTGCTCGGAATCGTCGATCTCCAATGCATGGTTTGCAATAATTTGCATCTTGGCGGGTCAATTCCTGGCCGGGAGTTCAACCACGTCAAACCAGTAGTCGGTTAGCGCAACGATCTTGTCCCGCAAACCATCGAAGGTGACAGGCTTGGGGATATAGGAGTTCGCGCCGCAGTTGTAGGACTTGAGAATGTCTTCCTCCGCTTTCGACGTGGTCAGAATAACGACTGGAATTGACTGGTAGTCTTCATGCGATTTAAGTAACTCCAGCGCCTCTCTTCCATCCATGCGCGGCATATTAAGATCCAGAAGAATGAGCGCGGGCAGTTTTTTGAGTGGCGTTGATTCGAGCTGTGTGGCCATGTCATGGCCATCAACTGCGGTTATCAAGTCACACAGAAAGCGGGTTTCATCCATTGCCTCGCGGAACATCAAGCGGTCATCTTCGTCATCATCCACCATCATTATATTAATCATCGAAAATCTCCCTGGGATCTGTATGCTTTAGTTTAAGCACTACTTTAAAGATTGAGCCCTCGCCGGGCACGCTTGTGGCAATCACGCTTCCACCATGGCGTTCGGCTATTTTACGAACCACCGCCAGCCCGACACCGGTTCCGTCGTAGTCGTTGCGACCATGCAGGCGTTGAAAAATCTCGAATATACGTTCGGCGTAATCCTGGTCGAAACCAATGCCATTGTCCTCTATCGAAATGACACAACAGTCGCCGTCATTTTCGGAGGATGGAATGATTTCACTAGTAATACTGACCCTGGATTCTCGATTTTTGTCCCGGTATTTAATCGCATTCCCGACCAAATTCTGAAACAGTTGGCGCATTTGCAATGAATGAGCTTCTAACAAGGGCAGATCTTGATAACTGACCAGGCTGTTGGATTCATCGATCAGAATCTCCAGGTCACCGAGTACGCCGTCAAGCACCTCATTGAGATCTACCAGCTCGTAGTTCCCCGATTGGGTGTCAATGCGGGAGAAACTAAGCAGATCATTGATTAGAACACTCATTCGATTGGCCGCGAGACGCATTCGTTTGAGATAATCGCTTCCTTTATCCCCGAGCACATCGGCATACTTGCTCTCAAGCCGGTCCCCAAAGGACTGAATTTTCCGCAACGGCTCCTGCAGGTCGTGCGAGGCGATATAGGCAAATTTCTCCAGTTCTTCATTGGAACGCATCAACTCTTTTTCTCTCAGTAATAGTTTGCGCTCTATCTGTTTCCTGCTCCGAATCTCTTCTTTAGCACTTACGATGGCCTTGCGTAATGCATTCCCAACATACTCTTCCTTCTTGAAAACCACATACATACTGGCCAGTAAACCGATCAATACACAAATATAACTGACTTTTTTTAGGCTATGGGCCATATCAAATTCGTAATCGAATAACACACCGGAGTGCGACATAAATACAACCTGGCTGACCAGGCCAATAATCAGGGAAAGAACTATCCAATGCTCGAAGTGATCGGTCTTCCATTCGCCCTTGCGGAAATAACCGACCAACGCTACCAGGAAAAAAATTCCGGGAACGAACTCTTCAGGGCGATGAAAGAATAATTCCGGGTAATAAGCACGGGGGAGCGAAAAGAAAACAAAAAAACAGAAACAAAACAATGTAAAGGCGGCGGTTCCAAGATAAACCGTCCTTTCCGAATTCTGGCCCGAAACTCCTATTTTCGATTCCCGCACCCAGATTGCCCAGCTCAACACCATCATTACCGATAAAAACAATCGGGATGCTACCCAGCTCCAGGGGATCAAATGAGGCAATTCCGACGGCATCATCGGCTTGAAGTAAGCCGATGTAACAATTGCATGAAATCCATCCAGCGTCGCCGTACCTAAAAATCCAACACCAATCAACAATATTATACTGTTCTTGCGACTGTAATAGCGTACCAGTGCCATCACCCCCACGAGGGCGGCCAGCATCGTGGCCATGGTTTCCATAATGGTATGCAATGTCGCACTACCGCGCCAGTTGGCGACCTCCTCGACGCTATGCCCGTAAAACAGAAGGAGCGTAAACGCGAGCCCGACAACACAATAAACAACCGCTCGTGGATGCAGCCTGGCGACCGAAACCGGTGTATTACTGCCGGGAATGGATTGTGGTATTGCTGAATCAGAAACTGAACTTGACACTATATTCTCCAGCCGGCAATGAATATCAAATCTCAACCAAAATGTTGAAATGGTTATGCATCAATAGACTAGAGGCCGGTTAATCCATAACTGGATTTGCTATCCTTCAATCCTGTCCAACACCAGGCAGTATCAGCATAGGTAATTAGTCGGCGACTAGATTAAAAACTTTAGTCCTGATTTTACCGTGGAAATATCATAAATCTGCACAGCATGCCACGCTCCAACCGAAGCGCCGGTAAACAATATTTTCAATCGACCACAGCCAATAAATTTGACGCTGGATTTGAGCTGTGCACATCCTTATACTCGCGCCTGTTTGCAAGCTAATACCACTAACAGAGGCTCGCCTGATGGCTAAACTCACAACTGTATACTGGCGCGATATCCCGGCGCAGGTCATTGCCCGGGAACGACGCGACACCGCCAAACTCGTGCTCAGCGAACGCTTTGCCGAGGCCATCGACAAGGCTGCGATGCGGGCCCAAATGGCGGCCACCGACGCCTACCTGGAACAATGGCGACGCGAAGTGGCCAACTGTGGCAAAGATTTGCAGGCAGCGGTGGTTGAAGCTGCTGAAAAACTCGAGCAAGACTTTGACGACGCACGCCTCGAAACGCTGATCAGCAATGGCGGTAACACCACCTGATTCAGTATTTATCGCAAGGTTGTACGAGGAACGCATTTTTGCCCGTCAAAAATGTTTTCCTCGCACCCTGTTTAAAGAACATCGCAGCAGGATGACGGGATCTACTCTTGAGGTTTGATCAGACCCGGGCCTTCGTTGCGGGAATTGCTGACGGTGCTGTTAACCGCATAGGTTTGGTACTCCGGTGCGGTATCGCGCAACAAGCGATCGGCTTCTTCGGTTTAATCAGAACTGCAATCGAGCCACGCCTCGTAGTCCGATGGCGCGATGTACACCGGCATGCGGTGATGCAGCGCCCGAATCTCGCCCCGGGCCCCGGTCGTCAGTACCGCGCAGGACTGAATTTCATTACCCTCGGCATCCTGCCAGTGTTCCCAGATTGCCGCCATCGAAAACAACTGCTTGTCGATGTGACAACAATAGGGTTGTTTGCGTCCATCTTCGAGGCGCCATTCGTAAAACCCGTTCGCCGGCAGCAGGCAGCGCCGACGTTTGTAAGCGTTGCGAAACGAGGGTTTTTCGGCAACGGTTTCGGCGCGCGCGTTAAACATGCGGTTGCCGAAGGTGACGTCCTTTGCCCAGGACGGTACTAAACCCCAGCGATATAAATGAATTTTTTCATCGCAATGCGCCAACACCGGAGTGGTCGGGGCAATGTTGTAACGCGGCGCGAACATGTCGGGTGGTGGTGCGTTGTAATGCTCGACGATATCGCCCGCCCGGGCATCGAGGAAAAACCGCCCACACATGTCACCCTCCAAATCGACTTTAAAATTGACGAGAAAACCGCATAATAGCGCAGATTCAATCACCCGATACAAATGCCACTACTACAGGTTAAAAATCTCCACCATAGCTACGGTGACGAAACGCTGCTCGATAATGTCAGCCTGACCCTGGAAGCGGATGAGAGGCTATGCCTGGTGGGACGCAACGGCAGCGGCAAATCCACCTTGTTAAAAATTCTCGCAGGCGATATCAAGGTCGATAGCGGTGAAATTATTCATGCTTCGGAGCTGCGCATCTCCGAGCTCGAACAAGAGGTTCCTGCGAACTTCGCGGGTAGCGTTTACGATTGTATTGCCCAGGGAATCGGCAGGCTCGCCGGAGTCATCACCCATTGGCACGACGCGGCGCTGGAATCGATCACTAACCCTGATGCACTTGATCGCATGCAAGGTTTTCAAGATCAGATAGAGGCGCACAACGCCTGGAACCTCGAAACCCGGATTTCGAGCACCATCTCGCGTCTCTGCCTGTCCCCCGATCAGGCTTTTGATGAGCTTTCCGGTGGTATGAAACGCCGTACTTTGCTCGGCCGGGCACTGGTTGGCGAACCCGACTTACTGTTGCTCGACGAACCCACCAATCATCTCGATATCGATTCAATCCGGTGGCTCGAAAACCTGTTACTGGGATTCAAGGGTAGTCTCGTATTCATAACCCATGACCGCGATTTTCTGCAACGTCTTGCCACTCGTATAATCGACCTCGACCGGGGCCAGTTGACAAGTTGGCCGGGTGACTACCGTAAATACCTCGAATCACGTGCCGCTCAACTGGAGACCGAATCCCGGCACAACGCCTTGTTTGACAAGAAGCTGGCACAGGAAGAAACCTGGATCAGGCAGGGTATCAAGGCGCGGCGCACCCGCAACGAGGGTCGGGTGCGGGCCTTGCAGAAGATGCGCGAGCAGCGCGCCCAACGCCGCGAGCGTAGCGCTACCGCCAGAATAACGGCATTACAGGCAACCGCTTCGGGCAAGATCGTAATCGAAGCCGAAAATCTCAAATTTGCCTGGGAAGGCCGGCAGGTCATCGATGATTTCAGTTGCAGGATCATACGCGGCGAAAAAATAGGCATACTCGGTGCCAACGGCTGTGGCAAGTCGACGCTGATTCAATTATTGCTCGGTGAACTAACCCCGCAAGCGGGATCGGTCAAAACCGGAACCCGGCTCGAAGTCGCTTATTTCGATCAGCACCGCGAAACCCTGGATCCGCAAAAGTCGGTACGCGACAATCTCGCGACGTCCGCCGATCAGGTTACGATCAATGGTCGCTGCCGTCACGTTGTGGGCTATCTTAAAGATTTTCTGTTCAGCGAAAAATCGATCCATATGCCGGTCAAGGCATTGTCCGGTGGTGAGCGCAATCGCCTATTACTGGCGCGCCTGTTTACGCGTTCGTTCAATTTACTGGTGATGGACGAACCCACCAACGACCTCGATATCGAAACCCTGGAGTTGCTCGAAGAGTTGCTGGTCGAATTCAGCGGCACGCTGCTACTGGTCAGTCACGATCGCGAGTTCATCGACAATACCGTTACCAGTACCCTGGTATTCGAAGCGCCCGGCGTAGTCAACGAGTACGTTGGTGGTTACCGGGACTGGCTGCGACAGGCAACCCCTTCCAGTCCGGCGCTTGATAAATCGACGCTGAAAGCAAAAACAATACGCGTTACGGACAAACCCGGCTCGAACCATAAAGAACTGAGCGACCTGCCCGGCAAGATCGAGCAACTGGAAATCAAAATCGAAACCTTGCAGCTGAATACCGGTTCCCCGGATTTTTACCAGCAAGATGCCGGGGTGACACGCGCACAGCAGCAGGAGTTGCAACGATTCGAGGCCGAGTTGAAGGATTTATATCAACGTTGGGAAGACCTCGAAAATCACGATGGATAATGTCTTTCCAGACCTGGACCAGTCCCAGAATTGGGTGCAGAATTGTACCGATAGTGGATTTTGATCAGACATTATTACTTGCTGTCGGTTGTAGTGCTGCTGACCGGTTGTGCCGGTTTGGCTCCCGTTGCCGATCGGCCGGAGTCATTCGCGTTTCAGGATACCGTGACCACACAAATAGGCAGAACAGTGCAAAGTAAGTTGGCCCGGCACCCTGGGCTGTCCGGTTTCTATCTGCTTACCGATGGCCACGATGCTTTCGCCGCCAGATGGATCCTGGCGTCCCACGCTGAACGCAGCATCGACGCGCAATACTACCTGTTGCACGACGACCGGCTGGGTCATTTGTTTATCGATATGTTGCTGCAAGCTGCCGATCGCGGAGTACGGGTTCGCCTGTTGGTGGATGATATGTCGCTTAACGGGAAAAAAGATATCGACGCGGCTGCGCTCGACACCCATCCGGGGGTCGAAATCCGTGTGTTTAATCCCTTTCATCGTGGCGTCGGCCGCTGGATTCAGTTTTTATCCCGCTATGGCGAAGTAACGCGGCGCATGCATAACAAGTCGTTCACCATCGACAATCAAATAACGGTTATCGGTGGACGCAATATTGGTAACGAGTATTTCGAGGCTGACCCCGACCTGATTTTTACAGACCTCGATGTGCTCGCCATCGGTCCCGTTGTGGACCAGGTTTCAGCAACATTCGACCTCTACTGGAACGCTCCGCTCAGTTACCCGATAAGGTCTCTGGTAAAAAAGAAATCAGGGCTGGAACAATTGGCAAAGACACGGCAGGCACTAGCAAAAATTCTGGCACAACATAAGAATATCGAATATCTAAAAACCCTGGGGCAAGGCAACCTGGCCGTCGCCATCTCTAATCGCAGTATTAAATATGACTGGGGCAAGGCAAAGGTGGTTTTCGATGACCCTGCCAAAATCACCGCTGATCGGAAACGGGTCGACCTCAATCTCAGCACCCAGCTAAAACCCTACACCGATTCGATTGCAAAGGAACTGACCATTTTTTCACCCTATTTTGTGCCGGGTAAGAAAGGCTTGGAAAATCTGCGAGGTTTGCGTCACCGCGGTGTGCGGATTCGTGTATTGACAAATTCACTGGCCTCCACCGATGTTCCCCTGGTCCATGCCGGTTACGCCCGCTATCGCAAAGACCTGCTTCGGGCCGGTATCGAACTGTACGAAATCGATAAAAAGCTGACACGCTGGCAGCGACGCCAGAAAAAGGGTCTCAGCGGTTCTTCCAAATCGAGTTTGCACGCCAAGTCTTTTGTCATCGATCGCGAGCGTGTGTTCATCGGCTCGATGAATATGGACCCGCGCTCAATCGTCGAAAATACCGAGCTCGGCATGATGATCGAATCTCCGGAAATTGCGATCAGGTTGAATCAATGGTTTGATACCTATGTCGCAGACTCGGCCTTCCGCCTCGCCCTCGGCACCAATGACAAGGGCCATGAAATAGTGGTTTGGCGGCGCGAACTGGAAGGCGCTGCCAGGATTTACACGACCGAACCCAACACCGGATTCTGGCGCCGTCTTTGGGTTGGATTCATGAGATTATTCGTGATTGAGTCACAGTTGTAAGCCTTGTAGTCGGAACTCACCCGGGAAACTACCTACGGGGCGGAAATGCGCGCCAGGGTCAAACTAAACGCTACTTTCGCGGCCCGAAATGTTATGATTGCGCCAATCTACAGGATCTAGCAACCGAGTGAACAATACCGAGGCAAACTCAGACAAATTAATCGTAATCCCCCGAAACCAGCACAACATTTCCAGGAAATCGATATCCGATTCCGCACTCAAGGTAATGTATAGACTGTCCAAATCAGGCCATCGCGCTTGTCTGGTAGGTGGGGGTGTACGTGATTTGCTGCTCAAAATTCAACCCAAGGATTTCGACATCGCCACCGATGCCACTCCCGAAGAGGTGCGCGGTCTGTTTAAAAACAGCCGGATCATCGGACGTCGATTTCGCCTGGTACACATTCGTTTCGGGCGTGACATCATCGAAGTCGCCACCTTTCGCGCGCATGCCGAAGATTCCACGAAAACCGAACTCGATACGCATGGACGCATTTTGCGAGACAACACTTTCGGCGAAATCGAGGAAGACGCCCTGCGCCGTGACTTCACCATTAACGCTCTTTATTACGATATCCATGATTACTCGGTGTTCGATTATGTCGGTGGTCTGAAGGATATCGAAAACAATAAACTGCGCCTGATCGGTAATGCGGCAATACGCTACCAGGAGGACCCGGTACGGATGCTGCGCGCGGTGCGCTTTGCCGCCAAGCTCGATTTTGAAATCGAGTCATCCGCTGCCGGCGCAATCTTCGAATACGGTCACTTGCTTGCGGTCATCCCACCGGCGCGGATGTTCGATGAAGTCATAAAACTGTTCCACTCGGGTCGTGCGGTACGGGTGCTCGAGCTGTTGCGCGAATTCAATCTATTGAAATACCTGGTACCGGCCCTGGACGAATGGTTGCAGGGGGAACCCTGCGAAATGATGCTCGATTTTATTGACCAGTCGCTGGTCAACACCGATACCCGGGTCAACACCGACCAACCGGTGTCACCGGCTTTCATATTTGCAGTGCTACTCTGGCCGGTGGTGCAGCTACAGGCAAACCGGTTACAGCCGGATCGTCGGAAGATGATTCCGGCACTGGTCCAGGTCGGCGAAACCGTGATGAAGCGCCAGGTACGCCATATTTCGATCCCGCGGCGCTTCAGTCAAACGGCCCGGGAAATCTGGAGCTCACAACCCCGTTTTTTTCGCACCCAGGGCAAACAGCCGCAACGCATGATGGCTTACCCGGTGTTCCGGGCCGCCTATGATTTCATGTGCATTCAGGCGATGGTTGGCCTGGTACCACACCAACTGAGTCACTGGTGGACTGATTTCCAGCTTAAACAGGAAGTCGTTCCCAACCCGGAAGGTAAAAAAACGCAACGCTCACGACGGCGGCCGAGACGCAATGCCAACTGAAGAAGTTTTCATCGCACTCGGCAGCAATATCGGTGATTCAGCAACCATTGTCGAAGCAGCCATCACCGCGCTCGGAAAAATTTCACGATGCAAGCTGCGGGGGCGCTCATCACTGTACCGCTGCGCCGCAATCGGCGATATCCCGCAAGATGACTATATCAATGCCGTCGCCAGGGTTGATACCAGTCTGGAACCATTGGCATTGTTACTCGAGTTGCAGGCCATCGAACACGCCTTTTACCGTCGGCGCGACCCGCAACAGCGCTGGGCGCCACGCACGCTGGATCTCGATATCATTCTGTTCGGTAATCGCAATATCAGCGACAGCCACCTGACGGTACCGCATGCCGAGTTTGCCAATCGTCGCTTTGTGCTCGAACCCATGTTTGAAATTGATGGCGATCGTTTCGTTACCGGACATGGCAGCCTGCGCTACCTGATAGACCAGGCCCCCGCAATTTCGATGCAAAAACTGACCGCGATTAATGACTGAGCATTTTCGCTACATCGTCGTCGAGGGCCCGATCGGGGTCGGTAAGACCAGCCTCGCCAATCGGCTCGCCTACGAATTTAATAGCGAGTTGTTGCTGGAGAAGGCTGAAGACAACCCGTTTCTCGCGAGCTTCTATAAAAACCCGAGACAATACGCGCTGTCGGCTCAACTCCATTTCCTGCTGCAACGCGCTCAACAGGTGCAGGAATTTCGTCAAACTGATATGTTTCACGGCTCCTACGTTGCCGATTTCATGGTAGACAAGGATCGTCTGTTTGCCCAGTTGACGCTGAATAGCGATGAACTGGCACTTTACCAGCAGATCTATACGCATTTGACCCTGGACGCACCGAGGCCCGATCTGGTGATCTACCTACAGGCCCCGGTTGAAACACTACGCAACCGAATCACACGCAGGGGCATCGACTATGAACAGCAAATCAGGGCCGAATACCTGTCGCGTTTATCTGAATCCTATACCCGTTTTTTTTACGACTATGACGATAGCGCATTGCTGACCGTCAACACCCAGTCGGTCGACCTGATCAGCAATGCCGATGATTTCGGCGCTATCCTCGAGAAAATCAATAATATCCATTCTGGACGTCATTATTTCAATCAGTCATCATTCGCGCTCTAACTGGATGACATTGCATGTATATTCCGAAACCGCTTGACGACAGGGTCACTATTCCATACCTGAAAAAACTTAAGCAGCAGCAGGAAAAGTTCGCCTGCCTGACCGCTTACGATTACAGTTTTGCACGCCTGGTAGAGGAATGCGGCGTCGATGTAGTGCTGGTTGGAGATTCGCTCGGCATGGTTATCCAGGGACACGACACCACGATTCCGGTCACCCTGGAGGACATTGCCTACCACGGCAGGGCGGTTGCTGCCGGACTCGAAAACGCGATGTTGATGCTGGATATGCCCTTTGGCTCGCTCAATTCACCGCAACAGGCTCTCGACAATGCCAGCGAGTTGCTAAAATCGACCCGGGCCCAGGTGGTCAAGCTGGAAGGGGGTGAAACCCAGCTCAAGACCGTCGAGACGCTGGCCCGCTTTGGCATCGCCAGTTGCGCCCACCTGGGTCTGCAACCACAGATGGTAAACAAAATGGGGGGTTACCGGGTTCAGGGCAAGGCCAGGGGCGCGGCCAAACAAATGATTGCCACCGCAGTTGACCTGGAACAGGCCGGCAGCGACCTGCTGCTGCTGGAATGCGTGCCGGCAAACCTCGCCGCCGAGATTAGTGCGACACTCGAGATTCCGGTTATCGGTATCGGCGCCGGTGCCGATGTCGATGGGCAAATACTGGTGCTGCACGACATTCTCAATGTCACCGTTGGCAGGAAACCGAAATTTTCCAAGAATTTCATGCAGGGCCAACCGAATATCCAGGGCGCGATCAGTCGCTATGTCCACGAAGTCAAACGCGGGCAGTTCCCCGACAATACGCACGCTTTTTCCTGAGGCTTAAGCCATGTACCAGGTCACCAGCGTCATCGAATTGCGCCAGCATGTGCAGCACTGGAAAGACCACGACCAGTCGATCGCTTTCGTTCCGACCATGGGTAATCTGCACGCCGGGCATATGTCGCTGATCGAAAAAGGTCTATCGCTGTGTGATCGCTGCCTGTGCAGTATTTTTGTCAACCCGATGCAGTTTGGTGCAAACGAGGATTTCAACCATTATCCGCGTACCCTGGATAATGACATCGCACAACTCGATGCGAAAGGCTGCGACCTGGTTTACCTGCCAGCCGCGTCGGAGCTTTATCCACAGGGGCTCGACAAGATCAGTCATGTTGAAGTGACCGATTTGACCGAACGCTATGAAGGCGCGCACCGCCGCGGGCATTTCACCGGGGTTGCGACCGTGGTATTGAAGCTGTTCAACATCGTCAAACCCGATGTATCCGTGTTCGGTAAAAAGGACTACCAGCAGTACCGGGTAATCAGCAAAATGGTGGAGGACCTGAACCTGGAGGTGCAGATCATCGGCCAGGAAACCACGCGTGAAGCATCCGGGCTCGCCACCAGTTCGCGTAACCAGTACCTGAACCATGAACAAACGCAAAAAGCAGCGATGATCTACCAGCAATTGCGTCATACCGCAATACAGATCAACGAGGGTGAACATGATTTTAAAGCACTCGAGCAACGCGCTATCACAATCCTGGACGAGGCAGGATTTAAAACCGATTACTTCTGTATCTGTAACGCCGAGACCCTGTTACCTGCCACCACTGAAGACCGTGACCTGGTAGTTCTGGTTACCGCGGCGATGGGTTCGACGCGTTTGCTCGACAACATCGAAGTATCGCTGTGGTAGCCAGCTGGCTCAACTCCCGGCATATAAAGCCTGCATCCCGTCGATGCGACTTTTTACATTGTCGCGCAATTCCCGCGGTTCGAGCACTTCAATTTCGGCGCCGTACTTTAAAATATCCATTACCAGTTCCGTGTCCTGGCTATAGGGCACACGCAGAATGTAAAACCCCTGCTCGTCATATTCGCTGCTTTGCCCAGGATGCCAGGTCTCGCGAGAAACCCAGCGTGCGATCTGTGGACTGAAGCGCAGCACCGCCTGGCGGGTGTCGGCGCCGGAAAAAATTCCGTAGCCACTCTCGAGCTCCCGATTTAAATCCTGCGCATCAATTTCTAGCGCAGTTTCACGACTGATTTGCAGCGCCTTGATCGCATCGATCGCAAAACTGCGTAATGCCTTTCGCCAATGACACCAGGCATCCAGATACCAGTTGTCGCGATAATAAATCAGCCGTTGCGGCGAGACGCGACGTTCGCTGACGCTGTCGGTGGGTCTGCTGTAGTAGGTCATGTCGAGACATTTGCGCGTCAGCAAAGCATGGCAAAGCGTCTGGAAGTTTTCACTGCGATAGGTCTTTGCCGCGAGCGGTACAATGCGAATGCGGCGGGCGATTTCATCCGCGCTGTGATCTCCATCGTCCAGCAGCATGCGAATGCGCGAGCGCAATGGCTCGATGTGGCTCGACAACACTCCGGGTTGCAGGTTGTTAAGCAATGCATCCATGCTCAGCAGTGCCTGGATCTCGCTGGTGTTAAACCATAGACCGGGTAATTGAAAGTGCTCACCGTCTTCAAGTTGCCGATAGCAGTAGCCACGGCGTTCATGATCCCAGACGATCGGCGCCGCGAGGCGGTCACGCAAATACTCGAGGTCGCGTTTAAACGTCGCCGGTGAAACTTCGAGCGCACCAAGAAACTGCGCGCGCGTGACCACCCGCCGGTTGCACAACATCTGGTCGATCAGGTGAAATCGTTCGGTTCGATCCATTAAACAGGCCTGGTTTATTAATGATAGCTCATCTTATGAGCCACTAGTGGCTGGATAATAGCACGATCGAAATGACGGAGAACAAAATGTTCTATCGCCTGCTTTACAAGCTTTCTGCCTATTGTCGATGTCGGGTCATTAATGGGCCCGATCAGCAACCCTACCTGGAACGCTATCATATTCTGCGTCTGCCACTGGGTTACCAGGTGTATTTACATCGATTTGTCGCCAGCGACCCGGGGCGCGGCCTGCACAATCACCCCTGGAATCATGCCATATCCCTGTTGCTTTGCGGCTCCTACCAGGAAACGCGCATGCTCGATGCCAACGCTGACAATGCTCTGCATAGCCGCTGGTTGCGACCGGGCCGGGTTAATTTTATTTCCGGAGAGGTGTTTCACCGCGTCAATATTCCTTCGGGAAAGGAGTGCTGGAGCCTTTTTATCCACGCGCCCAAGGCTAAGACCTGGGGGTTTATTCAGCGTCACGGGTACCTCGACCACAATGAAGTCGTGGCGCATGCGAGTAACCCGCTTTGGTGGAAACAGGCCAGGCGTCCAATTCACGATCCGCAAATGCGCCTGCCCTGCCCGAGTTAATAAGCGCTCTGACCGAGAGAAATGCAGGCAGGGTGCCGTCGCAGTAGAAAGGTGGTGAGAAATGCGGGTTAGTACCCCTCTGTTAATGATTTGCGCTGTGTCTTCGGCGTGTGATAATAACCAGCTATCTAGTATCTCAAGGTGAGAATTACATGACCGATAATCCGGTCTGGCGCTGGATCGACGATACCTTTCTGGATCTCGGGCGCCAGTTTCGCTGGTCGTACCTGCCACCGTTAATGATTTATCTTGCCGCCGGCGTGCAGGGACTGACCGCGATCGTCGGTACTTTTTTCATCAAGGACTACCTCGACCTGTCCGCCGACTTCCTCGCCGGTTTGGCATTCTGGGCGGTCATTCCGTGGACGCTGAAAATGCCACTAGGGCACCTCGTCGATCTGATCTGGCGCCGTAAGGCGCTGTTGGTTTATATCGGCGCCAGCCTGATAACCCTGAGCATTCTCATTATGTACGGGGTTATCGCGCATACCGATACCCTGGACGCAATTCTGAAGATCGAGGCATGGTTTGTTATAGCAACCCTATTGGCACCGACCGGCTACGTGGTACAGGATGTGGTCGCAGATGCGATGACCGTCGAAGCGGTGCCGACGATGGACGAACATGGCGCATCCTACTCCGATGGCAAAATCAAGGTCATGCACACCACGATGCAAACCCTGGGCCGTATCGCAATCATCGGAGGACTGGCCGGCGTCGCTGCTTTGAACATCACCATGTTCAGCGGGGTTGAAGACATGACCGAAGCAATAAAGATCGCGATCTACGCCGATATCTACCTGTTGGCGCTGGCCATTCCCCTGCTGTCGATATCCGGCGTGCTACTGGGGGCGATATTGTTACGGCGTCGCGCCAGGCACCTGCATGCGCAAGGCATCGATCATGCAAGCATCGATAAATTGCTGTTTGCACCCGCCGGGGAAATCCGGCCGAACTGGTGGATTCTCGGTGGCAGTCTGGTATTTACGGTATTCACGCTAGGCATGGGGATAAGCCAGGTTGCGTTTGCGCAGGAAATCATATTTATCGGTTCGATGGTCATCATATTATTCCTGATGCATCGCCTGCTGCTCGAGCTCGATCCGGAAATGCGAAATATGCTGCTGGGAACCGCGGTCATCATCTTCGTATTCCGAGCGACACCGTTGCCGGGTCCGGGGGTCGCCTGGTTTGAAATCGATGTTCTCGGTTTCGATCAGCAGTTTCTTTCCGTATTGTCACTGATCGCCTCGATGCTAACGCTTTTCGGGATGATCGTGCTGCGACCGATGATGGCAACCCGATCCATCGCCTTCGTCATAATGCTGCTGACCATTGCGGCTGGAATTCTTGCGTTGCCGAATATCGGGCTTTACTACGGCGTCCACGAATGGACCGCGGCTCGTACCGGTGACATCGTCGACGCGCGTTTTATTGCGATTATCGATGTCGCACTCGAATCCCCGCTGGGCCAGATCGCGATGATCCCGATGTTGGCCTGGATCGCCCAAAACGCACCGCCGCATTTAAAAGCCACCTTTTTCGCGGTAATGGCATCCTTCACCAACCTGGCGCTTTCCGCATCGAGTCTCGGCACCCGCTATTTGAACGAGGTTTATACGGTGGCCCGGGAGGTGCGCGATCGTGTAACCGACACGGTTCAAACCGTAGCCGACTACAGCGAACTCGGCTGGCTGTTAATTAGCGTGGCGCTGATCGGATTGCTGGCGCCTTTACTTGCGATCGTGTTGGTTCAGCGTTCGAGATTACACACCCGACAATAAGCTTCCGGTAATGGTTCGGTTTACGATCGAAACGATCGAGATCCCGCTACTGCAAGCGAACAGTGGTTAGTCTGCAATTTTGCGCCCGGTGAGCGACGCTATTGCCAGGCTGTTTGCCGGTATTGATTTCCCCCAGCGAGCTCCAGCCCGCCTCGATGTAGGTTGAAAAATCGGTTTGCGCCCAGGAGTCGAAGTATGGCCGGGCGAGGTAATCCCCGGGCATGATCAGTTCACGGCAATGGCGCCACCATTCGATGGTAATACCCGGCGTACCGGCACACTGGGCTATCCCCCATTCCCGACCTTCCCAGTCATGGTGAAACGGGGATTCGTCGGCCTCGACTTCGATCGGACCATAGCCTTAGTTTACCGCCGAGATCGTGAATTCCATCCATAATCCCTAAGCCCCGCCCAGGTCACGGTCGGTACCGATCATAGAATTACGCGACACCCGCTCTGCCAATTCATCTTCGCTCATATCCCCGCTGTGCGGCGGACGCTGTGGTAACACCAGGTAGCGTAGTTCCGCGGTGCTGTCCCAAACACGAACTTCGACATCGTCGCCGATTTTGACGTCAAACTCAGCCAGCACGCTGCGCGGTTCACGCACCGTACGGGGTTAGGAGATTCCCGCTTGCGCGGGAATGACAATTACCTCAGGAAACCGGCGTGGTAGTCGAAGTGATCCTCGATGAAACTCGCGATGAAATGGTAGCTGTGATCGTATCCGGGTTGCATGCGCAGATTCAACGACTGATCCGCAGCATCGCAGGCGACCTGAAAATTATCCGGCAACAGCTGACCTTGATGCAGAAACTCGTCAGCCTCCCCCTGGTCGATCAGGATATCGCCAACCCTTGCACCGTCCCGTACCAGGCAGGTTGCATCATAAGTTTCCCAGACCGTGCTGTCGTCACCGAGATAGGCGCCGAAACAGCCCTTGCCCCAATCACAATTAACGGGATTGGTGATCGGAGAAAACGCGGATACCGAACGAAAAGCATCGGGCAGTTTGAGTGCACAGATCAGCGCACCATGTCCACCCATCGAATGTCCGGAAACCGATTTAACCCCTGGAATCAACGGCAGCCTAGCCTCGAGCAGGGAGGGTAACTCGCCGGTTACGTAGTCGAACATATTAAAGTGCGGAGTCCATGGAGTTTGGGTTGCGTTGACATAAAACCCTGCGGCCTGGCCCAGATCGTAGCGCTCGGGTTCATCGGCAACCGCTTCACCGCGTGGACTGGTATCCGGAAAAATCACCGCAATTCCGTGTTTGGCGGCAAAGCGTTGAAACCCGCCCTTGGTGCGCGCATTGTCATCGCTGCAGGTTAATCCCGACAGCCAGTACAGTGCGGGAACCCTGGCCTGTCTCGATCCAGGGGGCAGGTAAACCGAAAATGTCATCTCGCACCGGCAACTAACCGATTGGTGAGTGTATCGGATCAGATAGCCACCACTTTCCTTGATGCTTTCGATTTCTTTCATTTTTAGTCAGCCCGAAAAAATGACGACTGATTTAATGCTCTTGCCTTCATGCATCAAATCAAACGCGGTATTGATCTGTTCCAGCGGCATGGTATGGGTCACCAGGCTGTCGAGTTCAATCCTGCCATCCATATATTGATCTACCATACCCGGCAGTTCGGTGCGCCCCTTGACACCACCGAATGCGGTACCGATCCAGCGCCGACCGACAACGAGGTTAAAAGGGCGAGTCCTGATTTCCTCACCGGCACCCGCGACCCCGATAATGGTCGAAACCCCCCAACCCATTTGCGTACATTCCAGGGCGTCCCGCATTACCTTGACGTTACCGATGCATTCGAAAGAGTAATCGACACCACCACCGGTCATTTCCTGGATATACTCCGGCAGGGAGCCGTCGACTTCCCCGGGATTAACGAAGTCGGTGGCACCGAGGGATTTCGCCATTTCCCATTTATCAGGATTGATATCGACCGCCAGAATACGTTCGGCCTTTGCCATAACCGCACCCTGAACCGCCGACAGACCCACGGTTCCCAAACCGAATACCGCAACCGAGGAACCGGCTTCAACCTTTGCCGTATTCAATACCGCACCGATTCCAGTGGTTACTCCGCAGCCGAGTAAACAAGCCTTGTCCAGCGGCGCTGCCTTGTTGATTTTTGCGAGCGCGATTTCAGGCACAACAGTGTACTCGGAAAATGTCGAGCAACCCATGTAGTGATAGAGTTCTTTTCCGTTATGGGTAAATCGACGGGTACCGTCGGGCATGAAACCGGTCCAGACCGTAGCGGCAATCGACTGGCACAGGTTGGTTTTATCGGAACTACAGAATGAACAGGTGGATTCACCGCATTCGGGAATATAGAGCGGGATTACATGATCGCCCACGCTCAGACCGTTAACACCCGGACCACACTCGACTACCTCGCAGCCTCCTTCATGCCCCAAAATGGCGGGAAAGGCGCCTTCAGGATCTTCACCCGACAGGGTAAAGGCATCGGTATGACATACCCCGGATGCGTGCACTTTCAACAGGACTTCACCTTGCGACGGACCCGCCACTTCAACTTCTTCAATTTCAAGCGGCTTGTTGGGTTCCCACGCGACCGCAGCTCTTGATTTCATAATTGCTCCTGAGATTATTTACGAGTTATTTGATCCGGAATTTCATAAATCATGCGCAAGCTCGCTAATCTATTGATTCCACGGGGAATAATGTCTCGGTCGCTGGTGATCGTGGATACGGGACTCCTTTCGGTTGTTCCTTGTGAAATCAATATCCTGCGCGATCTTTGCGCAGATCTATGAAACTTCCGGCTTATTGATGGCAGACTAAATAGAATACACAGATCCGTCAAGCTGCCCCCTTAGCTTTAAACCGAGTAAAATAAATGAATTAGTTTCAGTTTTTCCACTCAAAGATTTAACTACCCGGCGACGAGGTTGAGATGGGCTTAATACCACCAAAAAAGGCCAGAATTCTAGTGCTGGTTGGCTTACTACTGGGCATTCTTGTCTACAAATTTGCCGCCTCTGCCGGACCCTCCAATGGCTTCGATTTGTCTAACTCCATCCTGCCGCGCGAAGAGATACTTCATGGCGGACCGCCGCGCGACGGTATTCCGGCCCTGTCCAGCCCGAAGCTGATCGCGGCGATGGAAGCTGAGTATCTTGAGCCAAACGATCGTATCGTCGGTATAACGCTGCAAGGTCAGTCGAGAGCTTACCCCATCGCCATCCTTAACTGGCACGAAATCGTCAACGATGACATTGATGGCCAACGATTCGCGGTTACCTATTGTCCGCTATGTGGTACCGCGGTTGCTTTCGACGCGATCATCGACGGAAAACCGACAGACTTCGGCGTATCGGGTTTACTCTATAATAGCGATGTCTTGCTGTATGACCGCGATACCGAATCGCTATGGTCTCAAATTATGAGTCAATCGATCTCAGGTAAACAGGTCGGTAAGCCACTAACCCGGATACCCATCAGCCACACCACCTGGCGCGACTGGCTCGAAAAACACCCCGATTCCCTGGTGTTGTCCGACGACACGGGGTATTCCCGTGACTATCAGCGAGATCCCTACGCCGGGTATGAAGCGTCTCGAACCATCTATTTCGCCGTCAACAACGAAGCCCCCGACAACTATCATCCCAAAGAGATTGTGGTCGGACTGGGTATCGACGGAGTTTACAAAGCCTATCCGTTCATCGAACTCGAAAAGCAGGGCAAAGCTCGCTTCAGCGATTCAGTAAACGGCTCCGAATTCAATTTTGACTGGGATTCAGCAAACCGCAGCATAACCATTACCGATAGGTCCGGTAAAGAAGTTGCCGGCATCCAGGGATTCTGGTTCGCATGGTTCGCGTTCCACCCCGACACCGAAGTTTTTAAATCCGCAGAAACCTGATTTTCCGAAAATCTGTTTCTTCAACAAAATTCGAGTCATCCCCGAACCCAAGAGAAGGCAACCCCGCGCTTTGCTGGTCATCCCCCGCGAAAGCGGGGATGACTTCGGTAGGGTTGGGGATGGCTTCTTTAGGTGGCGGGGGATGATTTCTGCGGACGCCGGGTCTCGTCCGTAGCGAGCACGATCGAATTGTGTTAAGCCGGGATTAACCGGGACAGGATAATGTGACAGAATGTAATTATTTTCCGGTCCATCTTGCTGCGTTCACGCCATTTCCTGTTGGCAGGTTTGATAACTGCACTGTTTCATCAGCCCGGCTCCACTGCCGAGGACTGGAGTCTGTGTCGTATTCCTTCATTTAACTTCCTCGAGACCGAAAATCTCGCCGGGGACGAAACCCTGATCGAAGCACAAACCCTGCTCAGTGAAGACAGCGAATCGATTCATCTGAGCGGTGATGTCAGCCTCACCCGGGAACGCCAGCGAATAAATGCGGATGACATCCTGTTTGATAAATCGACCGAGAAAATCAGTGCCCGGGGAAACGTCGTATTTGCCGACCCAAACTACCGCCTGTGGAGTCCGCAAATCTGGATCGACAATCAAAACGACAGTGCCTTGTTTGAACAACCTGAGTTCGAACTGCAAAATCAGCACGCACGCGGACAGGCCGACAAAATCGAGAAACTCGACCCGTATCGCAGTCTCTACAGCGATCTTACCTATACCTCCTGCGATCCGGACGACAGCGTCTGGCATCTAGCTGCCAGTGAACTGGAAATAAACACCGAGACCGGGCGCGGCACCGCAATACATGCCACTTTGTATTTCAGGCAGGTCCCTTTCCTGTATTTACCCTATTTCCAGTTTCCGATAGACGACCGCCGGGTGTCGGGTATTCTTACCCCGAGCATAGGCTTCGATGAATCCAATGGTACAACCGTGGTATTGCCTGTTTACTGGAATATCGCGCCCAACTACGATATGACCATTACGCCGGTCTATTTTAGTGATCGCGGTCTGCAGCTCAATACCGAAAATCGCTACCTGCTCAAGAACAACCAGGGGCAGCTCGATTTATCCTACCTCGATGACGATGAGGTGGATGATTCACGCCGGTTTCAGCAATGGCATCACAAGGCAAGGTTTTCCGACCGGGTTAAGGCTGAATTGTTACTGGTGGAAGTCTCGGACAGAGACTTTTTTGACGACTTTAAAAATGTCGCTCCCGAGTACAACAATACACGCCACCTGGAACGATGCATCAGTTTCTCGGGCAACGGTGAGGTATGGCATAGCGAACTTTTATTTCAGGATTATCAGACCCCGGATGAAGATACTGTAATCGGGAATCGACCTTACAATAGTTTGCCGCGCCTTTCCCTCGAGGCGAATCCGGAACCGTGGATCGAAGCACTGCAAACACCGCTACAAATGGAATGGGTGCGTTTTGATCGTGATGACAGCGTCACCGGAAACCGTGCCCACATCGTATCTTCGGTTAACTGGAGAGCTGCCGAAAGCTGGTATTTTTTCGAGCCTCGGCTGCAACTCGCATTCACCGACTATCGGCTCGACAACAATCCGAATGGCAATTCTATTGCGCGTGCATTGCCGACCCTCAGCCTCGACTCAGGACTGATATTTGAACGTCAGGCCGGTTCCGGAAATCAATGGCTGCAAACGCTCGAACCCAGGCTCTACTTTCTTCATACGCCATTTGAAGACCAGGACGACATCCCTGATTTTGATACCTCCCTGAATTCCAGAACTTACAGTAACCTGTTCACCAACAATCGTTTTACCGGGGCCGATCGGATCGGAGACGCAAACCAGGTCACCTTCGGCCTTACCAGCCGGATATTTGACAATGACAACGGTGCTGAACTGCTACGGGCGCGAATAGGCCAGATTTTCTTCTTCGAGGATCGCCGGGTCAGCCTGGATGGTGTTGTCGACGAGGATTCCAAATCCGACCTTATATCAGAACTCGATATCTGGCCCTATCCCGGTCTGGGCCTTTCAGCGCGCCTTGTATACGACCAGGATCAGAGTGAACTGAGCGAAAGGAATTTATCGATTAGCTATAGCAATCGCGGCGTTGCCGCAAACTTCGGCTACTATTTTAGCGAAGATGAAATCGAACAGGCACTGCTGTCCGTGGTCTATCCGGTTAACGAGCGCTGGGCGGTGGTTGCCAAATATCATCGTTCATTGTTGTTTGACCAACCCGTTGAGCATTTACTCGGATTAAACTATGAATCCTGTTGCTGGGGACTTAAAATACTGGCCGGGCAGACTGGAGATGAAATAGACGACTTTGCCGAAACCGACTCCAGTATATACTTTGAATTCACATTCAAGGGCTTGAGTCAGGCAGGTCAGGATGTCGACAGACAGCTGCAGGACGCTATCCCCGGTTATTATCCGAAATTTTGAATATCGCAGGTTGTAGATGACAAAAATTTTGTTGCTAGTAGTTGCTATTCTCGGCGCATCGCCGTTTATCCAAGCGGTGGCCGCGGCAGAAATCAAACTCGACTCCATTGTTGCTATCGTGGATGAAAGCGTTATTACCGTTCGCGAGCTGGAGGATCGAATTGACCTGATAAAATCAGACTTCACCATGTCAAATCGGAAGGTCCCGGACGCGGACGTGCTGCGGCGTCAGGTGCTCGAAAACCTGATAAGCGACGCCATTTTATTGCAGGAAGCGAATCGACGAGGCATCAAGATAACCGACAGCCAACTCAACCAGGCCATGCAAGGCCTGGCGCGCAAAAACAATTTAAGCCTGTCGGAATACCGAAAAACGCTCATCGTGGACGGTCTGGATTATGACAATTACCGAGAGACTATCCGCGCTGAAATGACCATTAGCACTCTGGGCCGGCAATATAGCCAGCGCAACACTAACATTAGCGATACCGAAGTTGATGATTTCATCAAACTCAGCAACGAAGATAACACCAGCTACGAGTATCGCCTGTCGCATATACTGATCGCACTCCCCGACGCCGCCACTCCCCGGCAGGTTAGCAAGGCACAAAAAGTCGCCGAAGAAATTTTGATCGAGCTCGAACAGGGGTCGCAGTTCGATGAACTGGCGAATACCTTTTCTGCAGGTGATACCGCGTTACAGGGTGGTGACCTGGGGTGGCGCAAGAAGGCCGAAATTCCAAGCTTGTTCACCGCCCGGGTTTTAGTTATGGAGCCGGGCGGTCACGCCGGACCGATTCGTAGTGCCAGTGGATTTCATATCGTCCACCTCGATGAGCGACGCGACCTCGAGCAGACAATTACCCGGCAAACCCGTAGTCGGCACATACTGATCAAACCCAACGAACTGGTTTCCGAGGAAGAAGCACGCAATCGACTGCTTGATTTTCGCCGGCGAATTCTGGATGGCGAAAATTTCGAGCGCCTGGCAAGACTTTACTCGGTCGACTACGCTTCCGGCGCCGACGGCGGGGAGATAGGGTGGATGGAATCCGGTAAAACCGTCAAGGAATATGAGACCGCGGTGAATCTACTTAAAGAAGGCGAACTCAGCCAGCCGATTCGCAGTCAGTTCGGCTGGCACCTGATCGAAGTTACCGGTCGGCGCAGTATCGATGAGACCGAGCAAAACAAGCGCGATAAAATATTCTCGCAACTGCTGCAACAGAAGCGAAATGAAGTGTTTGATCTCTGGAAACGCCATCTCAGAGATGAAGCTTACGTTTCGTTTCCCTAAAGAATCCTGATGTACCTACCCCGGATCATAATCACCTCTGGAGAACCTGCCGGTATCGGTCCGGACATTATCGCTAGCATCGATCCCGGCAGGTTTGATGCGCGCCTGGTTGTTATCGGCGACCGTGAAATGCTGCAAACACGAGCCACGGCACTGGGATCAAAAATTGAGTTCGTCACTTATGCCGACGCGAAACCTTCCGCCACAAAAATCGAGATCATCGACCAACCTCTTTTGCAGCCTTGTAACCCCGGTCAGATCGATCGCGACAACGTACCCTATGTTCTGAAGATTCTGGAAATAGCATGCCAGGCATGCCTGGACAACCAATTCGACGCCATGGTTACCGCCCCGATACAAAAGGAAATAATCAACCGGGCCGGAGTTGCCTTCACCGGTCACACCGAGTACCTGGCGGAAATCTGCAAATCGCCCAGGCCGGTGATGTTATTAATCGTGGATCAGCTCAAAGTTGCGCTGGTGACTACCCATTTACCCCTGCGACAGGTGGCAGATGCAATCGATGAAAAAACCATCCGCGAGGTCATCGAAACTATTGATCGCGATCTAGGTAACCGCTTCGGCATAATACATCCACATATCAAGGTCTGCGGCCTCAATCCACACGCCGGGGAAAATGGATATCTCGGTCACGAAGAAGTCGAAATTATCATCCCGGCGCTAGATGCACTTAAATCCAGGGGCATTAATACCAGCGGGCCCTACCCTGCCGACACCCTGTTTACCAGTCACGGGTTGGCAGATGCCGACGCGGTAGTGGCGATGTATCACGATCAGGGTTTGCCGGTGCTGAAACATGTCGGTTTTCACAACGCCGTCAACACCACCCTTGGACTGCCCATTATTCGCACTTCGGTCGATCACGGCACGGCGCTCGACCTCGCCGGCACCGCAGGGGCCAGACCTGATAGTTTGTTCGCAGCAATCGACTCTGCGATTTCCCAGGTGGGCTACCAGTCAGAAATCCTCTGACCCGTAATGCGAAGCACAGAGGATCCGGCAATGCACCAGGCGCGTAAACGATTCGGCCAGCATTTCCTGCATGATCGAAATATTATCGAATCGATTCTGCGTGTGGTGGATCCTCGTCCCGGCGAGAACATAATCGAGATTGGTCCCGGACAGGGTGCGTTGACCTACCCTTTGCTACAACGCTGCGAAATACTTCTCGCGATCGAAATCGATCGCGATCTGGTGCCAATCCTGCAACGCAAAGCCACCGAATTCGGTCGGCTCGAGATTATCAATGCGGATGTGCTTGAATTCAATCTATCCAGTCTACCCGGAGACAAGCGTTATCGATTGGTCGGTAATCTTCCTTACAATATATCAACAGCACTCATGTTTCATTTACTTGATTCGGTGCAACACATTCAGGACATGCATTTCATGGTGCAAAAGGAAGTTGCGCTACGAATTGTTGCCAGCCCGGGAGACGACAATTACGGTCGTCTTTCCGTGATGCTCCAGTACCGATGCGATGGCCAGTACCTTTTGGAGGTCGCACCGGAATGTTTCAGCCCGCCTCCGAAAGTTGATTCTGCGGTTATTCGCATGATCCCGTTGAGCAGTCCCCGGCATGAGGTTGGTGACTACAGCCACTTTTCAAAGGTTGTAAAGATGGCTTTCAGTCAACGCCGAAAAACAATTTCAAATTCACTGAAACCGATTTTTACCCGGGAACAGATCGAGGCATGCGAAATCGATCCCGGGTTGCGCGCCGAAGAACTTGCACTCGCCGATTTCGCCAAATTAAGCAGCGCATTTATCGAATGACTCGTCTTTCCCTGATCGCTGCGATGGATGACAACCGCCTGATTGGTCGCAGTAACAGCCTGCCGTGGCAACTGCCTGCGGACCTCGCGTACTTCAAACGCGCGACCATGGGGAAACCGATCATCATGGGCCGAAAAACTTTCGAATCGATCGGTAAACCGTTACCCGGCCGACAAAATATCGTGATTACCCGCGACCCGGGATTTTCCGCCGAAGGTTGCGAGCTGGCAGACAGTATCGGGTCTGCCATGGCATTGGCGGGGGATGTTGATGAAGTGATGCTGATCGGTGGTTCGAGTTTGTATCGACAAACCATCGGCCAGGCGACAGGTCTCTATATCACACGGATCCACCATGTGTTTGAGGGTGACACCTGGTTCCCGGAGTTTGATTTGAATGATTGGAAGGAAAAAAATCGAGAAGACTTTGAAGCGGATCACAGCAATCCATTCGCCTATTCATTTATAAAATTTGTGCGAGAATTTTGAATTTATTTGCGGTAGACTGAATCGCCCGCAAGTAAGAGGGAAGCCCTATATGGACAAAGATCTAAACCCGGGAGTAAAGCGAATGGATAGCAAAACTTACATTATCGGCAGGGAGGGTCATATTTATATCAATGATCCGACGGTCAGTAAACAACACGCCGAAATTCAGGTTATCAATGGTGAGGTGTACCTGCGTGACCTCGATTCGACCAACGGAACCTTTCTAATAAAAAATAATCGACTGGTGCCTTTCCGTGAAGGCTATGTACAGGTGCATCAACCCATAGTATTGGGCAACCGGCAGTATACGATTCAAAGCCTGTTGGAAATCGCCGGCGCTTTCGCCGCGCAGAGCGGCGACTCTTGAAGCCTGTTTTGTTTCAGTAGTTGCCCGGTTAAGCAAGCTCGGCTTTGATCGGCAACCCATTACAGCAACCCTAACCCGCCGGTAGTATCTGACTGCAGCGACAAGTTACAAACCCACGGCAAGCAATAACAGCCCAACAATCCACATCCAGGAATTTGAAGATTGCTCTTTATCCTGATCCACCATTTTTTGCGGGATGCCAGCATTGAATTTTTGCACTTCTTCCGCGTCCAGGAAGCCGACAGGCGGCGGCGCTTCTTCCTCAATAATCAAGGTTTCCGTGGTTGCCGTGCCGTACTCTCCCATCGCCATCAGAATTTGAATCTCTTCATTCGTGGTGAGCGTAATCGACCCTTCGAGAACCACCGCATGCAGTTTTGCCCGAGGATGGTTGCGACTGACGGTCTGAGTACAATCATCGGCATTACACAATTTGATTACATACTCGGTACCCCGGATACCAATCGTCGCAAGACCGGTTTGTAATTGGTAATGGGCAACCGCACTATCTCCAATCGCCCCGGTAATTTTACGCAAACCCCCGCGCAACAAATCAAGAATACTGCTGCTGCTGTTGTCATAGCCGGTTGTAATTACGTACTCGCTAATCTTAAGCACCGAGTCTTCTTTCAAATGAATCTCGGCAGTATCATCCATGAGTATGTAGACGCTTGCACCCGGTTCGGTTTCGAGCCGGTCGCCCTCGAATATTTGCGAGTTGATTTGCAACAGCCGCACCCTGCCATTGGTATCCCGGGCGGTCGCCTTACCCCCCATCTGAGCGACAAAACCAACTTTGATCCTGGGTGTCAAATCTTTCTGCTCGTAGATTCGCTTGATATCCACCAGTTTCAAGCGCACACCGGGTATCAATCGATCCGAATACTGAACAAATGAATAGGGGTTTGTTTCGATCAGTTTTTGCTTGATCTGCGGCCAGAGAACCTTATCTTTCGGATAGACTCGCTCGATAATTTGATCGATCGACATCCCCGCAGTAATTTTCAGAATAACCCTCGAGGATGGGACCAATTCGATAGTGGCGGCATTTACCACCGGTTGGAACGTGGTGTACGACAACAGTGCCAACAATAGACTAAACAGTAGATTCTTGTTCAAAATTTATCTCGTTAAAGGAGGACTTACCGGTAAAATTATAGTTGTTAACTCACTGAAAATAGCGAAAAACATTGCAATAACCCTTAACCGTGATGCAAAAGTGAATTAATTAACGCAGCGGCATCGCCCCTGTCGATGTGAATAGATTTAACTACGCGTCACAACGCTTGATAAACATAGTGTCATTCCCGTGCAATTGAGTTTATAACATCAGACCCATCTGCCCGGTACAACAACTCGGTCATTCCCGCGAAAGCAGGAATCTCAAAACCGCCATCTCTGCAACATCCCCGCTTTCGCGGTGATGACTTTATGGAACCGCGGGTATGACTCTCAACAGTAAGAACCATTGGGGTTCGACCGATTAATCAGGCCTTTCAAAAACCGAACTCTGAGGGAAGGACAGGTAGTTTTCGGAATTATTGAATTTTTAGCGAATTTACCGATTTTTTAGTTTCCTTTGGCGCTTTTACCGGGCTTTACATTCTGCGGATCGACAAAATACCAGTCTTCCGCCTCATTATCGATGCGTAGCGCCACCAGGTGCCCACCCCAGACACAGCCCCCATCCAATGCGAAATAGCGCCCGTAACAACCGACCGGAAGGGTTGACCAATGCCCGAAATAAACCCGTACCTCGTTTCTCAGTTTCACCGGCATCTGGTACCAGGGAGTCAGTCCGCTGCGCAGGTGTTGGCGCGGGCTGCCATTTGCGACGAAATCAAGTTTGTGCCTGGTTTTAAAAAATCGCATGCGCGTAAAAGCGTTGGTGATAAAGCGCAATCTGCGCGCGCCCTTTAGATCATCCGACCAGGCAGCAGGTTTGTTTCCATACATTTTTTCGAAAAACCAGCCTGCATTTTTACCGCGTAACACCGCTTCAACTTCGGCTGCCAGTTTCCTCGCCTTACTAAGACCCCAGGCAGGGTGGATACCGGCATGCACCAGGACTGCTTTTTGGTTCCGGTCGTAATGCAACAGCGGCTGAACCTGTAACCAGTCAATCAACTCATCACGATCGGGGCTTTTGAGTATTTTCTTCAGGTTGCGGGTATCACGCACCTTTTTAACGCCGTGATGCAGTGCAAGCAAATGCAGATCATGATTGCCGAGCACGACCAGTGCACTGTCGCCGAGGGATTTAACCAGGCGCAGTGTTTGCAACGACTCCGGGCCACGGTTAACGAGGTCCCCACAAAACCACACGCTGTCCCGTGAAGAGTCGAAATTAATTTTCTCGAGCAAACGACAGAGCTCGGTGTAACAGCCCTGAACATCGCCTATCGCATAGATAGCCACGGTGCCGAAATCTAATGCAGTACTCGGGGGATTGACAGGATAAACTCGTTGATTGTTGCATCGAAGTGGGAGCCATCGTCAGCCAGCATCTGGTAACTGCCTTTCATGGTGCCGACCGCGGTTTCCAGCATGGTGCCGGAAGTGTATACGAACTGCTCCCCGGGTTTCAGTAACGGTTGCTCGCCGACCACGCCGTCGCCTCGCACCTCCTGAACCTTGTGATTGGAATCGGTGATAACCCAGTGGCGGGTTAAAAGTTGCGCACTCTGACTACCCTTGTTTTGAATCGTGATCGTGTAGGCGAATACATAGTAGTTTTGCTCGGGATTCGATTGGTCTTCGATGTATCGGGTCTTGACATCGACCTCGATATTATTTTGTGCAGGTTGATTCATTTAGTTTTTTTATCCGGTTTATCTTTTTAGCCTGCATTATACCGCGACTGCCGCTTTGATGTGCTCGTGACATCGGTAGTTTTTTAGCTCAAAGTCTTCGAAACTAAACTCGAACAGGTCTTTTACCTCTGAATTCAGCGCCATCGCCGGCAACGCAAACGGTTCACGCTCGAGTTGCAGGCGAGCTTGCGACAAGTGATTGGTGTAGAGGTGAGCATCACCCAGGGTATGCACGAAATCTCCCGGCTTCAACCCCGTTACCTGAGCAACCATCATCAACAGCAAGGCGTAGGATGCGATGTTAAACGGTACCCCCAGGAAAATATCTGCGCTACGCTGATACAGCTGGCAGGACAGGCACCCATCGACAACATAGAACTGGAAGAACGCATGACATGGCGGCAGCGCCATATTTTCTATTTCACCCACATTCCAGGCGCTTACGATCAGCCGGCGTGAATTCGGATTGTCGTGAATATTGTTTACCAGTTGCTGGATTTGATCGACGACATGGCCATCTGCAGCGCGCCACGAACGCCACTGCGCTCCATAAACCGGCCCGAGATCGCCATTTTCGTCCGCCCATTCATCCCAGATCCGAACCTTGTTTTGCGCCAGGTAGGCAATATTGGTTTCGCCCTGTAAAAACCACAAAAGTTCGTGGATGATCGAACGCAGATGGAGTCTCTTTGTGGTGACAAGCGGAAATCCCTGACCTAAATCAAAGCGCATCTGGTAACCAAACACCGATAGCGTGCCGGTACCGGTACGATCACCTTTCTCGCTACCGTTATTGAGGACATGTCGCATCAGGTCAAGATATTGGTGCATTTTTGCTATTACGGGTTGCAAGTTTCAGCAGAATAACCCCAACTATAATCATTGGAATCGATAATACAATGCCCCGGGTGAGCCAGTCCGTGTTCATCAGGTATCCGATATGTGCATCCGGTAAACGTATCAATTCTACGCTGCTGCGAGCAAGCCCGTATAGCAACAGGAAATAACCTGAAACTGTCATTACCGGGCGTGGCCTGGAAGATATAAGCCACAACGCCACGAACAATAAAAGCCCTTCGAGCATCATTTGGTATAACTGGGTGGGGTGGCGAGCACTAAAACACAGCGGTCCGGCGAAATCGACATAGCGATCGGGTGGAAATTGTTCACAGGACAATTTCATAGCCCAGGGAACTCTGCCCGGCGCGCCCCAGAGTTCGGCATTGATAAAATTACCGAAGCGTCCCGCAGCCAGACCCAGGGGCACCAACGGGGCGATAAAATCAGTCAATTCTAAAAACCCGCATCCCAGCCTGCGCCGGAAAGCCGCCATCGCTACCAATACGCCGATAAATCCCCCGTGGAAAGACATGCCACCTTCCCAGATCTTTAACAGATACAACGGGTTTTGCAGAAAACTGTCAATGTTATAAAAAAGTACCGATCCGATACGCCCACCCAGCACGGCGCCCAGCGCAGCATAAAAAATGAGGTCGCCGATCTGTTCGGGTTTTACCGGGGAATGACCTTGCCGGGCACGTAGTTTGCCAAGCCACCAGGCACTGCCAAAGGCTACCAGGTACATCATTCCATACCAGTGGACTTTAACCGGGCCAAGCGAAATCGCGACCGGATCTATCGATGGAAAAGCAATCATTGTGGATTTTGCTGACTCAAACTCATGAGTATGCCTGATCAGGGTGCTATTATTGCACGGATATAATTCAGAAACACAACCATGTCTAACGCGCTTGCCCTGGAATCGAGCCCCTACCTGCGCCAGCACGCTGATAACCCCGTTGACTGGTTGCCCTGGTCGCAACAAGCGCTCGATCTGGCACTCGAACAGAACAAACCAATCCTGCTATCGGTCGGTTACTCTGCCTGTCACTGGTGTCACGTGATGGCGCATGAATCCTTCGAAGACCCGGCAACCGCCGCACTGATGAATAAACACTTTGTCAATATCAAGGTAGATCGTGAGGAACGCCCGGATATCGATCGAATATACCAGAACGCGCATCAGCTGATCGCACGCCGTCCCGGCGGTTGGCCTCTGACCATGTTCCTGTCGCCGCGTGATCAACTACCCTTCTTTGGAGGCACCTACTTCCCGGATAAACCCAAATACGGCATGATTTCGTTCAGCGATCTACTCGAGCGCATCGCCCGGGTGTTTCATCAACAACCCGACGAGGTAAAGCAACAGGGCGAAGCTATTCAACAGGCGCTGATCGAAATCGAGATGCGCGAGAATCAGAACCGGCAGAGCGCGAATATCGGCGCCCTGGAAATATTTGATACCCAGCTACTCGAGACCTACGATTCCGAGTTTGGAGGCTTTGGGCAGGCGCCAAAATTCCCGCAACCCGCCATTTTGCTACAGGCGCTGGCACGGGCGTTTGGCAAATCACCCGACGACCCGGTCTATCGCGCGATCACCTTCAGTTTGCAGCAGATCGCGCTGGGTGGCATTCAGGATCACCTCGGCGGCGGATTTTTCCGCTATTCGGTGGACGACAAATGGATGATCCCGCATTTTGAAAAAATGCTGTACGACAACGGCCAGTTGTTGCAGGTGATGGCTCAAGCTTACAGTCTGACCGGGAACGCTATGTTCATGGCTGCGGTCAATGGCATCGTAAACTGGCTCGAAGGTGAAATGCGCAGCGACGCCGGCAGCTTTTACGCCGCCCTCGACGCCGATTCGGAGGGCGTCGAAGGCAGGTTTTACCTGTGGACGCCGACCGAAGTTGAAGCAATCACAGGCGACGATGCCTACCCCGCATTTGCCTTTCGCTATGGTCTCGATCAAGCGGCAAACTTTGAAGGCGAATGGCATTTACACAGTTACCACGATACCCAGCAGGTGATTGCCAGGTTCGGCATCGATAACCGGGAATACGAGGTGGAGCACGAACGCATACGCCGGCGACTGATGGCGGTACGCGCCGGTCGCATCCGCCCCGGACTCGACAACAAGGTTTTGACCAGCTGGAATGCACTGGTCATTCGCGGGCTCGCAAACGCGGCCCGGGTGTTCATGCGTCAGGACTATTTCGACATCGCGCACCGATGCCTGCAGTCGATTAAGAAGGAATGCTGGCTTGACGGTTGCCTGCTGGCCTTGAGCGTCACTTCCGGGAAAAAACTGCCGGCCTACCTCGACGATTACGCACATCTGCTGCAGGCCACGCTCGATTGCCTGCAATTCGAATGGAACCCTGCCGATCTCGAGTTTGCGACCCAACTCGCCACGCAACTACTGGAGCGATTTGCCGATCAGACAAATGGCGGGTTCTTTTTCACCGCCAGCGATCACGAAAAATTAATCCAGCGCTCCAAGTCCTGGCCGGATGAAGCGATGCCGAGCGGTAATGCGGTCGCGGCCCTGGCTTTACACCGTCTCGGGCTGCTGATCGGCAATCAGGTCTTTGTCCAGAGCGCCGAAAAAGCGTTGCAATCGGTCGCCGACAATATCAACCAGGCTGCTTTCCACGCCGCCAGTTTCATGGCACTGCTCGAAGCGGTACACAAACCGCCGTTTCAAATTATTGTGCGGGGCGAGTCCGCCAGCCTGAGAAATTGGCGCGCATCGATACTGCCGCGGTTGAGACCCGATCAGGCCGCTTATTTTATTCCATATGATGCTGCTGCCGGCCTGCCCGATGAAATCGCGCAAAAAACCAGCGACGAGAAAATCAGCGCCTGGATTTGCGAAGGTTTTAGCTGCCGCATGCCCCTTTACGACCTCGATTCCGTGTTAGCGGAGCTCGCGCCCGCAAGGCGTTAACCCGTCAAGTAAACAACACCAGGAACCAGACTACCGCCATTATCAGCATTGCCATCGCGACCGCGGCCGAACCCATATCCTTGGCGCGCCCGGAAAGTTCGTGCTGTTCCCCGCCCAGGCGATCGACGACGGCCTCCAGCGCGGAGTTCAGGATTTCTACCAACGGCAAAAGCATTACGCTAGACACCAGCAGGGCTTTCTCGATTCCATTGTCACCGAGGTAGAGTCCAAGCGGAATCATGACAATACAAAGCCAGATTTCCTGGCGAAATGCTTCTTCGTGGCGATAGGCGGCACACAGGCCCTGCCATGAATACCCGGCTGCCTTTATGATTCGATTAAAGCCCTTGTTGCCACTATAGGCCACGATCACCCCTGATTGATTTAATCGACACCTGCCTGATACCGGCTCGCAGCGATTTTCATAGCGCTTTGCCGGGACTATTCTTCGTCGGCAATCACTTCCATATAGGCTTCGGCGCCCAGTAAACCCTCAACTTCTTCAAGAACTTCCATCGAAACCTTGTACATCCAGCCATCGCCATAAGGATCATTGTTGATTTTTTCAGGCGACCCTTCAAGCTCGTCGTTCACCTCGATAACTTCTCCGGAAACCGGGGCATAGGTGTCGGATGCCGCCTTGACCGATTCAATCACCGCGACCGAATCGCCTGCAGCCACGGTACTACCCTGTTCAGGTAATTCGACATAGACGAGGTCTCCCAGCAATTCCTGGGCATGATCCGAAACCCCGATGGTCGCAATTTTATCTTCAACCAGAACCCATTCATGCGTAGACAAAAACTTCAATTCTGATGGTACGTCACTCATTTATCGTTACCCCCTTCAATCAACATGGATTTCCCTTCGCGCACGAAGGGAAGCTTGACAATTTCGGCTTTCAACAACTTGTTGCGCAGCTCGACCTGAACCTGGCCGGCAACACCGGCCGGCACTCTCGCCATCGCAATGGATCGCTGCAGTGTCGGCGAATAACTTCCCGATGTGATTTCACCGTCACCCGCGGTCGTTACCACCTTCAAATGACTGCGCAACACCCCTTTGTCCAATAGTAACAGACCGACAAAACTTTGCTGCAAACCGGCAGCCTGTTGTGCCTGCAGTGCCTTTTTACCGATGAATTCACGCTCATCCCCGATCGCGACGGTCCAGCCCAGACCGGAAACCAACGGGCTGGTTGATTCATCCATATCGGCGCCATACAGGTTCATGCCCGCTTCGAGGCGCAGGGTGTCGCGCGCGCCCAGACCACAGGGTGCGACACCGGCTGCAAGCAACCGATTCCACAGGCCGGCAATTTGATCACCCAGCATCAGGATTTCAAAACCGTCTTCACCGGTGTAACCGGTGCGGGCGACAAAGCAATCGTCAAATTCCACCCCCTGAAAACGCGACAATTGCTGCAACGCCGGTTGTTGATAGTCGGCAAACAGTTCGATGGCCCGGTCTATCGCCCTGGGGCCTTGCACCGCAAGCATTGCGACATCATGACGAAATTTTACGCTGAGATTCGAGTATTGCCGGGCCTGTTGATCGAGCCAGGCCAGATCTTTTTCACGCGTCGCCGAATTAATCACAAGCCGGTAAAGGTTGTGCCGCAGGTAATATACGATCAGGTCGTCGATCACGCCGCCCTGCGGGTGAAGCATGCAGCTATAAAGCGCTTTACCGGTGAATGTTAACCTGGCGACATCGTTGGCGAGCAGATATTGCAGATAAGCTTTTGCGTCGCTGCCATTGACGTCGACAACGGTCATGTGCGAAACATCGAACATCCCCGCATCGGTGCGAACCGCTTCGTGCTCGGTAATTTGCGAACCATAGTTGATGGGCATATCCCAGCCGGCAAAATCGACGAGCCTGGCACCGGCATCGAGATGACACCGGTAGAGTGGAGTCTTGTTTCCCATGGGTCATGCCTCGCCAACCGATCAGCGCCCCAGGCGCCAAGAGCACAGAGGATAGAGCCTGCGTGGTTTAAATAAAAGCCCTATATACAGACTAACAAACTGTCTTTATCACCATCCACATTTAATAGTTCTTGCATGACCGATTCGGCCTCGGGCTGATTGCTGGCTATCGCCTTCGTCAGTTTATCGAAGTTCTCCAGGAACGCGATCAGATCATCGATGATCGTCCAGAAAAAACCAACACCTCCGCCGGGGGTTAACGTGAGTGATAAGTCACCGGTGGTACCAATATTGCCGGTATAGGTCGGCGTCGCAGCCCCGCCGCCTATGCCTACAATGGCGGCAAATTGATTCATGGTTCGGGTAAGGTAAGTAATCGGTACGAAAGTATCGTTGTTGGATACGGTATATCCAGCAACCGGCAGCAATACCAAATTGCCCCCGAGATCGGCCTGTCCCTGAACCTGTAAAAGGTCGTAATCGATACCAGCGACAGGAGTGCCACCATTTTGAATATCGATCACGACGTTACCGAGCGTGTTGGTGAAATTCCCGATGATGGTCAGGGTCCCGATCGCAGCGGCGTTACCGGGAACGACAGTGCCACCATTGTTAACTACATTGCCGCTGTAGGTTCCATTTCCAAATAAAGTACTGCCCGCATCGAGCGTCAGGGTCGGCAAACTGGCTATTACCAGGGTGCCGGAATCGACCTGGATCGCGGCACCTGTATTGATGAATGCCACGGCCGAATTAACCGTCGACGTACCCAGGCCACCCGACTTGGAAAAAAGGCCCGTATTGTTGAAGGTCGCGCTGGTACCCGTCCCCAGATCCGAGTCGTTGAGTAGGTCGAATGAGCCGAAATTGTTGAAAACACTGCCGCTTTCAAGCTGGAAATCGCCGGGCAGCAAGCTGTTCAGGGTCAATGCGCCTGTATTGTTGACGATGATATTGATGACGTTGTGAACCCCCGCGCCACCGACCGTGGTATTGCCAAACAGGTCCAGCACCCCGCTGCCGCCGCCTTGAATCGACGCGCCGGCGGACCAGTTGAACGCGCCGGTTACCGACAGGGTGATGCCGGACACATCGAGCGCACCGCCAGTTAAATTGAAGTCGCCGGCGAATGCCGCATCGCTTGCGAACACCAGGGTGCCGCCCGCAAGCGTCAGGCTGCTGGTCACGGCCAAATTAAATCTATCGAAAGTCACATTACCGTTGACAACGGGGTTACCGACACCGGAACTGGTGAAGGTGCCGCCATAGGTGCCCGCCGTCAGCGAAATCGGGTTCGGGGTATTAAAATCGACAGTGCCACCAACAATGTTGTTGAAAATATTGGTGTTACTGATAATCGTGTTGGTGGAAACTATGGAAATATTGCCGGCATTTCCAGTAGCCTGCACGTCATCGATTCGAATCTGGTCGGCAATAATCAGGCTGCCACTGGTGATATTCAAATTGATATTGCCGCCGTTGACTGTCTCGAGACCCAAAATTGTATGAGGCCCAAAACTATCGCATCCCAATCCCACAGCACCTGTACCGTAACAGGTACCGCCCACCGTAACATCGACACTGACCCTCGGCTGCGCATTGATATAAATGCCGTTGGGTGCATTGGTGGACTCGTGAATGTGCGCACCCAGGTTGTCGACGACCAGGTTTAGCGGTAGCGCGACAGTTCCGACAGTGCCGTTAGCCGGACCATCATGATCGATAAACAACGAGTTCGCGGTGATAGTGCCACCGGCAATTTGAAGAATATCGCTACCGGCGGTTGCGCCAACCTGTCGGATAATCGCATGGTTGGCAGTCAGCGAGTTCAGCGTGATATCGCCACTCAGAGTACCGGGAGAAGGACCGATAGACATCGTTATCTCGATATTGCCGGTTCCAGCATCAATGGAAGTCCCCGGCGCCATGGTTATCTCGGCAACACCGGCGCCACGATTGGTAATATTGGCACCCGGGTCATTCGCGGTGATACTCAGGTTACCGTTATCGGTGAAGATATTCGCATTGATAAACACGCTTTGGCCGGCCTGGAAAGTTATATTACCGCCGCCACCGCCCTCCGCGGTGATAATGTCGTTGTTGATGGTAATATCACGATCGGCCTGAATAACAACATCAGTGCCAAGATTTGTAATACCGGTTATTGCAAACGGGTCAAATATCGTCGTCTGGCCCGGATCAGTCAAAAAAGTATAGGGGTTTACGGGAAGCGTGGTGAGACCGCCGATTGCAAAGGTTACACTGAGTGGATCGAACAGTACCGTGCCCGATAGGCCGTTATTCGCGCTGGCATCTACAAAACCGTTGAAGTTCAGCGTCTGCTTGCCGGAGATTTCGATAAAGCCACCATCACCGGATATCTCACCGCCTTTGGCAGTGACTACACCATGGAATAGGGTGTAGTCATCGGCCCAGACAATCACCTTGCCGCCATTGCCCGATTCGATCGCATCGGCATGAATGCTGGCACCGCTGCTAACCTGGGTCTGGGCCGCGGTTTGGGTGTCACCCTGCCCCTGGAAGGCGCCACCGATTAATACTTCGCCGCCACCGGTCCGACCCGACACATTGACGCTTGCATCGCCGAACAATCCGACGCGATCGCCCAGTATCTGAATATTGCCGCCCTGGCGGGTATCACCCTGCGCGCTTGCGTTGCCCGAGAAGTACACATCGCCGTGATGACTCTGTACTAGAATGCTACCGCCTTCGTCACCATTGGCAGTGAGGATCGCGCTAGCCGTGACCTCGATATCCTGCCGGGCCACGAGACTGATGCTACCGTCTGCGTTTTGCACGATACCGGTCGCGTTGATGGTGCCGCTGTGCGTCAGGTTGCCGGCGAACAACCGCGCCGCGCCCTGCCTGGCGATGATGTCGCCGAGGTTGATGATGCGGTTGTCGTCATGCGATTGCACATCGAATTCGATCGAGGCATCGTTCAGGCTGGTAATGCGGATCGACTCGCCCGCGGCCAGCACCACCTGGCCGTTGTCGACTTCGATTACGCCGCCGTTTTCGATGTCCGGCGCGATCAGTACGACATTACCGCCCGGCCCTGCGTGGATGTAACCCTGGTTGATGATGCCGCCGAAACCACCGCCTTCGAACTTCAGATTTCCGTTGAGGAAATCCGCGTTGGTGATGTTTAAAGTGGAACCGTAAAAACCGGCGGTATTGATCTGTGCACCGGCGCCGATGATCAACCCGTGCTGGTTGATCAAAAACACCTGGCCGTTGGAATTGAGGTTGCCGTAGATTTTGGTGGGGCTGTTGCTCAGCACCCGGTTCATGACCGCGCTGGCGCGGCTCGGCTGGATGAAATTAGTGGTCTGGCCGACACCGATGTTGAAGCCCTGCCAGTTGATGATCGCGTTGTGGCTATTGGTGACGTTGAGGGTGTTGGCGTTCGGCTGCGAGAAGCTCGCCGTGCCACTGACCACCTGTGGACCATTTGGATTTGCGAGCGCGCAGCTGCCGATGATAGCGAGGGCTATCGAGGCAACCTGTATTACGCTTCGTTTCAACATAAGTTTCACCGACGGCCTAACAAACTACCGTCTTCGGCCTCCTGCTGCAACCGTTCTTGCATGATATTGCGAAGGGACCTTCACTGAACCGTACATTCCATGGTTTCCTTGCCGGCGCCTTTTTCACCGAACAGGTTCATCATTTGCTCCGACTGCGCCGTTATCTGGCCCGGGCTCGGGAACCGGTCAAACTTCTGAAACGCGGGCACGAAACCAAGCCGCACTGCCTTGGCTGCATTCGCCAGGACCACTTCGCCGGCGCCAATATTAATCGTATTACCGTCGACGCCCCGAACCGCGACATCGCCCTTGTCCACTTTTACATAAAGCCCCGGATCGATCCTGACCGGGTCGGACTCGCTGAACAAATCTTCCGGAATCCTGATCTTGTCGGGTCGAGGCGCTCCTCCCATGGAGCGTAATCCTAGCGGGATATCCGGCACCGACAGCGGCGGGCTGAAATTGTTTCGCAGGTAAACGGTACGGCCGTTTTGCAACAAGGTCGAACTGCTGCCGAGCTGTAACTCGATTGCGCCGCTCCAGACCCTGGCGTACATACCGTTGCCATCGCCGATTGCGTAGGCCGGTTTTACAAATAAATTCAGAAACTTGCCCAGCAAGGTATCATTCGCCGGATCCCGCAACGCATTGCTGCTGACACAGGCACCTTCGCATACGAGATCAAAACCGGTGCCGCGGATGCCGATGGTTGCCGTCGGTGTGGCCACCAGAAACGCTTTCTGGTTAAGTAATCCGATGGCCCCGGTTACCAGCCGTAAGCCACCTTGCAGGAACCTGAGGAAGGAGTTGTTCTCGTCCGGTTGCTCGGGTTTGAATTCGTGTTCCTCGATGCGAAACGCGCTTTTCGGAGACAGGGTTACGCGGGTCTTGTCGTTGAAGGCAATCACGGTAAAAGACTTGATTCCGGTTTGAATCTGATCGCGCTCATAAACCGCGGCGCCAACACTCAGAACCCGGCTATTCTGGTCATCCTCGGTTGCGCTCGCCTTACCTTGCAGCAGGGCGATACGGCCAACCACGCGGGTCTCGCGCTGCGCCGCCTGCCGGGTGGCATTTTCTTCTTGCTGGCACTCATTGCCCTCGCACAGTCGCGCATCAAATTCGGTACCGCGAATACCGATCGTCGCGACCGAGGTACTGATTCGAAACGCATCCGGATTGCGCTTGCTGATGAAACCGGTGAACGCTCGCAGCCCACCCCGGATCAATCGCAAAAACGCGTTCTCATTACCCTGCCGGGTATTGACGTTTACAATCTTGAAGGTGGTATTGGGCCGCAGCGTCATCCGGGTGCCATCCTCGAGCTTGATCAGGGCGAAGCCACGGCTGCCGGTATTGAGCGTTTCACCGTTGTGCAGCACCACACCCTTGCCGATGAGTCGTGGTTGTTCACCATCGAGCTGCCCGCTTAAAATCCCGCGCGAATAGGTCACTTCTCCGACTTCAACTGCTGCCAGGCTGGCGAGGCTAAGCCCTGCACCCAGCAAACCGACTATTATCCTGTTAAGAATTTTCATGCAGTTCCTCAAAATCGATAGACTGCGCTCACGTGGAGCTTGTCGTCTCCGTCTTCATTAATCGTGGTATCCAGACCACCCCCGTCTCCGATCACACCGTAGTTCAGACTCACGCTCAGATTTTCTTTCCAGGACCAGAACATGCCAACTCCGGCGGAAGAAACATCGAAGTCGACGCCATCATTACCCGGCTGATCACCGTCGTTAAACTCGGTATGGGCCAGATCCGTGAACACCAGGAAGCGAAGATTGTAAGCTGTTACTGGCGGAAACCATAATTCGAGGCTCAACTGGTAACCGGAATCACCGGTTACCGAACGTTCTTCGAAACCGCGCAGGGTACCCACCCCGCCGACCCCGAACTGCTCACCGGAAATCAACAACTCGCTGGTTTGCTGCCCGGAGAAACCGGCGTGAAACAGGTACTCCCCGGCAAACAGCTGATCGAAGGAAAGCGCAAATCGCAACGCTGTCCAGCCACTTTCCGCCTCGGGTCGATCCTGATCGTATTCGTCGTCGTCATCGCCGATTTCCTGCACCAGCGTGACACTTCCGGAAAAACTGTTACCGGGATTCTGGCGACTGAACGAATATCCCAGTTCCAGCGGTAGGCTAACGACATCGGCCCCGCTCAATTGGGTATTATTGAATTCCGACTTGTTATCGAAGTTCTTATGCTGAACTCCGACCGACCACGCATGAGTGAAACTACCGTCGGTCAACATCGGGCGGTTGTAAAAAAACCCGTAGACCCGACCCTCGCCGGTTATCTCGAGCGCCTGACCACCCCCGGTGCCGGGTGCGATGCCCTGACCCGCGCTATCATCGCCCCCGGTTTCACCCGCGGAATCCGAATCGGAAAACAGGATGTCGACGCTGGCGCCATGTTCATACATCGGGATGTGATAGTTAATACCGATCTGCGTTGTCGCATCCGTATCTTCCGGTGCGGTTGTCAGGGTCGCGGTGATGGCATGATCGCGGTTGAATAAATTTCCATGCTGATAACCCAGCGTGGTACGCCATTCCTCGGCGTCTTCGGGCCCGGTGTTATCGAGGCTGATGAAATAAACCCGGGGATCGCGATCCTTGACCGCCAGCACCGCGTCGATACTGTCGGTTTCCGTGCCTTCCTTGAATCGCAGCACGGTACTCTTCGATGCATGATTGTTGGCGATCTTCAACGAGCGTGACAGCAGTTTGGTATTCGGGGTATCGCCCGCTTTGAGCTCCGGTACCGAATTCAGAATATTGTCGTCGTTGAAAAACCGGTTGCCTTCGACCGCAATTCTGCCAATCGCAAAACGTGACACTTTAAGTAGAACCGTGCCCTCGAATAAATCCTGTGGTGGCATTGAAACCCGGTGGAAGTTGAAACCGGCAGCGATTATCGCCTGTTCGAGCGCATCGCGCGCAGCCGATAAACCTTCGAGTCCAAATTGATCGCCGGTGTAAGGGGCCAGTATGCTGTCAGCAAGCTCGCCAATCGGATTGTCACCGATTATATGGAAACGCTCCACGTTGAAGGTAAAAGCCTCCAGCGTGTCCTGAGCGATTGCTCCCTGCGGCATAGTCCACACCAGCGCCAATGCGACTAATATGCCCGTTCCTTTCCACATTATTATGATTATTTGGCGCTTATAATAAAATGACAGGGTACAGGCTCTAAGCAGCCACTACCAGATATAAAACCGGGAGAAATGCCTGAATAAGGTCAGATTTTACTGGTTTAGGTGATATTTTGGATCGCTTTTTCCATCATTGCGCGCTTCAGGCAGGGAATTGCGTCGATAATTTTCATCCCCAGGTTGCGCGAACCGGTAATCCACTCCTGATCCAGTCCATAGATCCATTTGAGTGCGCTGAAACTTTGGCCCGCAACCCAGGTTTCACTTTTGCGCTGACGCTGGAACCGTCGTAACTGCTTTTGCGAGATTACATCGGCCCGCTCCCCCACCAATCGCACCAGCAATTCGACATCACTGAAACCCAGGTTGACACCCTGGCCGGCCAGTGGATGTACGCAATGCGCAGCGTCTCCAACCAGCAAAACCCGGCCTTTAAGCCAGTGTTCGCAATGGTGCCAGCCAAGCGGGAAGCTGATGCGCCGACTACAGGCATTTACCCGTCCCAGCTTGAACTCGAATGCGGCGCCGAGCGCCTCGCAAAACTCTTCATCGCCAACACCGGCTAGCTGCTGCGCCAGGCCATTGTCACAGGACCAGACAATCGAGCTTTGCCCATTGGCCAGTGGCAGGAAAGCCAGCGGGCCCGTGGCAAGGAATCGCTGCCAGGCGGTACTACGGTGAGACTGCTCGGTCTCGACATTTGCCACAATTGCGCTCTGCTGGTACTGCCCTGCCTGCACTTCGAATCCGGCCAGATTTCGCGTCGGTGAGCTGCGTCCTTCGGCGGCGATCAACAAATTTGCGCTCAGACAAGGACCCGAATCCAGTCGCAATTCAACGCCGCCCAGGTGATTTTCGAGCAAGGCTTCGATCCGGTCCGGCATGAACCATTCGATATTCATCTGGCGCTCACAGGCCCGGTTGAGCGCTTGCTGAATCAACCTATTTTCGACGATGGCGCCGAGGTTGTCGCGCGCCAGATCGACCGCATCAAACGCGATGCTGGCGTTACCATGTTGATGCCAGATATGCATTTGCTCGTAATAACAAACCCGTTTGCTATCGAGCTGTTGCCAGATTCCCAGGTGCTCCAGGATGTCGCGCGAACGTGGACTGATCGCCGACACGCGTAAATCATAGGGATCATCCCGGGCTATATCTTGGTGCTGCGGTGCCACCGCTTCAAGCAGTGCAATCCGAAAGCCCCTGGCGGCCAATGCGAGCGCGGTGCAGGCGCCAACCATGCCGGCACCGGCGACAACGACATCAAACTTGCCGGAACTCACAAACGCCCCCGCAACAAACGATTGCCGCCGAAGGTCAGGCCCATGCCCGCGAATGCAACCTGCCTCTTCAGCGCCGGCATCAAATCGAGCAGGCCGAGGCCCGCGGCACGAACATGATCGAACAGCGGCAACTGGTTTGAAAACAGGGTCACCAGAGCGTCACCATAGCGAATCACCTGTCGTTGTTCTGTTAAACGCAGCGATTCGTATCGGTCCGCAAACGCCCTGATGCCGGGTCCATCGAGATCGGCCAGCGACTGCTCACACAACAATTCATGGAGACAGGCGATATCGCGTAGCGACAGGTTGAAACTCTGTCCGGCAACCGGATGTAATGCATTGGCGGCATTGCCGATCAAAAGGCAGCGCCCGGCCTGCAGCGAGTCGGCACGGGTACGTTCGATCGGAATCGAAAAGCGTTCGCCAACGCCTTCGATCAGCCCGAGACGAAAGCCAAAACACCGTTGCAGGGCGCTGCTGAACGGGTCGTCATGGTGCGAGCAAACCTGTTCCGCGGTTTCTGCAGCCAGCGTCCATACGCAGGCATAGCGTTTGCCCCCCAGCGGTAACATTGCCAACGGACCCTGCGGGGTAAATCGTTCGTAAGCAGTGTCGATTTGCGGCCTGCTGACTTCGACATTGCTGATAACGACCACCTGGCCGTAATCGACAGTTCGGTGACCGATGCCAAGCGCTGCACGCGCCGGTGAACGCGCGCCGTCGGCGATCAGCGCGAGCTTCGCTTCGAGTCGATGCGCGCGTTTATTCTTGCGATAGCCGATGGTTACGTTTTCGTCCTGCGTGATCGATGCGAATTCTGCGCCCTGCAGCAGTTGAATTTTTTTTGAAGCCTTTACGGCTTCCAGCAGACAGCGGTTTAACGGCTGATTTTCGATGACATAACCCAGCGCGTCGAGCGGGTAATCTTCAACCCGCAAACGGGTCACGCCCCAGCGGCCGCGGGATGAGATATGAATGTTGCGGATCGGCGATGCCTGTGTTTCGAGCTGTGCCCATAGTCCCAGCGCCCTGAAAACCTGCACACTGCTTGCAGAGAGCACGATCGAGCGTGCGTTCAATCCATCGGCCTGCGCCCGATCGGGATTACCCGCCTCAACTATCGAAACGCGACGTCCCGTATGCTGCAATACCAGCGCCGCGCACAAACCAACCAGTCCTCCGCCGATGATGGCAATATCACGCATTCAACTCGCCATCAGGGCTTCGATCTCGGGCGCTTTGCGCGGCAGAGCCTCGGTCAAAACATCATAGCCCTGGCGCGTAACCAGCACGTCGTCTTCAATACGTATTCCGATATCCCACCACTTCCGATTTACGCCCCGGGTTCTGGCTGGAATGTAAATTCCGGGTTCGATCGTCAAAACCATTCCCGGCTCCAGCAGGCGCCATTGATCACCCACCTTGTAATCACCGACATCGTGAACATCGAGCCCGAGCCAATGACCGGTACGGTGCATGTAGAACTTGCGATAAGCGTGTTCCTTGATGAGGCTGGTAACATTACCTTTTAGCAGTTTCAGTTCCACCAGGCCTCGGGTGATTACGCGCACCGCGGCATTATGGGGATCGTTCCAGTGATTCCCCGGCATCACCTTTTTAACCGCCGCCTGGTGAGCCTTCAATACCACGTCGTAAATTTCACGTTGTGCATTCGAGTACTTGCCGTTGACCGGAAAGGTACGAGTGACATCCGAGGCATAACCCTGCACCTCGCAACCGGCATCGATTAACAGCAGATCACCATCGTTCAGTTCATCGGTATTTTCGGTGTAATGCAAAATACAACCGTTGGCCCCGCCACCGACGATCGCCGGGTAGGCATGATTTGCATTGTTGTTGCGATACTCGTGATCGAATTCGGCCGCAATTTGATACTCGTATTTGCCCGGTGTGCACAGCTTCATCGCACGTTTGTGCGCGCGTACATTGATCGCTGCCGCCTTGCGCATCATACGAAGTTCTTCCCGGCTTTTGAAAAGCCGCATATCGTGCAGCAGGTAATCCAACGATACGAATTCGGAAGGCACATGCAAACCGGCCCGGGACTGCTCCTTGATTTGGCTTACCCAACCGATCAGGCGTTGATCAAACTCCGAATAGCGGCCCATTATATTGAAAATACTGTCAGTCCCTTCCAGCATGCCGGGCAGAATGTCATCGATATCGTCAATCGGAAACGAATCATCCGCGCCAAAGGTTTCCACCGCCCCCTCCTGTCCCGCACGACGTCCATTCCAGGTCTCTTGCTGTAGATCCTTTTCCCGGCAGAACAGGATGTACTCACCGTGCTTGCGTCCCGGTATCAATACCATCACCGCATCGGGCTCGTTAAACCCGGTCAGATACAGGAAATCACTATCCTGGCGAAACGGGAAGTGAGCATCGCGGTTGCGAATGATTTCGGAAGCGGAAGGCAGAATCGCAATCGTATTCCTACCCATCATTTTCATCAACTGGTTACGGCGGCGTTTAAACTCGGTAGGCTTCATTTAGTGCTCATCGTTAATTCTGCAAACCCGGGGACAGTTTACTTTAAGGTTTGAGGACATTCCCGCGCAAGAGGCTGGGTAAAAACTATTTCCGAAAATTCGAAGTGGTAATTCGGATGTATTTAATCTTCGGTTTCGAAGGTTAAGTGGGTAACTCATGTCAATATTTGTCCAATATCAAATTGCATGTGGGAGAAAAATGTACTTAGCTGCTATTGATCGGAGTTTTACACAGCCTCGCGAGCGGGAATCTTACAAAGATTCCTCCGTAGCCGCAAAAGATAACCGCTTACGCGGGTATGACTTCAAAATGTAAAATAAGGGATCAAACCCCTTTTCGATCGAGTGTACTGTTGACGCTGGCTTGCGCGGATTCGAGGATTGGTTCAACGTCAGTGTCGCGATTCGCACATGCTCGACCAGCTCGGCATATTGCCTGTCGACTTCATCACTGGTTTCAGCGTCGTGGCTGAGCTTACTAATTTCGAGCAGGTCTGACAAACACTCGCGTGAATCATCGTCCAGCGAATCTTCGGCGCCAATACCGCCCACCCCAAAACCATACAGAAACACCTGACACCAGGTCGATAGTCCCAACAGGCGAAGATCGAAGTCATCGGTATCATCCGGCAAGAACAGTTCCAGATCGAAATCCTCGTTATTCAGTTGCTTGCGAGTTTGGTCGAATAGCTGCTCCAGTAAAGCAATCTGCTCGCTTGCGAGTAGGCTGCCCTTTTCCGGCAATTGCTCCAGCGTGTGCCCCAGCCAGGTCGCAAGGTCGGCATTATCAATCAACAATGCACACAGTGTACCATGCGAATCTGCTGCCCCGGCGGACGCGCCAAGGCTTTCGAGCGCCGCCTGAACGCTGTCAAAATCAAGCATTGTAGAATACCCGTAGATTAGTATAATTTTTGTATTCTAACATCCGCACCTGGCTACAAAAACAACTGCATATTGACCTGTGCGACCTAAGGCCCGATGATTACGCTATGGACTCAGATAAAAACGCATATACCGAAGACGACCTCAGGCAACTTGAGCAACGCATCGATGAGCTCATCGATACTGTCGGTTCACTGAAAAATGAAAACACCAGCCTGCGAAATCAAAAAGACAAGCTGGTTGGCGAACGTGCTCAGTTAATCGAGAAAACAGAAATGGCGCGCAGCCGGGTTGAGGCGATGATTTCACGCCTGCGATCACTCGAACTAGGCTCATGACCGACGCTCAACCTATCAGCATTTCCATTCTCGACAAGGATTACAAGGTAGCCTGCCCTTCCGGCGAACAATCTGCACTGCTCGAATCCGCCAAATTTCTCGATCACAAAATGCGCGAGGTTCGCGACAGCGGCAATATCATGGGTGCCGAGCGCATCGCGGTCATTACGGCACTTAACATGGCCAATGATCTGTTGCAGACCAGCAACCTGGACAAGCAAATTGGCCGGGAACTGCCTCCGCGCCTGAAAGACCTGGAAAGCAAAATCTCACGGGTCCTCGAACAGGCCCGGCAATTGGAAATCTAATTCCGATAAAAATAACACTTACTTAAGCATGCCACCCCGCGGGCCTAGGCATGCCGTCCCCGCAGACCTAAGCACGTCATCCCGCGTGTTTATAGTCATCCCCGTGAAAGCGGGGATGACTTCGTAGGGCGCGGGGATGATTTTATATCGGCAATGGCCATTCCATCTTATTTCTGTAATTAGTAAACTAAGTTCCTATTAGAAATTTAAATTGTACATTTCGACAAAAACGAGCCATAGTAGTTTTATACCGACTGCGGTGTTCGTTAGCATCCATCATAATCCTTGAGCCTATTTATCAATCTCGGGGACTTCCGTGTAACACTGGTGTGCATGCCTGACGAGTCAGGGAGCCTGATGGGTTGCCAATAACCCCACCTGGACCTTTGGTTCAAGGTTGATAGATCTGCGACGGCACCGTGGTTGGTATATTCACCCGGAGTTAACTCGTTATTTTTCCCGCACTTATGCCAACAAACCAGTATTGGGTTTATGATGAAATCACCGCGTTGGGTTATTTCAGGAACAACTGATAAGCCTCGTTTTCAGTCTCATTCCAGTAAGGTATTTTAAGGCTCTTAAGAAACGCATTGAAGCCTCTGACATCGCCTTTTTCGACCTGGAATCCCATCAGGATACGACCAAAATTCGATCCGTGGTTACGATAGTGAAACAGGCTAATATTCCATCGAGTACCCACTTTCATCAAAAAATTTAATAACGCGCCGGGCTTTTCCGGAAACTGAAAGCGATAAAGTAACTCGGAAGTGACGTTACTACCGGGATGTCCCCCGATCATGTAGCGGGTATGTAGCTTCGCGACTTCGTTGCCGGTCATATCGACTACCCGGTAGCCCTTCGCGGTCAGTTTGGCAATCAGCAAGTTTTTTTCGTCGAGGCCGCGGGTAAGCTGAATTCCGGCAAACACGCATGCTTTCTCGCTGTCGGCATAACGATAGTTGAACTCGGTTATCGAGCGATTGCCGATCAATTGACATAATTTCCTGAAACTTCCGGGTCGCTCCGGAATCTCAACCGCCAGCAGGGCTTCACGATCCTCGCCGAGCTCGGCGCGTTCGGACACATGCCGCAGACGATCGAAGTTCATGTTGGCTCCACCGTTGATCGACACCAGGGTTTGCTGCCGTAGGTCGTGAGTCTCCACGTATTTTTTCAGGCCCGCAAGTGACAACGCGCCCGCGGGCTCACATATGGCCCTGGTGTCTTCGTAAGTGTCCTTGATTGCCGCACAAATCTGATCGGTCGATACCGTGATCACGTCATCGACCAGATTCCTGATCATCGGCCAGTTTTTTTTACCAATCTGTTTTACCGCCACCCCGTCGGCGAAAATCCCGACTTCCTTGAGTATTACGCGACGCCCCGCCTTGAGCGCCTCGTAACAACAGGCAGCATCGTCCGGTTCCACCCCGATAATCATGATTTGCGGCTTGACCGCCTTGATGAAACCCGCGATACCCCCAATCAAACCACCCCCACCGACGGCAACGAATATCGCATCGATGTTTCCCGGATGCTGACGGATAATTTCATGAGCGATGGTACCCTGACCCGCCATCACGTCGAAGTCATCGAACGGGTGAATAAACGCCAGGCGTTCTTTCTTCGCCAGCTTTAAGCAAAATTCCTTCGCGGCATCGAAATTTTCACCCTCTAATACAGCCTTCGCGCCATACGATCTGACCGCCGCAATTTTGATATCCGGCGTCGTCGTCGGCATGACGATGGTAGCTTTGAGGTTGAGTTTTTTAGCGGCCAGTGCCACGCCCTGGGCATGGTTTCCGGCGGATGCGGTAATCACCCCCTTTAATCCGGGATTCTTCTGCAATTCCTGATAGATCTTGTTGAAAGCGCCCCGACACTTGAATGAAAACACGGGCTGCAAATCTTCACGCTTGAGGTAGACCTGGCTGTCATAGCGTCGGGAAATCCGCGGCATATAATCCAGTGGGGTTTCACGGGCGATGTCGTATACCCTCGCGGTCAGCACTTTTTCTAGAAATTTTTCTTTTCGCATAGCCCGTATATAATATGTCTGGATTTTACCGCTAAAACCGCACAACAGCTTGCGCGGACTGCAGGGGATTATCATAATTGATCGCACTCGAAGCAACCGGTAAATTCATGACGCCCGAAGAAAAAAAACGCCTTGCTGCCGAAGCTGCCATCGATTACGTCAAGCCCGGGGCTATCGTCGGCGTGGGCACCGGTTCCACCGTTAATCATTTTATCGACCTGCTGGCTGATAAAATGGCCGCCAGGGTCACTGCTGCGGTTTCCAGTTCAGAAGCTTCCAGCAACCGCTTACGTGGCCACGGGTTCAAGGTGGTCGACCTGAATCAGGCCGGCAAACTCGACCTGTATGTCGATGGCGCCGACGAATCCAATCACCAGCTACAACTGATCAAGGGTGGTGGCGGCGCATTGACCCGCGAAAAAATTGTCGCGTCGGCGAGTGCCGAATTCGTCTGCATTGCCGACGACAGCAAGCTGGTGGATACGCTGGGCGATTTCCCGCTACCGGTAGAGGTTATCCCGATGGCACGAGAACTGGTCGCTGCGGCACTTGGAAACCTGGGCGGTGATCCACGGTTGAGGGAAGGTTTTGTTACCGATAACGGCAACCAGATTCTCGATCTACATGGAATGCGGATCTCCGACGCGCTCGACCTTGAATCCTGTATCAATCAAATCGCAGGGGTGGTTTGCGTGGGTCTGTTTGCCCACCGTCCTGCTGATGTGCTTATCCTCGGCACCGATGACGGGGTAGTCCGTTACACCGCTCCTTAGCCCGGAGATTTCATGAACTGCCGCGATGATTGCGCAGGGCTTTAGTTTTCTCGGGAGAATTTCCGAAGAAGTGTCGGACCAATGGATACGGCCGACTGAGGAAGGTTCCCGAAGAGACAAAGGTCAAGCCAGGGCGCGAGCAGGTTTATGAAAGGTTCGGGTTAGATTTCCTCAAATGGAACTGGATTAAAAAAGCCCGCACAAAGCGGGCTTTTGGGGTAATCGGGAATTTCTGGTTTAACGCTTGGAGAATTGAACGCCACGGCGGGCCTTGCGCAAACCAACCTTCTTGCGTTCAACTTCACGCGCGTCACGGGTCACAAATCCTTCCTTACGCAATGCGGCACGGAAGGTTTCGTCGTATTTCAGCAGGGCGCGGGTAATACCGAGACGAATCGCACCGGCCTGACCGCTGGGGCCGCCACCGGATACACTGACGTTGATATCAAACTTGTCAATCAGTTCGACAGTTTGCAACGGTTGGCGTACTACCATGCGTGAGGTTTCACGCCCGAAATACTCTTCGATGCTCCGATTATTGATTGTAATCGCGCCGCTACCGGACTTTAAATAAACACGCGCCGCCGAGCTCTTGCGACGACCGGTACCGTAATATTGTTCGACTGCCATATTTTGACCCGTTAGATTTCGAGAGGTTGGGGTTGTTGCGCAGCGTGGCTGTGTGCCGCGCCTGCGTATACCTTCAGCTTTTTAAACATTGCCCGACCCAGGGCATTCTTTGGCAACATGCCTTTAACCGAATGCTGAATAATTCTTTCCGGATGAACCTTACGCAGTTGCGACAGATTGGTCGACTTCAGACTGCCAATATAACCGGTGTGATGATGATACATCTTGTCATTTTCCTTGTTGCCGGTGACCCGTATTTTTTCCGCGTTGATGACGATGATGTAATCACCGGTATCGACGTGTGGTGTATACTCGGGCTTGTGTTTACCGCGTAAACGACGCGCAACTTCGGTCGACAGGCGACCCAGTATCTTGTCGGTGGCATCAATGACATACCAGTCACGTTTTACCGTTTCAGATTTTGCACTGAAGGTTTTCATACCCATTCCTGATTAAGCTGCCGATTAAGGCGTTGACTTCTTTCACAAAGGGCGCGAATACTAACGGATAAGTAAGCGCTTGACAAGGCGTAAAACCCTGTTTTTAAAGGCATATTTCAAGTCTTGGCACAATGTCCCGATTTAGCCGATAATAAGGGTGTTCCCGCAAGAATTTAAGCTGTTTTCCCGGAGGCAAAATGCGCAACCTCGGCTTTGTTGATCGTTTACTCGATGAACTGCAACGCGGCCTCAAGACCAGTCATCTACGCCCACCAGCGGCCGAACGAGCGTATCCGGCGGATCATATCGATCAAGACGAGTTATCCGCCAGCGAACAAACGCATGTCGCCGGATTGATGCGAGTCAATAATGCCGGTGAAGTGGCCGCGCAGGGATTGTATCGCGGCCAGGCGTTGACCGCAGGCAAACAGGCGCTCAGTGCGGCCATGACTGAAGCCGCAGAAGAGGAAAACGAACACCTGAACTGGTGTCAGCGGCGACTTGGCGAACTCGATCAACCCCGTAGCCTGCTCGACGGTGTCTGGTACTGGGGTTCATTTTCCATCGGCGCCCTGGCAGGTGCCGCTGGTGACAAGTGGAGCCTGGGTTTCGTCAAGGAAACCGAGCAGCAGGTCTGTTCTCATCTTGAGCGTCACCTCGAAAGCCTGCCCGAACAGGACCGGCGCAGTCGTTCGATCATCGAAACCATGCGCGCGGATGAACTGCGCCATGCGCAAAACGCCGCCAGTGCCGGTGCTGCTGAACTACCGGCGCCAATCAAAGCCGCGATGCAACTGATCAGTAAGGTCATGACCTTCACCGCATATCGAATCTAACCTAAAGTATATGTTCGGGCAGTGTTGGGGTCAGGATGTAATGGCACTAGCTTTTCAAGGAGTTGAGTCATACCCGCGCAAGTATGACGACTTTGAAGCAGGTGCCATCTGGGTCTGGACGACTAGTCGCGGTTGACGATTCCGAAGCTGTGGGTGATTTCGGCGACTTTTTCGAGCATGCGGGAGGCAGAGCAATACTTGTCTGCGGATAAATCCACTGCCTTCGAAACTTTATTCTGATCAAGATCGCGACCACTGACGATAAAATGCACATGAATTTTAGTGAATACTTTAGGAATCGTTTGCGCGCGCTCGGCCTCGATCTCCACTTCACAATCAACAACTTGCTGTCGGGACTTGTGCAAAATGGAAACCACGTCGAATGCAGTACAGCCGCCCAGACCCAGCAATAGCATTTCCATTGGACGCACACCCAGATTTCTGCCGCCGGCATCGGCGGCGCCATCCATCACAACCGAGTGGCCACTATCCGATTCACCGACAAAAGACATGTGATCAAGCCATTTTACTCTACACTTCATCGTTACTACCTATTGCTGTTGAATTGCGTTTTTTATGGTATGTTTAGTACTATCGAGTTCAGATAAATAAAAATATGTCAGTTAACCCCATCACAAAAGTCATCCCCAAGAATAATCCGGCCCTTGACAACTTTCTGCGTCACTGCCACACCAAGAAGTATGCAACGCGCAGTACCATTATTCATGCGGGGGACGATTCGGAGACGCTGTACTATATCATCGACGGTTCGGTGAGCGTAGTCATCGAAGATGAAGACTGTAACGAAATCGTGCTCGCCTACCTCAACCCCGGGGATTTCTTCGGTGAAATGGGTTTATTCGAGGAGGACACCAAACGCAGCGCCTGGGTCATCACGCGAACCATCTGTGATGTTGCGGAAATCCACTACAACCAGTTTATGCAGCTGGCCAGGGAAACACCCGAAATCCTGTTCCAGCTGTCTTCGCAACTGGCCAGTCGATTGCGCAATACCAGCCGTAAAGTCAGTAACCTCGCGTTTATGGATGTAACCGGACGTGTCGCACGCACCTTGCTCGATCTGGCGCGCGAACCCGACGCAATCACCCATCCCGATGGCATGCAAATCAAGATTACCCGTCAGGAAATTGCCAAAATAGTCGGCTGTTCCCGCGAGATGGCCGGTCGTGTGATGAAGACTCTGGAAGAAGACGGCCTGATCACGGCACACGGAAAAACCATCGTCGTTTTCGGCACGCGTTAGGATCTTATCCAAACAGCTGCTTCAGGCCCTGACCCGGATCCGCAACGCGCATGAAGGCCTCTCCGACGAGAAAGGCGTGCACCGCGTGGCGACGCATCAGTTCAACCTCATCTCGACTGTGAATCCCGCTCTCGGTGACAACCAGGCAAGCTTCGGGAATCGATCCCAGCAATTCAATCGTGGTGTCGAGCCGGGTATCGAAGGTATGCAGATCACGATTATTAATGCCAACCAGGTCCGGATCGAGTTTTAAGCTGCGCTCGAGCTCTTTGTGATCGTGCACCTCGACCAGCACATCCATACCCAGCGATTTCGCTTCGCGGTACAGGCTTGTCAAGGCCCCGTCATCGAGCGCCGCGACGATAAGCAGGATGCAGTCGGCCCCGATTGCCCTCGATTCAATCAACTGGTACGGATCGACGATAAAATCCTTGCGGATGACCGGTAACTCGCAGGCATTGCGGGCTGCGGTCAGGTAATCTTCATGCCCCTGGAAAAAATCATGGTCGGTCAACACCGACAGGCAACTGGCACCGCCGGCTTGATACGACTTCGCAATTTCGACCACGTCGAAATCCTCGCGAATGACACCCTTGCTGGGTGAAGCCTTCTTGATCTCGGCGATCACCGCCGCTTCACCCCGTTCAATCCGGCGTTTCATAGCGGCGATGAATCCACGCGGGGCCGAGACCTCTTCGACTTGCTGTCGTAGCTGGTCAATTGATATAGCTTTCCGACGCGCGGATATTTCCTGCTGCTTGCGCGCAAGAATTTGATTCAGGATGCCCGCTCTCGGCCCGCTCATCAGGCGTTGGTCCGGGCGACCAGATTTTGCAGTACTTCGGCGGCCTTGCCACTGCTAATCGCTGTGCGCGCGGATTCGACGCCTGCTTCAAGCGATTCGGCAACACCCGATACATAAATTGCCGCCCCGGCGTTGAGGCAAACGATATCACGCGCCGGACCCGGGTTATCCGACAACACCGAGCGAATAGTGGCCAGGCTTTGTTCGGCGGATTCGACCCGAAGCTGATCCAGTGGAGCCTGCTCCATATCAAAGTCTGCGGGTGAAACCGTGTAACTGGTGACTGCTCCATTTTTCAGTTCAGCCACCCTTGTCGGCGCCGAAATACTGATTTCATCCATCCCGTCCTCGGCATGCACCACCATGACATGTCGGCTCCCCAGCTGATTCAACACCTGCGCAAGTGGTTCCACCAGTTCACCATCGAATACTCCGATAATCTGGTTTGGGGCGCCGGCCGGGTTGGTCAACGGGCCCAGCAGGTTGAAAATAGTTCGCACCGCCATCTCCTTGCGCGGACCGATAGCATGTTTCATGGCACCGTGATGTGCGGGTGCAAACATAAAGCCGACCCCGACCTGCTCGATGCACTGCGCCACCTGCCGGGGTGAAATATCGAGCTTGACGCCGGCAACTTCCAGCACGTCGGCACTGCCGGAGTTGCTGGTCATGGAACGATTCCCATGCTTGGCCACCTGCGCGCCGGCCGCCGCAGCAACGATTGCGCTCGCGGTCGAGATGTTGAAACTTGCGGACGAATCACCGCCGGTACCACAGGTGTCGACCAGGTGGTCGCCACTGACTTCAACCCGGGTGGACAGTTCACGCATGACTTTTGCCGCCGCCGAAATTTCATCTACCGACTCGCCTTTGATGCGCAACCCAACCAGGAAACCGCCAATCTGGGACGCTGTACATTCCCCGGTCATGATTTGCAGCATCACCGAACTCATTTCGTCACCGCTCAGATCGCGGCCGGCGATTACCGCTTTAATTGCTGCCTGTATTTCCATTACTCCCCCTGCCTGCATGTCGGTTGTAAAAAATTTTGTAACAAGCTGTGGCCGTGCTCGGTCAGAATCGATTCGGGATGAAACTGAACCCCCTCGATTGCAAGTTCCCGGTGGCGCAACCCCATGATTTGGTCGAGTTTACCATCCTCGTCTTCGGTCCACGCGGTTCGCTCCAGACAGTCGGGAAAACTGTCCTTGTCAATCACCAGCGAGTGGTAGCGTGTCGCGATAAATGGACAGGGTAAACCGGCGAACACCCCGACTCCGCGGTGGAAAATCTGCGATGTTTTACCGTGCATGATTTCACCGGCGTGCACGATCCCCCCCCCGTAAACCTGGCCGATGCTCTGGTGCCCGAGACACACTCCCAGGATTGGTTTTTGTCCGGCCAGAGCTTCGATTACTGCCATCGATATGCCGGCTTCATTCGGCGTGCAAGGGCCCGGCGACAGCATGATATGAGTTGCATTCGAAGCAAGGATTTCATCGATCCCAATCTGGTCGTTACGTATGACTTCAACCTCGGCTCCCAGCTCACCCAGGAATTGCACCAGGTTATAAGTAAAGGAATCATAATTGTCGATCATCAGGACTTTCATGATTTCTCACCCTCGTCACAGGGATCTCGCGATGGCAGGCCCGCTTCGGCCAGCGCCACGGCGCGAAAGATCGCGCGCCCCTTGTTCATGGTTTCGGCCCATTCATTCTCAGCAACCGAATCATAGACAATTCCGGCACCTACCTGGATGTAGAGCTTTTCGTCCTTGATCACCGCCGTTCGAATGGCGATCGCGGTATCCATGTTGCCGCTCCAGGAAATGTAGCCTACCGCGCCTGAATAAATGCCGCGCTTAACCGGTTCGAGCTCATCGATAATTTCCATCGCCCTGATTTTCGGGGCTCCGGAAACGGTTCCGGCCGGGAAGGTTGCGCGCAACACGTCAAATGCCGACAATTCGGGTTTGATCCGGCCCTCGACATTGGAGACAATGTGCATGACATGCGAGTAGCGCTCCACGATCATTTTCTCGGTTAATCTGACGCTACCCACCTGGCTGACCCGACCCGCGTCATTCCGCCCGAGATCGATCAGCATCAGGTGCTCGGCGAGTTCCTTCGGATCACTCAGTAACTCGCGTTCGAGTTCAAGATCGGCTTGCGCAGTTTTACCCCGGGGCCGGGTTCCGGCGATCGGCCTTACCGTAACCGCTTCATCTTCAAGTCGCACCAGGATTTCAGGCGACGAACCCACCACGTGATGATCACCAAGGTTCATGTAATACAGATAAGGTGACGGATTGAGACTGCGCAAGGCGCGGTACAGGTCGATCGGTGCCGACCTGTATGGAATCGAGAGCCGCTGTGATAGCACGATTTGCATCGCATCACCATCGATGATGTATTGTCGCGCCTTTTCAACCGCGTCCTCGAAACCCTGTTGGGTAAACTCGGAAGTAAAATCCTGTTCCCGCACGATCTGTTGCCGGGAACCGGTGCCGGTATCGAGTCGAACCCTGTGCAGCTTTGCCTCGAGATCGTCGAGTTGCTGCTGACCCTCCTGCCACGCATTGTTAGCGGAAGTCTCGACGTGCACGATTAAAAACATGCGCGAAGACAGGTTGTCGAAGACCACCAGCTTGTCGCTGAGCATTAGCAGAATGTCCGGCGTTTCATGCTTGTCGGGATTGGGGCAATTGGCGAGTTTGGGCTCGATGTATCGAATCGTGTCATAGCTGAAATAGCCGACCAGGCCGCCATGAAACTTGGGTAAACATTCAGCCTCAGCTACCTTGAAGGAATTCAGATAGTCCTCGATATACTGCAGTGGATCATCGGTTTGCTGTTCACTGGCGATTTGACCGTCAACCTCCAGTAGCACTCGCTTGCCGAATACTTTTATGCGCGTACTGCAGGCCATGCCGATGATCGAGTAACGACCCCATTTCTCGCCGCCCTGTACCGATTCGAACAGGTAGGTGTAAGGCTCATCGGCGAGCTTCAGGTAGGTACTTAACGGGGTATCGAGATCGGCAAATATTTCACGCACCAACGGAATGCGGTTGTAACCGTGCCTTGATTGATTGAATTGCTGGAAATTCACGGGTGACTCCTAAAACGGACTAACAGAAAACAGGGGGCAAACTACGAAAGCTCGCGATTACTATCGCCAGCGTTGTATACCCTCATTTTTCCGTAAGTGTTTTCGAGTCATTTGAAAAAATCTCGTCGATCAGGTGATCGAATCTAACATAGCATTCCGGGCGTGGCTATGTTTAATTGGCACTGCCATCTATGGAACCCTGCCACCCCTAAAGGGGTCAAATATCATATTAACGCTTACTTAACCCAATCATTGCATAAATTCTGGCCAAATCGAATTCATGCTGCTTGCTTGAGCGCGTTCAGGTAATGCAACAACTCTGATTTCAGGGTTGGATTTGCGCTCATCGCCAGCGTGAGTTTTCGCTGAGGCCTGGTCAACCGACCGGCGCGTTGAATCAGCTTACGCCGTAACGTACCGAGCTGAGTGAATTACCACAATGGCGCAGGTTTTTCGGTGGTACCACGTTGCCGGTTGTTCGCCACCATCTGCATTTCCCGGCTGAGGTTATGCGCCAGCATTGCCGCGAGTAGGTAAACCTGGTTGCCAGCCTGACGGCGGGTGGGGATGTAGTCCATCTGCGCCTTCGATTTCAACTCGGCGAATATACCTTCCTGGCTACCGCGACCATTGTGAAAGGCCAACGCTTTTTTGGCGCTGAGGCGTTTGTTGGTGACGACTACCTTGAAGTCATGGCCATACCCGTAAGGAATGAACATATCCAGTTGAAGCGGCTCTTTGTGCTGTTTACGGTTGCGGGTACGAATGAAAACAAATCGCTGTTTTCTTTGCCAACTATTGGGCTTCCATCGCATTTCGAAAAAGTGGCAGCGCTGATCCAGGTGGCGCCAGCGTTTACGCCCCTCTACGATACTCTTCAGTTTGGCGAATAGGAGTTGAATAACATGGTATCCGTGCTATCATGTGACAATGATATCATCGTTTAAAGATGGTGCCTCTGAAGACCTGTTTAACGGCATAAATAGTAAACAAGCCAGGAAAACCTGTCCTCGAGCTCTATGGAGGGTTATGTCGAGAAAGTTGGATCAACTCGATTCCGTTCAAAATTTGGAAGAACTTACAGTCCCGCCTGGAAATCATCTAGAGTTGCTAAGCGGTGATAGACGGGGCCAATACTGTATTCGAATCAATGAGCAATATCGTATTTGCTTTGTTTGGAGTGTTGCTGGCCCCTGCGATGTTGAAGTAACTGATTATCATTAGAGGTGTAATTATGGTACGTATCCCTACAAATCGAGAACCCACTCACCCAGGCGATATGCTATTGGCAGAATTTCTAGAGCCTATGGGAATTACCCAGCGGGAATTAGCCGATGCAATTCATGTTCCTTACCAAAGGGTCAATGAAATCATAAACCAGAAAAGAGGTGTTACGCCAAGCACGGCATTACGTTTAGCAAAATTCTTCGGGCTGTCTGAAGATTTCTGGTTAAGTCTGCAGTTGCGCTGTGATTTATATAAAGCGAGAAAAACAGAGGCAAAGGAAATAAAGTCAATTCGCCCGGCTCGTCACATTGAAAAATTTGCCTAACGAACAAGGATAGATCGCGAAGCGATCCACGATCTTATCCCGGTGTTGAACAAGCCCGTTCTCTATA
>CAZAVY010000004.1:0-64208 GCA_964488685.1 uncultured Gammaproteobacteria bacterium
CCCCCCCCCCCCCCTGCCCCCCAAATTGGGCGACCCTATGGGCGGGCCCCGCCCGCGCCGGGGGGCCCCCCCCCCACACAACCTTTTTTTGCGCTGCTTTCCCACGCGCCGCTTCCTGGCCCCCTCCCCCCCGCTCAACACCCCCCCCGTCGATTTATTGCTGCGATCGTACTCGGTGCGGCGCTAATCCCGCTCAACTCCACCATGATTGCAGTGGCCTTACCGGAGATCGGACAGACATTTCAGGTCGACCCGGGCAACCTCACCTTGTGGCTGGTCACTTCTTACCTGTTGGTCAACATTATCCTGCTAAGCCCGGCAGGAAAGCTCGGCGACATGCTGGGCCGGCGCCGTGCATTCGGGATCGGACTGAGCTTGTTTGCCCTCGGAGTTTTGATAGCAACTTTTGCTCCGACAATATCCGCGGTGGCGGCCTCACGCGTCCTTATGGCGGCGGGCGGTGCGATGCTGATGCCAAATGCGATGGCGCTGTTACGAGTTGTCATCGCTGAAGCCCAGCGGGCCCGGGCTTTTGGTTATTTCGGGGCGATGTTGGGAACCTCGGCGGCAATCGGTCCCCTGGTCGGTGGAATTTTGACCCGGCACTTCGGTTGGGAGGCGATTTTTCTGGTAAATTTGCCGATTCTGATTTTGTCCTGGGTGCTGGTTCAAAGCGATACTTCCTATGATCGCGTAAAGCCCCATAGGCCCAGGACGCACCCTGATTTTGATTTCACCGGGATGGGTTTGCTTGCTTTCAGTCTGGGTGTTCTGGTGATCGGATTGAAAGCAGGTGGTCCCTGGTCCCTGGTATCAATTGTCCTAGCCGGTACAGGTACTTTCGCTTTTGTACAATGGGAACGACGAGTGCCGGAACCGCTCATCGACCTTCAATTGTTTCGAAGTGTGCCGTTTGTGATCGGCGGCACCGTGGTTGGACTGCAAAATCTGGGGATGTATGCACTGTTATTCCAGCTCCCATTTCTACTTGGGGGATGGTACCGGGTCGATGTGGGAACGATAGGACAGATATTACTTACCTTAACCCTGTTCATGGTGTTTTTAGCTCCGGTAGGCGGACGATTATCAGAGCGTATCGGTACCCGCCCGACAGTGCTGGGTGGTCTGCTGGTTAGCCTCCTGGGGATGGTTATATTGTTCGCCACTACCGGCCCGAACTCGATTTTGTGGATGTTGATTTCCCTGGCCCTGGTGGGCGGCGGAATCGGAATAGTATCGGGTCCGGTTCAGTCCGCTGCTTTGTCCGCGGTTACTGTCGAACAAAGCGGTGTCGCCTCGGGCGTGTTATCGACGATGCGATACCTGGGTGGCATTGGAGGAATCACCATTATCTCAACTTTTCTTGGCGACCAATCCCCGGCGAGCCTGCTGTCGCAGAACAGACTCTGCTTCGGAATATATAGCGGCGTTTATCTGTTTGCTTTCCTGATGGTGTTGGCGTTTCCGGAGCGCAGCAAAGCCGCCGCTTGTTAGCCACCGAGAAATTGTAGTATCTTCAATATACTCTCTTACAGTTAACTGGCTATTGGAATTATGATTGTGTAAGTTTCCAGTGCCAATTTGACTTGGCATGAAAAGTCGTTAAATTGAGATCTATAGAATATCAGGCAGGCCAATGCAGCCCCGGGTTTTCAGGATTAATAAAAATTTGAATGCTGAATGGGGTGCGGTTCGAGATCTCGCAGCTGTTTGGTGCATGTATAATACAGGACTTGTCAATTTACCATAACCCAAGGGGAATAATGAATATCAAATCTATTGTAGTGTTACTTATGGGTGGGTTGAGCACCAGTCCGTCAATAGCGGCGGTAGATATTTCGTCCCTGGAGAATGAGCTCGATGTCAATCCGGTTGAAAGCTGTACCGACGGGCTGGAATTATACAGAGAAGGTGATCTCAAAGGCGCGATTGAATTAATTGGTCTTTGCCGAGACGAGATGGCGCAGATGGGTGAGCAGTTAGCCGCTGCCGCATTTGCCGATGAGATTCTCGAATTCACCGGAGAACCACTGCGCCAGCAAAATGCGCTTGGCTTCTCACAAATGGAACGCAAGTATCGAAAAGGCGATCAGGTTATCGATGTGACGCTTAGCGGCGGACAGGGTGCAGCGATGATGCAAACAGTAATTGGTGTCGCTGGAAAGCAGACCCGCGTCGGCAAACATAAAGGTTTTATAATCGCACAAAACAATGACATTACGATTTACGTTCCCATCGACAATCAGGCGCTATCGTTTAAAAGCAGGACTGTTGACCAAAAAATGCTCAAGCGATTCGCCAAAGCATTTTTAAAAGGTTTTTCTATTCGATAAATTTTAAATACAACGAAATGGGGGCTCGATCATGAAAATTGTAACCAGAATAGCCGTTGCGCTGATCGCCGGCCTGCTGTTGGGTGTCAATGGGGCGCAGGCAGAGATACGTATTGCAATAATGGACTTCGAAAACAAGACCTCCCACGGCGGCTGGCGACTGGGCGCCGGCGCATCGGATATGCTGGCTTCGGCATTGGTGAAACGAACCAAATACGCAATTATCGAACGTGACAAGCTCGCCAATATCGTCAGCGAGCAAAATCTCAGCAATAATCCTACCCGTTTTGACCAATCCACTGCTGCCGAGATTGGCCGATTGCTGGGGGCCCAGTTTATCGTCACCGGGGCGGTCACTGAATACGGTCGGAGCAAGTCCGGAGGCAGTGGATTTGGAGTCAGTGTTGGAAAGAAAGGGTATAGTGCCGCTGTCGATATCCGGGTCATCGACGTCAATACGGGAGAGATCGTGTTTGCCAAAGATGCCAGCGACGACGAGTCGTCGGTCAGTCTCAGTGGGTTTGGATTTAGCGCAGGTGAGAGTTTCGATGAAAAAAAGGCGACTAAGGCCATGCGCGGAGCGATCAAAAAAATTGCCAAGAGTATGGGTAAGACCAGGTTCAAGGCGCGCCACATCGCTGCGGAAAAACCGGTTACCCCTGTGTTGGTCGCCGATGTCGATGGTAATATCATCACGCTGAACAAGGGTTTAGGCGCCAGTTATAAAGTGGGCCAGCTAATCACGATTTCACGCAAAAAGAAGGAAATCAAGGATCCGGAAACCGGAAAGGTAATCAAGATTAAATACAAAAAGGTCGGAACCATCAAGTTGATCGAAGTTGAGGACGGATATTCCGAGGGGGAAGTCGTTAGCGGTAGCGGGTTTGCGGTTAAGGATATCGTGCGTTGATCCCGGCAAACAGTGTCGGTATTGATTTAAATTACCGACGATGCGCAACCTGTTCAGTGCAAAACACTAATCTGCATTTCTCGCCAACTTTAGTAGTGAGAAATGCCGGCTAGTAGAAATTGTTCGAATGCCTTCCCTGGCATGCCAGGTCGATGATTACTTGATCGGCAATCCTGCTTTACGCCAGCCAAGGAACCCGGCTGAATAATTCTTTACGTTGGTATATCCCATGTCCTGTAGCGTTTTTGCCGCCAGTGGGCTACGAAACCCAGCGCCGCAATAAACCACGATGGGGGTGTCTTTATTCTGCGCAACCTTTGAGGCGCGAAATTCGAGCCAGCCGCGAGGAATGACCGAGTTTTGAATGGCATCGATAGTGCCGCCCATGTTGCTGACTTCATCCGTTGAGCGGATGTCAATCAGTACCATTTCCAGTTCCTCATTGAGCATATTTTTTAACGCCTGGGTACTGATATCCGTGGTTACCGATTCGGCCTGTTTTTGTAGTTGTGGACCCGAGGTGATGCCTTCCGGTGCCGACTGCGCTGAAACTGAGACCGCGACAAGCAATACCGCAGTTAACAGGGTTGATTTTCTAATAGTCATTAAGTTGTTCCTTGAAATGAGACCAATTATGAGTGATCTAGAGCCAAAAGGCTTTTAGTATCTGGATTTAGCGTCAATTTCAGCTGCATTAACGATATACAACATTTCAAACTTGATACCAGGTAGTTAAATAGTTGGATCTTATCTGTCACCTCGTTTTAAAATCGGCTTTCAGAGATAGCTGGTTATATAGGTGCTGCAATTGAAAGAGACTTCGATACGCATGGGCGTCGATATTGGTGGGACCTTTACCGATGTGGTACTTGAAATCGGCTCGCAACAGTTTTCGGCCAAGGTGCTGACGACCTACGTCGCGCCTGAAGATGCGATTATCACCGGGATGAAGCAGGTTTGTGCCCAGGCGGCGATTCAGCCTTCCCGGATCGAACAGATTATTCACGGTACAACCCTCGCCACCAATGCCCTGATCGAGCGCCGTGGCGCAAAAACTGCGTTAATCACCACCCGGGGATTTCGGGATGTCATTGAAATGCGCAGCGAATCCCGTTTTGAGCAATATGATCTCAATCTTACCTTGCCCGAGCCCCTGTTACCGAGGCAGCAGCGCTATACGCTGCAGGAACGAATCGGCGCCGAGGGTAATGTGCTTATTCCTTTGCAGCGTTCTGAGGTGGAAATTTTGGTCGACCAGATCAAAGGCGCAGGTTACCAAAGTATTGCGGTAGGACTCTTGCATTCCTATCTGAACGATGCGCATGAAATCATGATTCGCGATGTGCTGCTGGAAAAATTGCCCACAGTGTCGGTATCACTGTCCTCGGAGGTTTCACCGCAAATGCGGGAATACGAAAGGTTTAACACTGTTGTCGCCAACGCTTACATCAAACCGATGATGAAAAGCTATCTCGGCAGGTTAGGGGGTCAACTTAAAAATGAAGGTGTCACCTGTATCATCTTTTTGATGCATTCCGGCGGCGGCATTATTTCTATCGAAAGTGCAGCCGAGTTTCCGGTCAGGCTGGTTGAATCCGGCCCTGCCGGCGGTGCGGTTTTCGCCGCGCACATCGCCTCGCGTTACGGACTTGATAAAGTGCTGTCTTTCGACATGGGCGGCACCACTGCCAAGATTTGCCTGATCAAAAACCAGACACCCAGGACCAGCCGCGTGTTCGAAGTTGCTCGCAGCTATCGCTTCAAGAAGGGTTCGGGGATGCCGATCTCAATTCCGGTTATCGATATGGTCGAGATTGGTGCTGGCGGTGGTTCGCTGGCCCGTGTCGATGCGATGCGCCAAATCCGCGTTGGCCCGGAATCCGCTGGTTCCGAGCCGGGACCGGCCTGTTATGGTCGTGGTGGCGAGCGCCCGGCGGTCACCGATGCCGATCTTGTGCTGGGCAAACTCGATCCGGATAATTTTGCCGGCGGCTCGATAAAACTTGATACCGAAAGTGCAGCGACCGCATTACACAACTCGCTGGGAAAGATGCTTGAAATGGATTCACAAACTGCGGCCTACGGGCTGTGTGAAGTGGTCGATGAAAATATGGCCAATGCGGCGCGAGTGCACGCCGTGGAAAATGGCGAAGACCTGGCCGAATACACCATGATTGCCTTTGGTGGTGCCGCACCGTTGCATGCGGGCCGCCTGTGCGAAAAACTGGGGGTGTCGCGTTTTTTGGTTCCCCCCGGTGCTGGTGTTGGTTCGGCGATCGGCTTTTTGCGTGCCCCATTCAGTTTCGAAGCAAATCGCAGCGTTTACATGCGTCTGGCTGACTTCAAACCTGATAGGGTGCGAAACCTGCTGGCGGAACTGGAAACCGAAGCAACCGGTTTTGTTCGTTCCTGTGACGCTGACGCCGAGATCAAGGCTGAATACAAAGCCTATATGCGATACACCGGGCAAGGGCAAGAGATACCCATCGAACTTTCTCCCGAGCAGGCGAGAAATCCGGATGCGTCAGCCTTCCAGGCATTATTCGAGAAAGACTACATCGCGCTCTTTGGCAGGGCGGTTGAAGGGATGGATATTGAAATTACGGTCTGGTCGGTAAATTCGGCAACCCTGACGGAAAAAGCCGAACCGGTGCAGACCCTGTCGGGAACCGCCAGGATCTTGACCAATGGACAAAGAAGCATTTTTGACCCTGCGCTCGGCACTGCAGTCGACGCTTCGATCGTGTTGCGCTCGGGCTTGCAGGCCGGGGACCTGGTGCCCGGCCCGGCGGCGATCACCGAAGATGAAACCACCATTATCCTGCCGTCGAGCCGGCAGGCAGTGCGCCAGATTGACGGTTGTATAGACGTTGTCCAGACTGCCGGGAGCGAATCATGACTCACAATTACGCTACCGTGTCCAACCAGGTGATGTGGAACCGATTGATATCAGTGGTCGAAGAGCAGGCGCAGGCCCTGATCCGAACCGCTTTTTCAGCGTCGGTGCGCGAAGCGGGCGACCTGTCAGCCGGAGTCTATGACACCCGTGGACAAATGCTGGCTCAGGCCGTAACCGGGACACCCGGTCACGTCAACGCCATGGCCGACTCGATCGCACATTTCATTCGCAGAATCGGCGTCGATAACATTTTTGATGAGGATATTTATATTACCAACGATCCCTGGGAAGGCACCGGCCATCTGCACGACATCACGGTGGTTACGCCTGCCTTTTACCGGGGCGTTCACGTCGGCTTTTTTGGCTGTACGGCGCATATCGTCGATATTGGCGGGCGTGGATTCGGCGCCGATGCCAACTCGATTTATGAAGAGGGCCTTTACATTCCGATCATGAAATTCGCCGCAAGAGGTGAAGTCGACAAGACCCTGATCAATATAGTTCGCGGCAACGTGCGTGAGCCGGATCAGGCGATTGGTGATTTCTATGCGTTGGCGGCCTGCAATGAAATCGGCCATCGGCGCCTGGTCGATATGATGGATGAATTCAAACTGGGCGATCTGAATGGCATTGCAACTTTCATCCTGGAAAATTCCCGTCGCGCGACGCTGAAACGAATCGCCGCATTGCCCCGGACGCAAGCTGCGGGGTCGATGACCATCGACGGATACAGCCATCCGGTCGAGTTGAAGGTCTCGCTCGATATCCAGCAAGATCGAATCATCTGCGATTTTTCGGGCACCTCGGGTCTGGATAAAAAAGGCATCAATGTGCCGTTGGTTTACACCAAGGCTTACGCCTGTTTCGCGTTGAAATGTGCAATCGCACCGGAAATTCCCAATAACGCAGCTTCGTTGGCGCCATTCGAAATAACGGCACCCGAAAATTCTATTCTCAATGCTGTCCATCCGGCGCCGGTTGCCCTGAGGCACGTAATCGGTCACATGATTCCGGACGCGGTATATAACGCACTTGACAAGATTCTACCGGGTACCATCCCCGCCGAGGGCGCCGGCACTTTGTGTAATTTCCAGGTCTCGCTGCGACCCAGAACCGATATCCAGGCACCGGAGAATACAGTCAGAGCGGAGGTGTTGACCTTTAATTCCGGCGGCTCAGGTGCGCGGCCGACATCGGATGGATTGAACGCAACGGCTTTCCCCTCCGGCGTTATGACAATGCCGGTCGAGGCAACCGAACACACCGGGCCGGTGATTATCTGGCGTAAGGAATTGCGCCCGGACAGTGGTGGTGCCGGCAAGTACCGCGGCGGCCTGGGACAATACATGGAGGTCGGTGCTAGCGAAGGCCATGAGTTTGATTTTTCCGCCATGTTCGATCGTGTCGACCATCCTGCTCGCGGCAGGCAGGGCGGTAAAAACGGAGCCACGATGACCATCTCCCGCGATGACGGCGCCGCGATGAAGGGTAAGGGCAAACAGTTTGTTCCAGCCGGTTGTCGCGTGATGCTGGCGATGCCGGGTGGCGCTGGTTACGGTGAAGCATCTGAACGGGATGCGGCGCTGGTGCGCCGGGATCTGGCGCGCGGGTACATTTCGCAAGCCGTTGCCAAAAAGGATTACGGCATGAGCGATGCGGATATTGCAAGCGTCGTCGATGCACTCAACAAGGGAGAATCTGAGTAATAACGCCGCCATTGCAAGATCCCGGCTCTGGGGCCGGGATGATGAAGTAACCCTGTTTAGTTGGGGGAAACGGCGCTGGACGAAACTAGGACCGAATGTGCCTCTTCACCATGCAGTATGCCGTGGTATTCGGTGAACAACTCGGTAACCGCATCCATCATCAGACGAACCGCCGGCGATTGGCGCATATAAAGTTTTCAGACGGCGCCCTACGGTCGGCTGACTAACCTTCAACACTCGTGACGCGGCCGAAAGAGTGCCTGTTTGGCTGATGCTCAAGAAAATACGTAGATCGTCCCAGTCAAGTTTCATCGACAATACCATTACGAAAATGAATAGCTACTATGCGTCAATGATAATAGCGATACAAAAAAATTAATACTAAACTGCCATATTTCGGATTTACCTGTAGCGAAAAATTCCGTGTATTTCAATCAAAAACTGTGGTCTCTTACCGACGGTGTGCGGGATCGAATCGCAGCATCCGTGGGCATGGGACTCGGTGGCTCAATCCTTGGCATGTCGCGCTTACTGCTGATGGGATGGCTGATCGGCCAGGTGCTTAACGGCGCGGGATTGCAAGACATCTGGCCTGCCGCTTTCGCCACGCTGGCAATGATGGCTATCTATGCAGCCTGGGATTATCAGCGCGTGATGCTGGCGCACAATACCGCAGCTATCGTTCAACATAAAATTCGTACCCGGTTATTTGATCAGTTCGTCGCGCTTGGGCCATCACATTTTGCCCATCAGCGAAGTGGTGAGGTGAGTTCAGCGGCAGTTGAAGGGGTTGAGCAGCTGGAGATTTATTTCGGTCAATTTCTGCCACAGTTACTGGTAGCCCTGTTGACACCTTTCGTGATTTTCGCTGTGGTCGCTATGCTGGATCTACCGGTGGCATTTGTACTGTTAATTGCTGCTTTCTTCACGCTGTTGGCACCGGGTTTGTTTCACCGCTGGGACACTGAAAATTCAATGCGCCGCGCGCGGGCCTACCGCGTTTTCGCCTCAGAGTTTCTGGATGCATTGCAGGGGCTTGTCACCTTGAAGGCTTTTGGCCAGAGCAAGGCGCGCGAATCCAGGCTTGCCGAACATGCGCATGAGCTCTTTCAAAGCACCATGTGGGTGTTGGCGACCAATTCATTGTCTCGCGGCATTACCGACATCGGAATTGCCCTGGGCGCCGCTGCTGCCCTGGCCTTATCGGCGTATCGAGTTAGTCAGGGACTCATGGAGCTTGAAATTTTAATTATGGTATTGTTGCTAGGTGTCGAGATCTTTCGTCCTTTGCGAGAGCTGCGCGGGCTTTTGCATGACGGTATGCTGGCCGAGTCGGCGGCAAAGCAAGTATTTTCGGTGTTGGATTCTAAGCCGCAAATTGACGACAGTGGTACATGGTCAGCCGATAAACTCGAGGCCAGTCTGTCTTTTGAACAGGTGGAATTCGCTTATGATGATCCGAATACCGATGACAGGCCAGCGCGCGGGGCAGTTCACGATGGTTTGAGTTTCAACATCGAGATGGGTGAACGCATCGGCATTGTCGGCAGCAGTGGTGGCGGTAAGTCGACCATCGTTCGGTTGCTATTAAGATTTTACGACCCGCAATCGGGGGTTGTTCGAATCGGTGGCAAGGACATTCGCGAAATATCTTTAGAACAGCTTCGCCGGCAGTTTGCCGTGGTTAGCCAGGACACGCATCTGTTTCATGGCACGGTGCGTGAAAATTTGTTGCTGGGTGACCCCGAGGCCAGTGAAAAGTCACTCATCGAGTCTGCAAAATCGGCCAATGCCGATGAGTTTATCCGCGCGTTACCTGAAGGATATGACACCGTTATTGGTGAGCGTGGAGTTCGTTTATCGGGCGGGCAGAGGCAGCGCCTGGCCATCGCCAGGGCGATATTACGGGATGCGCCAATCCTCATACTTGACGAAGCCTTATCATCGGTGGACGCACAGAACGAGGCGGAAATTCAAGTCGCACTCGATCGGTTAATGCTGGGTCGCACGACCTTGATTCTGGCGCATCGGCTATCCAGCATCATTGCCTGCGATCGGATACTGGTATTGGATCGAGGTCAAGTTGTCGAGCAGGGACGACATGATGCGTTGATACAGCGGCAGGGTGTTTATGCCAGTCTTATGGCGACCCAGGTAGCCGACAGACAGGCCGCGGATGAGAGCCGCAGCATCGTTTCCGAGTTCCCCGGGGTGACCAACCGTGATGAGATCTGTAGTGAATCGGAATCGGCGCGCGGTTCAGCCGGCCGTTCGGCCGATCTGCAGGCGGATGTGCTGCAATCCAGCTCTCATTCCTGGGGTCGGGTATTCAAACAGTTACTAGCATTTGCTGCGCCATGGAAGGGTCGATTGGTGTTAACTTTTTCATTGGGTGTCGGACGTGTGCTGGCTTTTATCGGCGTAAGCTTGTTATCGGCGCTGGCTGCCGTGGCAGTAAAGGCAGGCGCAGACTACCGCATTTTGTTAATTGTCCTGGCGGCAACCGCAATTGCCGCGGCCCTGTTGCATTGGCTGGAATCCTGGTTGTCTCACGATATAGCCTTTCGAATGTTATCCGAAATGCGAATCGCGTTGTTCCGCAAACTTGACAGCCTGGCCCCGGCCTTTTTACTGAGAAGGCGCAGTGGCGATCTCATCAACCTGGCCACTCATGATGTCGAAATGGTTGAATACTTTTTTGCCCATACCATCGCCCCGGTGTTTGTTGCCTTGCTGGTGCCGTTGTTGGTTTTGGTTTTACTGGCGAGCTTCGATTTAACATTGGCGCTGGCGCTGATTCCGTTTCTTGCCGTGGTCGCCTTGATGCCGATACTGCGCCGGGCACGGATTGATCGTTTAGCGGGCAGGGCGCGAGAGTTGCTGGGCGCCTTGTCGTCGCATACAGTCGAAAGTTTACAGGGGCTCGGCGAGTTATTGTCATACCAGGCTAGTGGGCAACGGCGCCGGCAATTGGTTGAGTTGATGCGCCGACATCATGCCGAACGCATACCGTTTTTTAAAGAAATAACCCGCCAAAGTGTGATCACCGATTTAACCACGGTTGCCGCAGGTTTGGCGATTATATTACTTGCGGTGCCGTTGGTCAGCACCGGCGAAGTTGACGCGATCTATATGCCGCTTCTGGCTTTGGCATCTATGGCCGCTTTTTTGCCGGTGATAGAAATCTCCGACGCGGGACGTCAGCTTTCGGAAACCTTCGCTGCGACCAACCGATTGATCGAGGTGCATGACACACCCGCCGCGGTGAGTGATGATGGATTGCAACAGGTTGATAACCCGGAACCGCTAAGCTCGGTTGCCGCGTTGGATATCGAATTTCACAATCTGGATTTTTACTACGATGCGCAGAACGCGTTGGCTATCAGGGACTTCAATCTAAATATTTCGGCCGGATCAACGGTCGCCATCGTCGGTGCATCGGGCGCGGGCAAGAGTACCCTGGCGCAGTTGCTGTTACGCTTCTGGGATCCGCAAAAGGGTCAGATACATGTCGGCGGGTTTGATATTCGACACATGCGACTGGCGCATTTGCGGCAGCATGTAGCCCTGGTTGCTCAAGATACCTATTTGTTTAACGATAGCCTGCGGGCGAATCTTTTGATGGCCAGGCCCGATGCCGGTGAAGCTGATATCATGACCGCGATTCAACGTGCAGAACTGGGTCAATTCCTGGCCCGGCTTCCGCAAGGTCTCGAAACGAATGTCGGCGAACGAGGTTATGCGTTGTCAGGCGGACAACGCCAACGGGTGTCGATTGCGCGTGCGTTTCTACGTGACGCTCCCATTCTTATCCTGGACGAAGCCACCTCGCATCTTGATGCGCTCAGTGAGCATGCAGTGCATAAAGCGCTGAAGGACTTGATGAAAGATCGTACCACCCTGGTAATCGCACATAGGCTGGCAACGGTGCGAGATGCCGACCAAATTGTTGTCATGAGTGAGGGTCGTTTATTGGAGCAGGGAACGCACCTTGAGTTGTTAACCAATAAAGCCGCTTACGCCGAGCTTTTGCAGTTCCAGATGCATGGCGGGAGCAGTGCGGTTGGTGACTGATACTGTGACCTGGTAATTTAAAAAGCTAAACACCCGACGGCACTTTCAAATCCACCATTAATCGATTGAATACATTTTCCGATGCCTCCAGAGCACCCTCGATAAATCCTCCAAACCGGGATGCCGTTTCCGTCGACGCAAGGTACAGCCCTTTGTCGGCTAGTGGTTCAAGTATAGGGGGCATGCCGTAAACCGGATGCGGTGTTGTTAATTTGTCAGCATCGGTGGCGGTGAAAATATCATGGGACCAATCCTTGAATATTACATCAACGGGGTTGGCGGCACCGGGGCCAAACAAATTTTCTAACTGCGTGGTTGCATTTTTAATCAGTGTTGATGGTTCACGTAAAGCATGACCCGCCGGTATGCCGACAAAGCCCATCAGGGACCCGTAGGCTTCATTGTCCGGTGATGCATCGTGAATTTCCACTAGCGGGCCGCGGCGACTGATGCCATCACCCGACAAACCCAACTCACGCCAGAATGGTCGTTCGTAGATCGCAAACAATTTTGCGTGACCGGCCATCCAGGTCGGGATCGAGTTTAAGGTATCAATTACCTGGTCAGATAAAATTGGCTCAAACCTGATCGAATTTGAAATAACTCGGGGTGGAATGGATAACACGATGCGTCTGGACTGGACATCGAATTCATTGTCCGGCGTCGTGATCGCAACCTCGTATCCGAATTCGACTTTCCGAATACCTGTAACAACCTGTGACAGCCGTACCGGATTTTGTGACAGGCTCGCAGCGAGCGCAGTTGTCAGGCTCGCAACGCCATCTTGTATGCGTAACGCACCCGCCATTGTCGAATAGTCGTAATCCCTGCGAACCCGTGCAAGGTCATCTTCATAAACCAGTCGGCCCTTGCTGTATTGCTCAAATACATTGATCTCGAAATGTTTCAGGAGTTCGGCAATACGCGGTTGTCCCGGCCAGATCCATGAAGGCCCCATATCGACAAAACCCGCCCCGGTACCTTGCCGGGTTGTTTCAATCGACAGTATACGACCACCAACCCGTTTTCGCGCTTCAAGCAGCCGGTAGTCAATGCCATTTTTTTGCAGACCCGAGGCCAGATAAAGGCCGCTGAGCCCGGCACCCACAATCAGGACATCGGTTTGCATTAATGCAATTCCTGCAATGTGTGAATTCCGAACTTGCATGTCTCAGCCATTTGGTGCCGAGGGTCGGTGGCGCAACAGCTTGCTGAAACACGGCAGGGTGTAATGGTGTGAGCGCTGGTGAATCGGGGTATAATCATTCCGGGTGGTAACAATTCGAGCATAATTCGGTTCGAAGGAATTTAAATAATATCATCCTCCGCTAAAAGGTATACCCGCAAACTAAGGTGTTTGAATTCGATCTCGGTCGACCATAGATCGGAAACCTGGCCGGGTTATTCCGGGCGGAAGTGGCAAATAGCGGATCATCTTGTATAGTCGGTTACCGGCTCAACAAACAGATACCCTTAACCTAGTCTATTCGCAGGAGGCTCTATGGAAACATCGACTATCGTGGTGCTCGTTTTTATTGGCGTCATCGTCATTTATGCGGTTTCGATCTACAACAAACTGGTCGCGTTAAGCAATCGTTTCAAAAATGCTTTCTCCCAGATCGAGGTTCAACTCAAGCGTCGTTACGACCTGATCCCAAATCTGGTGGAAACCGCGAAAGGATACATGAAGCATGAGCGCGAAACCCTCGACGCGGTAATCAAGGCGCGTAATTCCGCATCCGACAACCTGTCCGCAGCGCAGCAAAATCCGGGCGATTCGGAAACCATTCAAAGTCTCGGTCAAGCCGAGGGTAATCTCAGCGGCGCGCTGGGACGATTCAATCTCCTGGTCGAAGCCTATCCTGATCTCAAGGCCAATCAGAACATGATGCAACTTACCGAGGAGCTTACCAGCACTGAAAACAAGGTGGCGTTTGCGCGTCAGTCATTTAACGACCAGGTGATGCAGTACAATATTTACAAGCAGTCTTTTCCACAAAAAGTATTTGCCGGTTTTTTCGGCCATAGCGCCGACGCGAGCCTGCTCGAGTTTGAAGACAGCGCGGAAATCCAGGCAGCGCCTAAAATTGCCTTTTAGTTTAAATTGAATTATTTCGAAGCACAGGATAAGGCCCGAAGAAACACCTTCTGGCTGATTCTGCTTTTCACCCTGGCGGTCACCGGGCTGGTTATTTTAACGAACTTGTTTTTGCTGGGAGTTTTGACCTATGCCAAAACCAGTCAACTCGCCTTCTCTTATGAAACTTTACAGAATCATTATTCCTGGAGGGAATTTACAGCGGTGTCGGTCGCTGTATGCCTGTTGATTTTCTGTGGCAGCCTATACAAATCCATGTCCCTGTCGGGAGGAGGGGCTGCGGTTGCGGAAATGCTCGGCGGGCGCCTGGTTTCACAGGGCACCACCGACTTGCACCACAGGCGGTTGCTTAACGTGGTCGAAGAGATGGCGATCGCGGCCGGCATGCCAATACCGCAGGTTTATCTGCTGGATGAAACCTCGATCAATGCTTTCGCTGCGGGGCGGACATCCGCCAATGCGGTAATTGCGGTCACCCGTGGTACCTTGATGCGCTTGAGTCGTGAGGAACTGCAGGGCGTCATTGCGCACGAATTCAGTCATATCGCCAATGGTGATATGCGACTCAATATCCGTTTAATCGGAGTATTGCACGGTATTCTCCTGATCGGACTGATCGGTTACTTCATATTACGGTCGTTACGGTTTTCCGCAAGATCGAGAAACAGTAAGGGTGCCGGCGGCATCGCTGCGATTGCGCTACTGGGTCTGGGACTGGTGATTATCGGCTACGCAGGGTCGTTCTTTGGCCAGTGGATCAAGGCCACAGTCAGTCGCCAGCGCGAGTATCTTGCCGATTCATCCGCGATCCAGTTTACCCGGAACAAGGAGGGAATCGCCGGCGCGCTGAAGAAGATCGGCGGTGGTTCAAGTGTTGGATCAAGCATCGATTCTCCGGTGGCAATGCAATATAACCATGCCTATTTTGCCAATGGCATCAGTAGTTTCTGGTTATCCCTACTGGCAACTCATCCACCGTTGGATCAACGAATCAGGAGAATCGAGCCAGGCTGGGATGGAGAGTTCCTGCGGCCTCAAATCGATGCTGCAGTTTCGGTTGAATCAAAACAAGCGTCGTCACCCAAAATTTCCAAAATTGCGGTAACGGCGGCGATTCTGACTTCCGCGGAACAGGTTATCGCCCAGGTTGGCACGCTTAACGAGGAAAACATTGCCTATGTGCATCAGCTCATCATCGCGATGCCCCTGTCACTCAGGGAAGCCGCGCAGGATGTCTATAGCGCGCGGGCTTTGATATATGCCATTTTGCTCAAGCTACAAAAAGAGGATGCAGCGGCGTCGGCAGCATTGCGCCAACATGCAGACCCGGAGATGCAGGCATTGACGAAAACCTTGTTACCGGAACTGGTCGACCTGGATCCTAAATTCGAACTGCCACTGCTGGAACTCAGCATCAATGCCCTCAGAGAGTTGTCGCCCAATCAGTTTGTTCAATTCAAGACTCTGGTTGAGAAAATCATAGCCTCGGATAAATCGATCAATCTGAATGAATGGATTGTGCAACGGCTCGTGGTACAGCAGCTCGACGAGCATTTTGGATTTCGCAAACCGGCCCGGGCAAAATTTTCCAGTTTGAATAAAGTCGTAAGCGATGTGGAAACGTTATTGTCACTAATCGCTTACGTCGAACATAGTGATGCGAAACAAGCCAGGGCCGCTTTTGATTGCGGCGCGACCGAGCTGGGGACAGCTGGGCTGACCATGTTATCCGGGAATGCGCTGAAGCTCGAGTCGTTGAATCGTTCGCTGGATGTGCTGGCGCAACTCAAGCCACTGGTAAAGCCGCGCCTTTTGAAAGCCTGTGTTGCAATCATTCTATACGATGGCAAAACAACCACCAGGGGAATCGAACTGATGCGAACCATTTCGACCTGCCTGGACTGCCCGATGCCACCGATTCAGGTCTAGAGTTTAACCCTGGGAGCGATTTTTACGGGCTGTGATCGTGGCTCGAGGAAGCAGGCGAGCCGAACTATAGTGCTGATAATATCGATGCCGGCGATTATGACGCCCTTCATGCTACCGCTGATTTTGAATTTACCGATACGGCGTTGATAGTGTACCGGGACTTCGCGCCAGACAAGGCCGAGCTGGTTGCCCTGACCTGCATTTCGACGTTCTATCCGAATCTTCGGTCGCGCATCTTTAACTGTGACAGAACCCCGTATCTGAGCGCACGAAACGGCCCGAGGTCACTGACTGGTGGCTTCCAGAACAACCGGATCATCTGACGCGCAAGCCAGTTACCAAAAATCCGGGGGAGGGACATCGAGCCTGCCGCGCACCCGGGAGACATTGTCGACCTTGATGACGGAGTTAATGCGCCAGTCGTAGTTGTCGGCATCGATCTCCGATACCGTCTCGAGCGCACGCGCCAGATCCGGCGTGGCGTAACGCTTCAGGTGCGCAATTACACCGGCTTCGTCACCACCAAAATCGGTGATGAACCAGTCGTAAATACTGGATACCTGCAGCTTTCCCCCAATCACCGCGGCGCCTCGCGGATGGTTGATGAATTCGCGCGCTGCCCGGTCGAGCATGGCTTCGGTAGTATTTGCGGTAAACACCCGGAGTTGCAGATTCGGGCAACCGATCGATGCGCAGTTGACGGCATAGTGAATTCTGGGATCTTGCCAGATGGGGCGCAGAATGCGATGTTCGATGTCATTCAGGCTAAGTTCTTCTCCTTCCACGCTCACCAGTTCTTTGTTCCAGGGCCCCGCTGAAAAAAAACCAGTTGAAATATCGCGAATACTATCGATCGGGAAAAAACGCAGTACCTCCTGGATCGTCAGCGCGTTGTACAGGTTGATCCAGAAAGCGCGTTGAACGTTTCGATTGAAGTCGCTGATATTGGTTTGCGACAACTGGTCGATGTAACGATTCAGCTTGTCTTTATCTGCGTTGCTGACCTTGCTATAGGCGAAGCGATGTACCCCGTCATCCGCCTGGTAAAGATACCGACGCAGTAGCTCGGCCCAGGGGCGATGATCGATACGTAGACCCGACTCGGCATTATTTGCCGTCCATCGGCCCCACAGGTCGGATTTAGGCGCGGCCGCAAGATTTGCAGTTCCGGATAGCAGCACTATCAGGGTCAATGCAACTACTTTGAGCATGTTTCGATCCCTTTGAATCAACCTACCTAAGACGCGCCGCAAAGACTTTTGTTCCGTGATTCGAGTTTTGACTCGCTCAACGACCCGGGGCCGGTTGGTTTACCTGATGAACCCGGATATAGTCATGATGAAACGATCTGGTTGTAAAGTCGTGTTCTTGGCGAGAGTTTCTAATAGCCCGCATTCCTCACCATCGGTATTTGTCAATTCCCTGTCACTAAAAGGGCCTGGCAATGGGATTGCTTCGTTACAGTTCATATCCCTTGCACCTGTTTTCCAGGTAAGCTTGGTGATTTGCCAGGCAGAAATTTGAAGACGGTTATTTTTCGAGCGCAGTACAGCGTAATAACAGGCGGCGGTACCCGGTGAATTCGTTGATCGGGTAGTGCAATGAGAAGCGGATATCCCGGAAGACGAGATCGCCCTCGCGCCAGCGATGGCGGAAAGTAAACTCGACTTTCGACATGTGCTTGTCGATTTATTCAAACGTGATTATTCGGGATTCTTTTGTCTTTGTATCGTAGGCAACAGCGCCGCCACTTTTAACAAAACTCCCCGTCATTGCTTTAATTATGCCGAAGTGAGTAACCATCAAAATTAATTTTTCCTCGTTTCTCAAAGATACTAATATTTTTTTTAGTTTTGGAAGGGATATTTCTTTTTTAAAAATTCCCCTGAAACCCGAGTTTAAAGCGGGTTCCGGAATTACCTTACCGAGATTGAGGAGTTGTGCAGTCTCTAGACAGCGGCACCACTGGCTCGAGTAAATTTTTTTAAAGCCTATTCCCAGAGCAACAAATTGCTTACCTATATCCATCGCTTGTGTCCTTCCGGTAGAATCCAAATTTCGTTGAGTCGAGCAACTATCAATCTCGAACTTGTCGGGTTTCCCATTGGCATCAAATCCTGGCGCGTAAGCATGCCGAAGAAATAGTACATTTCCAAACGGGGTTTTAGCATATTCTTCAAGCGTAATTTCAGTAGAACTTTCGGATGCATCCAAAGCTGTTGCATAGATGAGAAAGAGATAAATGGCACATTTGGCTAAAGAACTGTTTTTGACAGGAATCAATTTCATAATATTCGACTGACTTTATTGTTTTCATCCCTTTGGATGATGAATACTCTGTTGATTGTTTCCGCATCCAGAGCAAATCTAGTGAGGGGCGATAAAATCGCGCAATCCTGCGGACTCAAGAATATTTACGCAGATTTCGCCGGATTAGCAGGAGGCTACTGGGCAGTAGAATGGTTGTCAAGGGCTGTCGGGCTGGACCCAAAATTACCCGCGAGAGGGATTTATTGGGCAAAGGGGCATGAGGAGTTTTACTCCTTTCGGGTTTCTTTAACATAGCCCGGAGATTTCATGAACTGCCGCGATGATTGCGCAAGACTTTGTTTTCTCAGGAGATTTTCCGAAGAAGTGTCGGACCAATGGATCCGGCCGACTGAGGAAAATCTCCTGAGAAAACAAAGGTCAAGCAAGGGCGCGAGCACGTTTATGAAATGTTCGGGATAGGTGACAGCGATGGGATTTTTGGTAAATACCTACCGAATGTGCATTCTCAACAACAGTGTATTCGGGTTGGAAGCTATTGGAGAATTGTTCTACCTACCAGAATTGTTGGCGCAGGGAGGTTGCTTGTCCAATGATCCTGCTATGGTGTATGCTTTCGAAACTGCGACCCAATCGAGCATTAAACAAACAACTAAGGATGAACTTTACAGTGTCTTTTTCCCCGAGGTCGAACTGGTGAATCACATCGATGCAGACGCCGATGGCTGGCGACGGGCAGCGCTGTTTCATCTCGATGCACTTTATGGATTTGCGATGACAGTCACCCGCAATACGCACGATGTGGAAGACCTTGTGCAGGAAACCTACCTTATTACAAGCCGACGAATCATAATATAGATGTCTGACTGCAACAAATTTTGTATCCAGCTAATCCTCTACCTGGACAATGAACTCAAGCAGAGAGAAAAGGCTTTAGTCGAGGTTCACCTTAAGGAATGTGCCGTCTGTCGCGAAGTATTGGCGCGAGAACGCGGGTTTCAAGAGGGTGTTGCGCATGACTCGCCACTATACACTGCGCCTGAAAGTCTGCGTACCCGGGTCGCATCGATAATCGCTGCAACGCCGGTAACCCCTCCGGTAAATCCTTTGAGAGCAGCGCGGCGTATTTTGTTTGGCCACGATAACCATTACTTCAAATTTATTGCGCAAAATGGTACTGGTAACTGTAACGACTGTTTTGATGCTGGCGATAATATGGGCGGCAATGATTAAACTGAACCCCGCACAATCGACAACATTTGCAGCCGTCGCTGTAGATACCCACCAGCGCAACACGCAGGGACGACTGCCACTTGAGTTGCGCTCGGACAGTCCTGAGCTAATTTCAAGCTGGTTTGAAGGAAAGGTTTCGTTTGATCTTGGACTCCCCGACTACCCCGAGGAACAGGGTCGGAATAAGTTATATCAATTGGAAGGTGCGAGGTTGATTGTATTCAATAACGACTACTCGGCTTACCTGTCGTACAAGACGGGGGTACGCGATATCAGTCTAATGGTGGCCCCCAGTTCTGTTGCAAAACCTAGCGGTGGAGAAAAAATTCCATCGCAGGATCTAATCATTCATTACGACACGATTGATGAACTAAAAGCCATCACCTGGAGCCACCGCGATTTAACCTATGCGCTGCTGTCAAATCTGGAAGAACGAGGCCAGCAATCCCGCCTGGTGTGTCACCGGGACAGCAATATTAACCTGGGTGCTAATTTTGATTCCTGAAATTGGCAACTTTGCACTGGTGTTGGCGTTGTGCATCGCGATGCTGCAGGTTGGGTTCCCGCTGATGGGCGCGTATCGGGGTCGTACCGAATGGATGGCAATTGCGCGGCCGGCTGCTGTTGCCCAATTGGTATTTATAAGTATCGCATTCGGCTGTCTCACCTACTCCTTTATAATGCATGATTTTTCGGTCGCTTATGTGGCCAGTAATTCCAACACCGCGTTACCGCTGATTTACCGGATCTCGGGTGTCTGGGGTGCGCACGAAGGTTCATTGTTGCTATGGATTTTAATTTTGGCGATATGGACGGTCGCAGTTGCGAGATTTAGCCGTAGCGTGCCCCTGGCGATGGTAGCCAGAGTGTTGTCGGTGATGGGATTCATCAGCGTTGGTTTTTTGTTATTTATATTGCTCACCTCCAATCCCTTCAGGCGCCTGTTTCCTACTCCTGTCGAAGGCATAGATCTCAATCCCCTGTTACAAGATATCGGCCTGGCTATCCACCCGCCGATGCTGTATCTCGGCTATGTCGGTTTTTCGGTCGCATTTGCGTTTGCCGTCGCGGCACTTTTGAGTGGTCGGCTGGATACTGCCTGGGCACGTTGGTCGCGACCCTGGACCAATGTGGCCTGGATGTTTCTTACCATCGGTATTGCGATCGGCAGCTGGTGGGCTTATTACGAGCTAGGTTGGGGTGGTTGGTGGTTTTGGGACCCGGTCGAAAACGCCTCATTTATGCCCTGGTTGGTGGGAACGGCGTTGATACACTCCCTCGCGGTGACAGAAAAGCGAGGTATGTTCAAAGCCTGGACGGTGTTGCTGGCTGTATTGGCATTTTCGCTGTCGCTGTTAGGCACATTTTTGGTGCGCTCCGGCGTGTTAACATCGGTACACGCCTTCGCTATCGATCCATCTCGCGGAATCTTTATCCTCGGGTTTCTGGTCGTGGTAATTGGTGGTTCGCTAGGCTTGTATGCTTTTCGTGCCTCGAGAATTCGGAGCTATGTGCAGGTCGAATGGGTTTCCAGGGAGGCCGCGTTACTGCTGAACAACTTGTTTTTGGTGGTGGCAGCGGCCAGCGTGCTGCTCGGTACCCTGTATCCCCTGGTGCTGGAAGCGCTGGGCATCGGGAAGATTTCGGTCGGACCTCCGTATTTTAACAGTGTATTCGTACCTTTGACTTTGCCGTTGGTTGTATTGGCGGGCGTGGGTGCATTGCTGCACTGGAAGCGAGATTCCTTACGTCGAATAGGCCCGGGCTTACTCATTCCACTGTTGCTGAGTGTCACCCTTGGTTTGCTATTGCCATGGTTGTTATTCGATCGATACGTATGGAGTTCCAGCTTTGGTCTGATGTTTGGTATATGGGCAATTCTATTGGCGACTCTCGGAGTATTCGAACGCGCCGGCACGCGTGGACTTCGAGGTCTGATAACGACACCTTTAGGGTTCTACGGCATGACTATGGCCCATATCGGTATCGGTGTTTTCGTCATAGGCGTGACCCTGACAACCACTTACAGTGAGGATAAAAACGTTCGCATGGTGCCAGGAGATGTATACGAATTGGCAGGGTATCGATTTTTATTCGAAGGCGTACAACCGGCCACGGGACCTAACTACCTGGCTTACCGCGGGCATATAAAATTGAGTTATGACGGGCAGCCTGTAACTACGCTGACACCGGAAAAACGCCGATATCCAGTCAGCCAAATTTTAATGACCGAGGCCGGTATCGATGCCGGCTTCAGTCGAGACATCTTCGTTTCGTTGGGCGAGCAGCTTGACGATAATAACGCCTGGAGTTTGCGTATTTACTATAAACCGTTTATCCGATGGATTTGGGGTGGCGCCTTGTTGATGGCATTTGGCGGTTTACTGGGTGCTTGCGACCGACGTTACCGGGTGGGCATGCGACACCGTCAAACGCAGTCTGTGATGCCGAAATCAGCCGCCACTATATGAAATTTTGCTTATTTAAACGGCCAGTTGTCCCTAGCCCGCATTTCTCATCCCTCTTCTACCGCGACCTTTCGCCGTTTTGCTACCAACGGTGGTGAGAAATGCGGGCTCGCGAATTCTCGTTCAAAATTTACATCCGGCAACTCCTGTTGCTGTTTCTGCTTACTTTCACGGGTGTCGCTTTTGCGCAAAAGGAGTTGTATGAATTTAACGATCCCGCTCAAGAAGCGCTCTATCTGTCTTTGATCGCCGAATTGCGCTGCCTGGTTTGTCAAAATCAGAATCTGGCGGAATCGAATGCGGATCTGGCGAAGGATCTTCGCCAGAAGACCTGGGAGCTGGTGGTAAATGGGGAGACTGAGCAGCAAGTGATCGATTTCATGGTTAGCCGCTATGGTGAGTTCGTATTATACCGCCCCCCGGTTAATGCGCGTACCCTGTTTTTGTGGCTAGGGCCGTTCATACTGCTGGGCTGTGGAGTTGTTGCAATAGTGTTGTTGATTCGACGTCGCGACAAGGTGCTGCCGGAGTTCAATGCAACCGATCGAGAGCGAGTGCGAGCACTGCTTGACGCGGAGGACGATCGCTGATGATCGGGTTCTGGATCGTCTGCTTTTTAATGTTGGGACTGGCGCTGGTGTTTTTACTGCCGGCATTTTATCGAACCGGAAATCATGCCGATGTAGACCGTAATTCGCTCAATATCAATATTGCCCGCCAACGCTTGCGAGAGCTTCAGGCCGACGCCGATGCCGGTTTCATTGCTCAATCAGACCTTGCCATTGCCCGTGAAGAGCTTGAGCGCAACCTGCTTGACGATCTGGACCAGAGTGTTCGTCCGGGGACTACCCGGTTCAATCCGCTGTGGCCAATTTCAGTGGCTGTTGGACTACCCCTGATAGTCAGCGGTTTATATTTACAGGTTGGTACGCCGCAGGCGCTGCTTGAACCCGCAACGGCCGTGGTTGAAACCTCGACAGCGACAGCGGTCAATTCCGATAGTCAGCTGGAACCGCTAAAAGCGCGTGTAAATAGGGATGACAAAGACGTCGAAGCCTGGCTGTTGCTGGCACAGGCTTATATGGCGATGAAACAATACGGTGATGCTGCCGATACGCTCGAAACCTTGCGAGCCAAAAACGGTGACAATCCATTGCGGCTGGCGCGCAATGCCAATGCGCTGGCAATGGCTAACCGTGGTCAGATTCAGGCTAAGTCTCTGGGTCTCGTCGAAGCTGCACTGGCATTGGATCCAAATCAGCCTCAGGGGCTATGGCTGGCAGGCATGGCGGCATTCCAGCGAAGCGACTATCAAGCAGCCCTGGATTATTGGCGCCGGTTGGAACCATTGATGCCGCATCAAGATGAGGATGCGATGGCCGGATTAAAAGAGGTGATCCAGAGAGCGGAATCCGAGCTTGCGAAACCTTCTTCAGGCGTAGCGGGGCAACCCGCTATTGACGGATCCATGCCGTTGTTAAGAGTGAGTGTTACCCTGGATGAGCGATTTATCGACCAGGCATCTCCAGACGATACCTTGTTTGTGTATGCGCGCGCAATGCAGGACCCTCAAATCCCCCTCGCTGTGGTACGTAAACGCGTCGAAGATTTACCGCTGACCGTGATTCTGGATGACTCCATGGCGATGTTGCCGGAAATGCGATTATCCAATTTTAAAGAGGTCAGGGTCAGTGCGCGGATTTCGAAGTCGGGTGATGCAATACCCCAAAGCGGTGACTTTTTAGGCGAGGTTGCCCCGGTTCACCCGGCGGATGCGCAGCTTATTCGAGTAATCATTTCAACATTGGTGCCGTAACGCGAGTGTGAATTCTCGGGTTGATACTTGTTTCAATAGTTCCGAAAGCATCAGACATCATGTTTTAACTTCCCTGTCGAAAACATGATGTCTGATGCTTTCGACAAGAATGGTTCCAGAAAAAAGCGTTCTATAACAATTCGTTGCAAGTTAAAACATATCAGCCCGTATTTCTCAGTGCGCTCTTCATTACTGCGACGGCACTAAGCCGCACCCTGCCTGCATGTCTCCCGGTCAGAGCGCTTAACATAGTGTCAACTATGTCTGCGCACTCTTCGCTCGCCCGCGTTTCACACCACCTTCGCAACGAGTGGGTGTCCGGGGTAGTGAAAATTTATGGAATAAATTCGGCTGCCATGTATAATGCAGAAATTCCCCGCCTTTAGTGGCGCGGAGGTTTGCAAACGTAGAAATAGGTCGATGCCTGGCCCTGCGCTAAGCGTAAGCGCGTAAGAATTATAAGCACCAATAACCAAAGATTTTAGAGGTTAAAGATGAAAACTGCGTACTTAACGGTTTGTTCGCTGGCGGTGTTATTGCTGTCAAGTCCTGTAATGGCGGCTAAATATAAGGAATCCGGTGTCACCGATGGCGGCTCTCTAACGGGCATAATCAGTTACAAAGGTCGAGTCAAAACAAAAACAGTCTTACCCACCAAGGATAAAAGTGTCTGCGGTGGTCCGCGTAAGCAAAAATTAATTCAAGTCAATGCCGATGGGGCGGTGAAGAATTCCATCGTCTTCCTCAAAAAAGTTGCTGCCGGCAAGTCCTGGCCAAAATTAACAGAAAAACCCAGTATCACTAATATCGATTGTATATTTGAACCGCGTGTACAGGTCGTGCGGCGGGGCAAAATTGATATTTACAATAAGGATCCCGTATTACACAACACCCATGGCTACTACGGAAAGCGCACTGCTTTCAATGTAGCAATGCCATTGCAGGATTCGAAGGTTAGCAAGTTGTTACGATCTGCTGGTGAAGTGCGCGTCGATTGCGATGCACATGGTTGGATGTTGGGGTGGATTTATGTGGTAGACAACCCATACTACACCATGACCGGAGATGATGGGAGGTTCTCCATTGCAGATGTACCACCGGGCGACTACACAATGGTAGTTTGGCAGGAGCAGCTCGGCATCACCGAAGTATCAGTAAATGTGAAGGCGAATGGGTCAACCAGCACAGATATTGAGTTGAAATAACAATTAGCACATACAGGTCCAGGCGCCAAATCCGGCGTTAAGATCCAAAATTGACGGAGGATGATTCAAAATGAAAAAAAATGATAAAGAAGAAGATTTGAAAGAAGGTAGGCTAGATTTATCACGTCGCACCTTTCTGCATAAATCGATAGTTGCGGGGGCTGCTGTTGCATCAGCGAGCTTATTCGAAACCATAAGTACCATGAATGTAGCAAATGCGGCCGGGGAGGCATTCAGCTTCGCATGGGTATCTGATACGCATTTATATCCGAAGAAACTGAATACCCGTTTTGTCGAAAAGGCGGCACGTGCGTTTGCTGAAGTTGAGGCACAAAGTAAAAATCTGGATTTCATGATATTCGGCGGTGATTTGGCGCAGAAGGGTGATCCGGTGGAATTGCGCGAAGGGGCAGAAATGCTTAATGAGTTAAAGATCAAGCAATATTTTATTCCCGGAGAGCATGACTGGTATCTCGATTTGGGTGAAACCTGGAATAGAAGATTTGGTGAATCGCCCTGGACATTTGATCACAAGGGCGTGCGTTTTATTGGCCTTAACACCGTCGGCCAGGCGCCTGATTACTGGTCTGCCAAGGGGATGACGGCAAAAGAACGCATGGGCCATATGGAGGCACTCGATGGCTCTCAAGCGGGGCCATGGGCCGGATTAGGCAAAAAACAATTAGAGTGGTTGTCTAGTACGATGGCTGGGGTATCAAAAAAGGCTCCGATTATCATTTTAAGTCACAACCCGTTGTATGAGTACTTCGCGCCCTGGAATTTCTGGGTTCGCGACTGGCGTGAAGTGCATGAAATAATTGCTCCCTATTCCAACGTTACCAATATTCATGGACATACCCACCAGGTGTTGTATCACGAAGAGGGCACTACGCGTTTCATCGGTCAGCTTGCAACCTCATGGCCATGGCCTTATGCGCCCGAAGGCGTGCCGGCACTTACCAGGCCCATGATTCGAGTCGACCCGGGCGACCCCTTTGATGGCGTTGGCTGGAGCAAGTTGAGTTCGTCATCGTCCGGGGTTGAACAAGAGTACAAGATGTGGCGAGAGGAAGTGTTCGCGAGCGCAGATGTAGATTCTGGTACGGGTGATAACCGAAATCAGAAACTGTCTCCGCGCATAGTTGATCGTGACTGGAACTACCAAAAATAGGAGGATATGAAAATGAAAAAATTAAATATAAAGCTACACCTGCTAAGTGGTGCCACCTGCCTGCTATCGCTTCCTTTAATTATCATGCTGGCGACTCAACCCGCGGTAGCACATAAGGAAGCGCATGATTTGGCGACGCTAAAGGCGTTCGATGATGCCTTTATGGATCAAGTGAAACTGGGAGACAGTCTGTTTCACGGCGACCCTGTTGCGCAAAAGGAAACGGGAGTGAACCTGTCAGATACGGGAATGGCCTGTGCCATGTGTCATCCTTTCGCTTCGGATATTCATCCACATGAATTTCCAAAATTCCAGGAACAGATGAGCGAATTTGCGACACTTCGTGACATGGTAAACTGGTGTATCGAAAAACCTAACGAAGGCCAGGTGATCGATGTCAACAGTGATGCAATGAAGGCTTTAGAGGCCTACATGGTATGGTCGAATCGGGGTTCTAAGTTAGATCCGGGTAGACACTAGTAAAATGCGCAAGTAAGTGTAAATTGCGTGTCCATAGTTGTTTAGTGGCACGTACAGAGTAAGTCGCAGGTATTGAGTCATCGGGTGGGCGCACGGATTGATAACTGATCCGCGCGTGCCACCCGAACCTTTGTGGAGGCCGGCAGTTAAGCAATCAATTCAGGTATTTGGGAACTGAATATGCAAAATTTCGTGTAGGGTTCGATTGTATTGAAAAAACTGATCACTAGAGTTTCACTGGTCGTAATCGCAGGTTTGATCGTAACGACGGCCAGTGTCGCGTTGTTGGAAGGAGAAGAATCAACAACCGAGACCAGCTACAAGTCTTTTTTCGATTATCCTGCCAATGTTGAAAATATAGCACCCGTGGGTCATTCGCCACCGGTTACGCCTCGGTTTATCGAGCACGGGCGGTGGGTATATCGCGGCCTGTGCATCGGCTGCCACGGTGTCAATGGCGATGGTAATGGTGCCGTTTGGGAGTTAGCCGATCAATATTCGCCCAAGCACAAATTGCCCCGAAAGCCAAGGGATTTTACCCAGGCTGTGTTCAAGTTGCGCTCAACACCGAGCGGTTCGTTTCCAACAGATGCTGATCTATTCAAGTCTTTATCGCGTGGTTTGATAGCAGATTCGGATATGCCGGCTTTCAAATTTCTACCCGAGCGAGACCGATGGGCCGTAATCGCCTATATCAAAACCTTGTCGGAACGCTGGGTAGAAGAAGAAGAGTATCAGGAAGAGCCGATATTTATTGGTGATCCACCCGTTCCTGATCTGAATATGATTGCGGAAGGGAAGAAAGTATACGCCTTGATGAAATGCGAGGAATGCCATGGATTACTCGGCAAGGGCGATGGACCCTCGGCATCGGACTTGGAAGACGATGATGGCCTTGCGATACTGCCGCGTGATTTTGGCGATGCCAGTCAGTTTGTCGGAGCAAGTGACCCGCGCGGCGTCTTCCAGACATTTAACACCGGGCTGGATGGCACGCCAATGCCCTCCTTTTCAGATTTTCTCGATGCAGAGCAAAGCTGGCAGCTGGTATGGTATGTAACCTCGCTAAGATCTGAATGGAGCCTGGAAGCAACCCGCGAAGCAATGCTGCAACAGCGAGATCAACCCACCAATAGCGGTGTAGATGTTAATTCATCTGCTACAACCGATTAGTATGCTTGCGAGGCAGTCCCGTATGACAATGGCCATTGTTTTATCCGGTATAGCATTCGCGGGTATGTGTGCCTGGATGGTGAACAAGCTCCTGCCGGTGCGTGACACGACCGTGGCTGCGATGGATATCGCCTCACCGATTAACTATCAAAAGCTTGGACAGGGCTCTAACCTAGCCAATCTTGAAAGAGGGCGTAGTTACTATGCTCAGCTTTGCATGTCCTGCCACGGCGGCAGCGGAGATGGGAATGGTGAATGGGCCTATCGAGTGACACCCCGACCTGCAGACCTGAGAAGCCCGCGTGCCAGGGGTCGTAGCGATGAACAGTTGTTCAGCATAATTAGCGAGGGACTGCCCGGTACTTCTATGGTGGGAATGAAAGCTAAGCTTTCTACAACCCAGCGCTGGCAAATTGTAGAATATTTACGTCATCTGATGTTTGGTGAGGAGCAACTCACAGCCAATGACTAGTGTCAGCAAAATAGCTCAACTTCCCAATGCGGTTTCTGAAACACGCCAGAAAATTGTAGCAAGTCAACCACGCGTGATAGTTTACCTGCTGTTAATGTCGGTCATTAATTTTCTTATCGGCACCATTCAAGGTGTTCTGCAAACCTTTCCCGGGATAGCCCAGTGGATACGGGAAGCCGGACCGGCGGGGCACTTGATCGACCCGCTGGCACACGCGCACATTAATCTCGTCGGTGGCGTGACTATGGGTATGATGGGGTTGTTTTATTTCGTATTACCTCAGCTGGTTCAACGGCCAATGTATAGCCCGCTTTTAGCAAGCGTCTCATTCTGGTTTTCCGCCATTGGTGTGATCAGTTTTTTCAGTTCGCTGGTTATACTAGGCATCATCGAAGGCCGTTTAGTTCATGGTGGGATGACCTACGCTCAGGCGCTTGAAACTGTCGGTCCGATACATCATATCCTGATAGTGACTGCGGCCTTCATTATGGGATTCGGATACTGGGCATTTATCAGCAATATATTGCTGACTATTTTCAAGAAACGAACGGGAGAAGAACATGCATCGCCTGCTTAATTTTCTTTACAGCGGTTTTATGGTTGGAATCGGGCTTGGAACCGTATTTCAGTTGGCATTGTTACCGCTTTTTGGCATGCGTAGCCATGACGAGTGGACTGGATTGCTGGTTTGGGGTTTTGCAATCAGCATCGGCACCGGTGTTGTCTCGGCGATAAGTTTCTGGGTGATGAATACAATTATGGTTCGCCAGGGTAAGTAGGCCCAGTCTGACCTAAGCAAAAAACGGGTAATATAATATAGTGAAATTCTTTAAGCAAAATGACTATTCCGAAGGAACAGCAGCCAAGCATTTCTTCTTTTCGTCTATTGTCATGCTGAATATAGGAGTGTTCCTGGCACTGGGAACCTCGTTGCGTCTAGCCTGGCCGGATATCATGCCCAACGATATCCCCTGGCTGCACTTCGGTCGAATTCGGCCGGTACATGTACATTTTGTAATATTCGGCTGGATTTCGATGGCCTTTGCCGGGGCCATGTGTTACATGACCCCGGCCTTGTGCAAATCAAAGCTATGGAGCGAAAAATTAGGCGTCTGGAATTGCTGGGCCTGGAATCTGGGAATGGTGGCCATTTTTTTCACGCTGATAAATGGATTGACTACCGGACGTGAATATCAGGATTTGATTTGGCCCGTCGATGTCTATGTTCTAATGTTTATTTTTATCCCGTTGGCGGTCAACATCTGGATGACGATGTTAACCCGCCGGGTAAAAGGATTGTATGTCACTCTGTGGTTTTTCGGTGCTGCACTACTGTTTATAATTCTGAGTTACTTCATTGGTGCAATACCCGATTTTTTCCCGGTTACCGGGTTGAGTGAAGCCTATATGACCTGGTGGCATGCGCACAATATTCTGGGACTCTGGATCACACCTGTGTCTGCGGCTATTGCCTATTACATCATTCCAAAAGTGTCGGGTAATACGCTTTATAGCCACAAGATTGGACATTTACATTTTTGGTCGATCGCGGCTTTCTACTCCACTCCCGGCGCTCATCACCTGATGGGTGCTCCTATTCCCGAATGGCTGAAATCATTTGCATCTGTTTCGGGCGTGCTGATTATGATTCCGGCACTGGCTTTTGTGGTCAACATGCTAATGACGATGAAGGACAAGTGGTGGATGTATACCAAGAGTATACCGCTACAGTGGGCGCTAACCGGGGTCTTGTTTGCCATTCCACTCAATATTCAGGGTGCTTTCCAGCAGACTAGAGCCCTCAACTGGTATATTCATGGAACACACTGGATAGTGGCGCACGCCCATTTGGCCTTGTTGGGATTCTCTACATTTATAGAAATCGGGGCTATTTATTATGGATTGCCAAAATTGCTGAAACGCGAACTCTACAGCATCAAACTGGCGCAAATCCACTTCTGGATGATGGCAATCGGGTTCCTTGGATTTTGGGCGGTATTAACGGCGGCCGGCCTGGTTCAGGGTGCGGCAAAGGTATACGAAATTCCTTACCTACAATCGGTTATCGCCATGCATCCATACATGGTTGGACGTGTCCTTTTTGGTTCGATGATCATCGTTGCCCAGCCAATATTTCTTTACAATATGATAATGACCGCTAAATACGGCAAAAAGTTAACGCCTGATACACCCAGCGATCAAGAGCCCGTTATGGCGGCCTCGGCAACAACCTGATTTATTAACACACGGGGATAGCAGCAATGCCGAAATATGTAATTGGAACCATTCTCGTCGTATTGACAATTTTCACCTCGATAGCGATTACTATTGTGGCGGGATCCACCTATATGGCCCAAATTCCGCCGACCGAACTTGCCAAGGAAAAAGAGAAGATCTGGGGGCATACGGGATGGTCTATCAAGGACCCCTGGATGACAGGTGATCTCGCACCGACGTTGGCGGGGAAAGGTAAAACAATATTTATCCGTGAAGGTTGTTGGTGGTGTCACACCTTGCTTCCCGAACAGACTCAGGATTGGGCATATTTCGGCGAACCGCCATTAGCGGGCGATGTACAGCTCGAATCACCAAGCCTGTTCGGGTCGGATCGTAAGGCGCCGGATTTGCTACACATTGCGAGCCGTAATCGAGTCAAGGCATGGCATTACGTGCATCATCGTAACCCACGTGCGGTAACGCCTGGATCGATCATGCCGGCCTTTGTGTATTTAAGCGATGAAGACCTCGATGCTATCGTTGCATTTCTGGAAAGTCTTGAATAAAATTTTGATTGCGCGTTACCGGGAGTACTATCCAATATGAATGATGACAACAATATGGACGAACTTGAAGACAAAGGCACTTGTTTCGGGCGGTATTCAGAAGACGACTACGACGGAATAATCGAGGGGAATGGAAAGATTCCATGGTGGTTGATACTAATTGTGGCGGTGACGGTATTTGAGGCTTTTTTATTTACCATGCCATGGCCGGGTTTCGGGCAGCGTTATGACAGCGTAACCACAACATTCGTCAGTGCAAACGGAAAACAGCCGTGGTGGGACTACGGTTATTATATTATATCGGGGCAAATTATTGTTGTCCTGTCAGGAATAGCTGCGGTGGTCTGGACTATCAACGTGCAAGAATGGAAAAAAAAGGAGCTGGCCGAAAAGCAGGGTACAGGCGGAGATACTACCAAATCTAGTGATGCTGAATAGTTTAGGTGGAATTTACCGACAAGATTTCGGTACTAATATTTGCGTTAGTCCTGATGTCAGCGGTAATTTACGTAATAATGTCCGGTTACGTAATTGGTCCGCTAAAGAATTTAAAATCAGTTGAGCGGGTAATACTGATTGTCAGCGTGATAGGAATAGTGATGGTGGTGGTATATGCCGCTGCAGAGCTCTTGTTTTTCGTTGTATTTTAGTTGATTCTGTCGACAATCGATGATTTGGGTGCGCTGATTGAAACTCGGTGAAAAGCTTATGTTCGGTTTCTCTATATTGTTGGTCGTAGTGGCGGTCGGTAGAGGTGTAAAACAAATGAACGAGGAACCCCGAAAGGCAAGAGACTTCTATGAATGGACCGAACTTGCTTTAAAGGGGCACACGCTATATCGCAGCATGGGTTGCAATAGCTGTCATCGAGCGATGGGGGTAGGCGAAGTTGGTGTCGGCCCGGTATTGGATGGTGAAGGAACAAAAAGATCAAAGCGTTGGATTAACGACTATCTGCTCGATCCCTCAAGTCAGGTGCCAGGCACTGCACATGATGGCAGTCTGGGACCGGATTTTCGAACGTTGGCGCAGGATCAGCGGCAGTTGCTGGGCGCTTTTTTATCGGCCTTAAAATCTAACCCCGGATCGCCTAATTATCCACGCCCGCCTTCATAAAATCGGGATACAATTTTTAACTTTAGGAGCAATATGATGTCAGGCGATGTGCTCATTCCCTATATTTGGGCTGCCACTGGTTTGGTGAGTTTGATAGCGATAGTGCTGATGATTTTCTGGGCCAGTAAACATGGTCAGTTCGATGAAGATATCAAGGATCAAATGTTTACCGCTGGAGACGATGACCGATTTGAGTGACGACCCTGATTCCAAGTCATCGATTCGTGTTGGAGAATGGATTGTAATAATTGGTTCTGTACTGGTGGTGACATTGGCCGTGGTTATGGGCACAATTATCTATCAAAAACCGCCACCCGTGGTTCGTACTTATATTGAGTCAGCAGCAAGTATTGAAGGTGAATTAATTTTTCGAAGAGAAAACTGTTTTTCGTGCCACGAAGTATTCAGTAATGGAGCCAGTTACGGTCCGAGCCTGGATGGCGTGGGAAGCAAACGTACCGGTGACTGGCTGCAAGCCTATATGCGAAATCCAAGACCGGGTGTTAGTGTTAAACCGTATCGATTACGAATGCCATCTTACCAATATCTGGGAGAGGAAAAGATTGATGTATTGGTCAGTTATCTGCAGGGACTACGAACCCTGGACGAAAACGGTAATCTGGTCAGCCCTGCAGAAGAATAAATAGCCTGTGATTCTTAATGCTGTTACTGTGACATTTACCCCTTTTTAATATAGGATTCGTACTCTTGATCTTTGAACAAACCCGTACCAATGCAAGCCCAAGGAACGATAGCCAGTGCGACGCAGGCACCCAGTCCAAATATACCTAATGCAATCTTAACGCCAAGTGAGAGTTCTTCCACCGTATTTCCCCAGTTGTTTAATTACGAATTATGAGGTGTAAAAAATGAGTTTAACGGTTTCCAAGTTTATGTCAATACAACGGCTAAAGGCTCCAGTAATCTTATTATTCGCTACTTTTTTATTAGTTTCATGTAGCGATACAACTGGCAGTTTTAAGCCCAAACTCGGCGTCGGTGATGTCGCGCCAAAAAGCAATAACCGTGTCGTGGCGGATGCGGACCAATGGTATCAGGTATCCACCATGGACAGTAAAGTGCCATTGTATCGTTGGAGAATTGCCGATTTGATTGAACAAAATAAACCATTTTTGGTAGTTTTCGGTACGCCGCAACACTGTACCATGTGCGTCGATCAAATTGTGCGAGTGGCGGTAATGGAAGAACAATACGGCGAGCAGTTCGCCTTTGTCCATATCGACGGTTACAAGGACAATGAGGTCTGGGTAGAATGGGGCGTCAAGGGCGAGCCCTGGACTTTTATCGTCAATGCCAGGGGAATAATACAAAACGTTTTCCCGGGTCAAACCGAGTTGGCTCTACTGAAAAACGAAATGCAACAGCTAGTTGAATTGTCGGATTCATAATGTCTCGCTGCGTCATCAAATTCCTGTTTCCGTGCCTGGTCATGATGATTAGCACTGTTGTGTGGGCCGGAGGCAATCCCTACACTTATGTAAAGATGTCTCTGCTGGTTCCCTGGACCTTATATTTCGTATTTCTTGCAGCCATACTAATTCCATTTGTCATCCTGATTGTGCTCTCCTGGCAGCGTCAGCCGGGTGATGATAATTCGAGTGATAAGAACCACTAGCAATGGATCGTTTTTTACGCATTGGTTTGCCGATTGTACTGATCCTGGTTTTGGGGGTGGTCGCTGTTTTTGTTTATAATGCCCTCGAGGCGACCGATTTGATGGAAACGGAACGGCGCGCCGGACCGACATTGTTAAGTCATTAATGCATCCCGAGATGTCTCATTGAAGGAGTACTGAGGACGGAAGTTAGTTTAATGCCTGCCGGGGTTACAACGAAAAGGTTGCGGCTGCGTCCAGTTGAATTCTATGGCCCTTTTCACCTTCCCCAGCCCGCCAAATGTGGATCGAATAACGGCCCGGGGGAAGATTGTCGAAGTGTACCGTACCCGGTTCCCACAATAATTCATAGTGATGATTGGCCGGAGAATATATCTATGCCTGCATCGATGGATGGAGTTCGCAGCGCACGCTGAAAATACCGCTGCGATTTAATTTATTGCGAATTGATTTACCCGAATCAGGTGCTGTAATCGTTGATATAGGAGTTCGATAAGCATGGTATACAAACTTCATTGTAAGCCTTACCCGTCGCGCCTGTCACCCGGTAAAGTGACCTATCAATTATGGCTGACGTAAATCGAGTAGAATTGATTTTTTAAGCAAGAGATTCTGGTGTGATACTGCGACAGCAACTGGTCGGCATAATTTTATCGGTATGCATTTCAAGCGCAGTTTATCTACCCGTTGCTTTTGCTAGTGCGAAACCAGGGCCTTTAATGCTCGTTGGTGCCGTATTACGGCACAATCAATCAGATATATGGAAGCGCATATATCAGTTAGCGGGTGGTAATCTCGCTGATTTCGTTGTAGTCGCGAGCGCTAGTCCCCGGCCCAGGTTGTATGGTGGGTTTGCAGTTCGAGGTTTACAGCGTTACGGAGGTTTTGTCGATCTGTTGCCATTGGCGACACAGCTGGACCAATTTGATATCGATTATCGAGAGGCCGTCGTTGACGCAGAAATCATCGATAAAACCCGTCGATCAAATGCGGTGTTTTTTGTCGGCGGTGCCCCGCAGCGCCTTGCAAGCGTACTTTTTAATGCGGATGGCTCCAACACCCCTCTGGCATCGGCAATTCAGGAGATGCATGCCAGGGGTGGAGTGATCATCGGTGGCATTCCGGCTATGGCAGGTGTTGCCACCAACACCAACCCGATGACAGCACTGGAGCAGGGACGTATCGCAGAAAAGGATTTATTTCCCGGCCTTAATTTGCTGGCAAATGACTGGTATCTGGATCAACATTTTTTTAGCGGAGGGCGTTTCGCACAAAGTATAATTGCAATGCGCCAGCTTAATAAAACTTTCGGTCTCGGAATAGGAGTAAACACGGCCGCTGCTATCGATGCGGAACAACTCGAAGTTATCGGCGAACAAGGGGTCGTGCTAATTGATCTGTCCCTCGCAACATCGGCCACCGGCATCAATGGATTTACCCTCAAAGGTGCTCGCTTAAGTTATCTTGACCATGGTGATAGACTTGATATGGTTTCAAGGCAGATTACTCCCCACACTTACAAACTGGAAGAGTTCGTAATCGAACCGGGCGCTAATGGCTTTCGCCAGCCGGACGAAGAACAATACACTGTCGGAAATATGTTCTCCCCTGGCAGCTTGTTAGACTTAATGATTACTTCGATAGAAGGAAAGCATAAACAGGTTGCAGGTTTGGCGATGAAAGAAAGCAGGGGCAATCAGGAAAGTGGCGGCTATTTGTTTAAATTTTATACCGGGCCGGACAGCATTGGATGGTTGACCACGCTATTTGGAGGTCAGCGTTGGACAATTCTGAACATATACCTCGACATCGTCCCGCTTGAAAAATAAGGCTGGATCCTTGGCGAAAAATGACCCGAGCCTTCGTATATTACAGGTAGACAAGGATTGCCACTACGGCCTATATTGCAACAGGAAAGCTGGAATCGAGCTCTATTTCATTTTCATCGGGATAACCAAAGCGATGAAGATTGATGTTTACCATGCTGAACCAGCATAAAACAAATTTAACCCCCGGGTTGACCAAATAGTATCCAGATATGCAAGCACCAGAACTGAAAGCCTCCCACTGGATTGATTTGAATGGCGAACCTTGCTCATTCAGCCTGGCGGAGAATCGAGGCAAATGGGTTATTATCTATTGCTTCCAGCACTGGTGCGAGGGCTGCCATATTTACGGGTTTCCTGCCCTGCAATCCCTGGTGGCTGCTTTTGCTGACAATCCTATGGTCGAAGTACTTTGTATCCAGACCGTTTTTGAGGGCTTCGAGGAAAACACGCTGGATAAAATTCGGCAAACGCAGTTACGTTATAGGCTGCCTATTACCATGGGGCATGACGCAGGCGATCCAGACACCGATCCCAAGCCGGCGACGATGCGAAATTTCGGCACTGGCGGTACCCCGTGGACAATTTTGATTCAACCCGACGGTGATGTGGTCTTCAGTGACTTTCATATCAATGCCGACAACCTGATTGAATTTCTTAACCAGGATACTGTATCGTTAAAAACGCGGAGTTGATTTTGTCATAGCAGCCAGGATCTCCAGCATTGGTTTGTCTTTTGTTCTCGCAGTTTTGGTCTTTACGTCAATCAAGGTATTTAAATTGAGTATCTTGATGTCGGTTTTATCATTAATGGAAATAGTTTCAATATTAGATTTGAGCACCTCGTAGTCGTCACCGACGCCAATCGAGCCGAGCACGTCGAGAGGACCATATCGGGTGAGAAGCAAATGGTGACCCGTGCTATCAAGGTTTGCGATTGTTGGTTTAAGATGTTCAGGCAGATGTTCGCGATAGTGAGCATTTAGTGAATCCAGTGCATTCACCAGGCAGCCGAGATTTTTGTTACTGCGCGAATGCACGATATCGAGATCAAAGGTTGCTACCGGGGCGCCAAGAAGTACTGCGCAAACTCCGCCGACAACAATAAAATCAACGTCATGCTGTGCAAGAATATCTAAAATTAGCGCAAAATCAGGCGCCTCTTCTTGCATTCCTGAGCCTGATTATTGATGAGACGTTGTTTTGAAGAATTTTAAGACGTTCGGCCGGAGCCTTTTTTGCAAACCAGCGAATAAGGGTCAAATCTACCCCGGATTCAGAAAAAATCAGGTGATTATGATTTTTCAAATTAGAGATGTTTTGCTTATCTGGCATGGTGAAAATATATTCTGTCCGGAAATGCCGATTATAACCAAATGCAGCGAAGGCGCGACGAATTTCCCGACTGCCGAATTTTTACCTGGTCGCCGGCTTCAAGCGATGAAGATGTCTCAGCTATCTCCCTGCAGGTTAAAAATGTTCGGGTAGGCGAACAGTGCCACGCTGCCCCCGGTATGTAGAAAGACAACATTTTCTGCTTGTTTGAAATGACCCTTGCGGATTAAATCGATCAGGCCTGCGAAACCCTTACCCGAGTAAACCGGATCCAGCAGGATGCCTTCTAAACTCGCCAGCATCTTGACGGCTTCGACCATCGAATCGGTAGGCAGGCCGTAGCCCTCGCCGACGTAATCGCTATTGGCGACTACCTTCTCACGCGCTACCAGATCCGGGTTCAGGCCCATGAAATCGAGCGTGCGTTGCGCCAGCGCATAGACGTTATCTTCCTGTTGCTGTTTTGGAGCGCGTACGCTGACGCCATAAACAGGGATATTGCTATTCATCGATTCCATACCCACAACCAGGCCGGCCTGGGTGCCGGTACTGCCGGTCGCATGAACCAGGTGGTCAATGCGTAGGGAACGCTCGTTTGCCTGGTGGGTCAGCTCGAACGCCGCGTTGACATAACCCAGCGCACCGGTTTGGTTTGAGCCGCCACCGGGAATAACGTAAGGCTTTTTACCGTCGTCGCGCAATTGCTGGGCAAGCTGCTCCATCTCGGCATTCATGTCGCTGTCCGCAGGACGAAGCGAAAGCATCGCGCCGTGCAACTGATCGAGCAGCACATTGCCGTTATGGGCATAGGCCTCGTCGTGGTATCCGGTTCGATCTTCGAGCAGAATATGACATTCAAAATCGAGTTTGGCAGCGATTGCGCAGGTCTGGCGCGCATGATTCGACTGGGTTGCGCCCTGGGTGATAATCGTGTCGGCACCACGCTCTATCGCTTCGGCCATCAAAAACTCCAGCTTGCGGGTCTTGTTACCCCCCGATGCCAGGCCGGTACAGTCATCGCGCTTGATCCAGAGGTTGGGACCACCGAGTTCTTTGGAAATTCGTTCCAACGGCTCGAGCGGGGTGGGCAGGTGCGCGAAGTGCAGGCGTGGAAAGCGTGAAAGATGCATGATATTCTCCAAAATCAGAAAACTGCATGATTACATATTTGGAAGCGGGTTTATAATGCAAATTATTTTAGTAAAATGGGCCTACGCGGATACATGCATCTAACTTAAATGGATTGAAGATCTAGTCGTGCTACTCGAAGAAAAGTCGATCTCACGAGCAGCGCAACGTCGTCGTGTAGCTCAGCCGGCCGAACCGGGTAGACGCTTTATCTTCGCAACATAAACATTGCCGTGAGCTTGTGATGCGGCTACCACAAAAGGTACGCCCCCACCTTTTAATGCCTATTCGGTCAACGGCATGCGGATACATTCAAGAATTGTTGACGCTCTTTGGTGTGACGCGCGGTATCTTGTGATCGATATTGACAGGGGAATTTGCGAGTATTAGATTCAAGCTGAATAGCAGGGGAGAGAAAATGGATACGCAGGTTGTTGGCATAGTCGGGGGAGGTGTTTCCGGGCTTGGTGCTGCCTACGAGCTTCGCCGAAATGCGCTGAAGACGGGCAAAAAAACGATCATCCATATTTTTGAAAAGCAAGCACTATTGGGCGGTAATGCCGATACTGCAGTTGTCGATCTGGGGAATTGGCGGAGTGGAGAGCTCACCGGCCCTTACCAGCGTTGGGTCGATCTTGGGGTCAACGATATCAATTTCAGCGCCTATAAACTGATCGCCGGCATTATGAAAGAAATAGATTATTTTGATCATGATGATCCCGCCAAATTTCCAAACATGTTGCCCCTGGAAAATACAGAAACTTATTTTACCTGGGACTCAAGCGTTTTATTAACCGACGACAACGACCTGGTATACGGGGTCAGTAATCCTGAATTCGAAATTGCAAACAAGAACCAGGGTGCATTTAAATTCTGGACCGATGTGGTGCATAGAGCCGCTGATGACAAAGTTGGGCATGGACGTTCGAGAGATATTGATATCACCGTAGGGGAATATTTTGATCAGGTTGTCAGCGATCCCAAAAAGATGCTGAAAAAACATGTCGATTGTAAGGGTATTGACTGGAACGATCCGGCGCTGAAGATGATGTTAGAAGAAATACGCGATTATATATACTTTCCGCGAATCTCGGCGATGTACTTTGCCAACGACTATGGCCCCGAAAATATGCTGTTGGCTGCGCCGATGTGTTATTACCGCACCCAGGAGAGTAAAGGGAAGGATAAGTCCCCTGATCGGCGTTATTTCGTGGGTGGGTCGAATCGCTGGTTGCGAGCCTTGCTGGACAACCTGCTTGACGAGACAACCTGGGGAGATTGCGTCGAGATTCATTTTCATAGCGATTTCGCTGCAAAGGTCACGGTGATGACCGACAATATTTCGATTGAAAAACAAGCTGTTGTCGATGCCGGTAATAGCTATCCAGTCGGCTATTGCATTGTCACGGTTCACGCCGATGACGCAGCAGGATTATTGCATTTTGATAACGCCTGTGACCCTGAATCAACTGTCAGGGAACAGATTCCGCAAACTGAAATACTCAAAATTCTGCAGTCAATTACCTACACCCGCAGCGTCGGCGTAGCGCATACCTTTGCAGGACTTTTGCCCGCCAATCGCAACCAGTGGCGTTCATACAATGTACTAATTCGACAGGGTAGTTCATTGAAACCATATAGCATGACCTACGTATGCAACCGGCACCAAAATGATGCAGGCGGCAGTCGATCCAGCGAATATAATCAGGTCGGAATGCCGCAGTTTTTTGTTACCTTGAATCCTTTGCGGGAAGTACCCGAAAGCCATATCCTGAAATTGGTGGCCAAAGCGGAGGTATCACCCGCACTCAGGGCGGAGTTGCCCCAACTTGGAACGGGTGGAGAAAATTCAACCGGCTACAGCCGCAAACAGGCAGGTGAACCCGCCGTCGCATATTTCAAACACAATTTGATCGATAAAAAGTGCTTTGTCGCTCAGGATGATTTAGTCGCCTATCACAAAAGCGCAACACGGTTATTTTTTGGCGGCGGTTGGAGCAGGGGATCGGGTTTGCACGAAGAGTGCTGGGAACAGGTCCTGACTATCGCCGAGTTAATAATTCCGACAAGACCAAGGCATCTTGGCTAGCCGAATGATTGACTGACCGAATTACTGATTTTGCTGCAACTCGGAGATGGCAGTTTGAATTAGTTTCAAAGAATGCAGTAAACAGGCTTGTTTTCCTTTGCCTTCCAGTGCCCGCAACTGATTGAGTGTGTCGCTTGCAGGTTGCGTCGAGCAAGCATCGGATAACAGTCCGGCACGTTTTAGATAGTATTCCGCCCAGGGGTTTGGTTCGTCCGCCATATAAGATTTCAGGTCATCCATGTACTGCAGCAATTCATCTTTCTCCTGGCGCAGCAAGGCACTTTCCATCGCATTCACATAAAACCGGTAATAATTATGTCCGATACAGTTTTGCTGCAACATGGCTCTACCCTCGTCAAGCAGTGCCCTGACCCGCTTGTCGCCTCCCAGCATCAGCGCGTAACTACTGGCAACCCAGGGACCGATAAACTCTTCAATTCCTTGCTGATGAACCTCGTGATGGGCATCGGAAAGGAGTGTGATTGCGGCGTTAATGTCCCCCTGATAATGCCTTAGGCGTGCCAACGCTTCCCCCAGAAAAGGTTCGAAGCGGCGCGCGCCGATGTCTTTCGCCAGAGTCAGCCCGCTTTCAATATGTGCCGCTGCAAAATCCAGCTGCTGCATGTCTAACAAGATCCAGCTCGCCGTGAGCCGCGATACGATCTCGGCGCGTTTATGGCCGACCGCAATGGCTAATTCCATTGATTCCCTGGCGTCGTTTAATGCCTGTTCAGTGCTATTTTGATAGATGCGAGTTGTGGCTAGCATGAATCGATTGGCTGCTTCTACCTGTGAGAATTCCTGCGCCGCACACAGTGCCAGGCATTGTTCAAAATAATTTAACGCGGTCATCATTTTGCCCTGCGCGTAAGCGGCGTCACCCAGTCCACCCAGGGCTTTTGCCTCGGCTTCCAGATCACTTGCCTGCTGGGCAAAGCCTAGTGCCTTGGCGTGTTCTTGCCGACAGTTGTCTACCTCGCCTCTGGGGAAATAGTAGTTGCCCCTGAGGTAGTGAATTTGAGATAACTCTCGATTCAAATGCTGTTTCGACACGCATTTTTCAGCCTGGTCAAGCGCGTCGAGCGCTTCGTCAACTCGTTCGAGTGTGTCCAGACCATTTGCCAGGCCAATCAGGGGCGCAAATTTATGTTGCTGCGTTGTTGCCTTTTCGATCGCCTGTTGATAGCAGTGAATTGCGCGTTCGGTATTACCTTTTGCCAGCTCTGCCTCGCCCTTGTGTAACCATAGTGTGGACGCATCGACTGTGGTGTATTCGATTTCCAGCGCTTCCCCGATCAGCAGGATGACTTCGTCAAAATCGTGCACCCGCAATTTTGCCTCGATTGCCCTGACAAATACTTCCGGGGCGGTATCGTCTTTGGCGCGGTGCAAATGCCTTGCCTGTAGGGCAATATCAAATGATTCGAACCATTGCGCGCAACGTTGGTGTAATTCGATGCGCGCTTGCTCGGTCAGGGTTTGATAGACTCCCTGATGAACCAGGGCATGAACGAACTGGAGGCGATCAGCCGATCGCTTCACCAGGTAATTTTCCACCAATGATCCGATTTCCTGTTGTTCCGATCCAAGCACGTGATTCAGCGCGTCTTCAGTAAACCATTGGCCCAAAACCGAGGCGGCGCGGGCCGCAGCCTGGCTTTTTGGGGTCAGGCTATCGAGCCTTGATAACACCAGTGTCTGGACATTGTGCGGCAGGCTTTCCTGCTGCTGGTTGGTCGCTTGCAACAACTGCTCCAGGAAAAGAGGATTGCCCTCCGCTCGTTCTATACACTGGCATTTGTAATCGTTGGGAACATCCACAAAGTAATCGGCAAAATCAGATGCCTCGGATTCGCGCAATGGTGAAAGATTCATGACCAGCATCGGTAGTTCGGTCCAGGTCGAAGCCCACCTGTTCTGTAATGGATCGTTCTCCTGACGTGAGGTCAACAATAAAATCACCTGACTATCCTTCAATGCCTCGGCTAATTGCAGGATGCTGTCGAGCAGGTCATCACCGGCCCAATGCAAGTCTTCGATACACAGCAATAGCGGAGATTGGCTGGTTCTATTGTGTATCAGGTTTTCTAAGACACGTTGTAAACCGGCGGCACGGGTATCATGGTTCATCGCGTTGAAAAGCGATAAATCCCTCCCGGCCAGCGGCCAGTTCAGCCAGCTATATAAAAACATCAGATCGGGCGCCGCACACACTGCCTGGCCGAAACGATTACTCAAGGCGTCCAGACTCAGGTTTGTTTCGTCCCGCTCCAGCCCGAGGATGGAACGAATCAGTTTTGGAATAGCCATTTGATTTCGCTCTGTGCCGAAATCGAGCACCTGTGCCGTATGAACCTCGATGCCCAGGCTGCTACAGTGATCGCAAAACTCTTCCATCAGGCGAGTCTTACCGATTCCGGCCATGCCGCGAACGTAAACCACCTGCATTTCATGGTAGGCGTATGCCGATTCAACCGCCGCTCTGTATTGTTGAACCTGCAGGTCACGACCAATAAACCTTTTTACTTCCGAGCCGGGTTTTTGACTCTCGTTCACCAGCCAGAATTGCGGCTCGCCGTTTTGTTGGGTAGCTTCGAAAGCTGTCAGTCGAAACCGCGACTCCAGGCCTTGTTTTACTGACTCATCGGTCAGAATCATGTTGCTCCCGGCGGTAGCTTGACCCACTTGATCGATACCTCTCCGGTTCAGTATTTCCAGCAACTCAGTATCATCGACCCCGGGCCTGTCGACTTGAGGCTGCAGATCCTGATAGATAATGTGGCTGGTCAGAATTTGATCGTTGCCAAAAAGTGAGTGCATCTGACCCTGCAACCAGCGCACGCAGCCAAGCGCCTGAAAGTGTTCGTAACCCATCAGCGATAGGCTGCCGAATAAAAACGCGCTGGTGGTTTGATTCAGTTTACGGAATTCGGCGTCGTAGCGGCCGGCAGCCAGTTTACAGGCGGAACTCCAGTACTGGTCAGTCTCTTTGGAATTGACCCCTCCCGGTGATTCCAGGTTTACAAACAGAACCACAATCTGGCGGGTTGCCGAAACCGAGAAATCAACCTGATTTTCATCGGCGCGGGCCTTTTTCGCTGATTCGGACCTCCCGTTGGTGACAATGGCGGAAAGCTCGACATTAAAAAATTTCGAAATGTCCCGGGCAGTACGATAGATGATGTTTTTGCCGGTTTCGGCACGTTTGATCGAGGCGATTGAAACGCAAAGGCGTTGCTCCGCGCACATCAAGGCGAACAGTTCCTGACTCAGGCCCTGCTCCCTGCGCAGGTCGATTAAAACCTGGCGATCCAGTGATACACGGCCACCTGCGGCTGGTTTGTAATCGATATTACCTAATTGCATAACCCACAACTGATACCAAACTGATACCACAATGATTCTAATCTGATTTTGATGCTTTGACTAATAAGCACGATAGTTTGCTTACCGATTCGGTCGTCAACCAGAGTTTGGTTTGATCGAACAATGTCCACAATTTTAACGAGGATCAGATGATGAAAATTCTAACAGCGATGGTAATTCTGAGTATCTCCGTGCTCTCCGCATGTGGCGGGGGCGGGGGCAGTGGTGGTGGAGGCGATAATGGTCTCAATACTGCTCCGGAAATTTCGGGTAAACCGAATGACGTGATACGAGCGAATGAGAATTTTAGCTTCACGCCACAAGTGACCGACCGGGATGGTGATCTGCTCACTTTCAGTGTTGAAAATCTGCCGCACTGGGCTTTTTTCGACGCTGGTAGCGGTAGCGTCAGTGGATTCCCTGATAAAACCCACTACGGCGCATACGACGATATCGTTATCAAGGTTTCGGATGGCGTTGTTTCGACCCGGCTCAGCTTCTCGATCGACGTTCTGCCACCGCTATTAGATCGTGATAACTTCAGCACCGTTGGGACCATAAATCCAAACGCAAACGCGGATGGTTATCAATCAACTGGCACCCTGGTGATGAATATCGACGGCGAGGAAAAGCGTTTCGAAGATTCGGATTTGCAGTTGAAATTCGATGCCGAGGGCAATCTCCTCGAAATGGTCGGTGAAACCATTATCCCGAAAAAAGTATCAGAACACATGTCGCTAGACGCCCAGGTTAAAACAACGGTTGGATATTTCAGTGGTGTGGATATCAACGCCGACCCGGATATCGATATTCTACTCAAGGAAGAACAGTATTACTTTGTCTATTACTACGGGCAGAATCTGGATATTACGCTGAAGGATCGCGATGGTTCCGGCGCGGAAAGTTCGTTGACGATTTCGACTCCGGCGAGTGGTAAAATTCTGTTCATTACCGATCCCAGCGATATTTTTTACTACTACTACGGTGAAATCCCTTTCGTCGGTACCGCTGGCAAGGGAGAGTCGGACAATGGTTTCATTCCGTTTGAGCCATCGCTGGACTACGAGGAGCTGGACAGCTTTGACGGTCATATTATTGAAACCGCATCGATGGGGATCGGGGTCAAAATATTCGACTTTTTCAATATTGCCGGCACCCGTGTCATGCGCCAACCTGATTTTGCCGAGATCTTTCTGGACGATCCTTTTTTCGAAGATGTGGCTAATAGCGCCAACAAAATCGAGTATAAGATGGGCATCAACGGCGACGCCGACTTCGCCTTCAGTATTCTCGGCTTCGGCCTGTTCGAGTTCGACCTGACTGAAGTCAGTACCACCTTCGACGTCGGCTTTGATCGCCAGCATATGGCGATGCGCACCCGCACCGCACCTGATGTATCCTGGGTTCCGAGTACTTTCGCGTTTGTACCCAAAAGCGAAACCATCGGCGACTGGTTCATCGATGGCAGCGGCGACTTCGAAATCAAACTGAGTTCGACTTTTGAAACCACGACCCCGGCGGCCAAGGTCGGCGGTAGTATGGCCATCACCCAGGATGAAGTTGTGTTGACCGGCACGATTGGCAATGGTGGCAAACCACTCGGCGTCACCGCAACCTTCTTTGACACGGGTGTCGATGTGGTAGTCGATGTTTATGCCGATTTCGATATGGGCATTTCACAGACCGTAACCGCGGCCATGGACGACAAGATCGATGAATGGCACCAGGCCTTCGAAGATTTGCAGCAGGCGACCGCCGACTTCGAGCTTGAATTGAGCCTGAATGGGTTTCGTACCGCGATACCTGCGATCGTCAACGCGGTTATTCCGATTCTGGACGCCGTTCCGGGAACGGTTCGCACTGAAGTGGATAACGCAATCGTGAGCTATGTTGACAACTACGAAGTCTGTGTCCCCGTATTCGGCTGTTCTAATCCACTGGATCCCTTAATTGATCAGAATGCTCTCGGTAATTCAAAAGGTGAGACAGCCAGAAGAGCAGCGGCGAATGCGATTGTGCCCTACAAGACCGCGTTGATCAATCTGAAAAATGCGGTCAACGCCTCTGACGACGTATTTCGCGCGGCAATCAAAGCGACCTTACAGGAGGTTTACAATCGTCGTACCTTCAGTACAACGATCAAGATCACCCATAGCTTTCCGCTCGGAATCGGCACCAAGACCCTGTACAACAAGACCACTACGAGGAACATAATCACTGGCCAAAACCTGACCAGGCTGAAGTTCGCGCTCGATAATGTCGACAATATCGAAACCTCCAGCTCAATCATGATCAGCGCCGGACAATTCTATGATGCCCTTCCGGTAGAAGAGGCGATCAATACCGCGAAACAGGAAGTGGCCGATGGTCTGGCGCAAATCCCGACCCTCGACGGGGTTGGCTATACCGTCGATAACGGAGTCTATAACGCCTACGCGATTCTTAACGGCAAACCCTTCAACGTTCAGTTTAACGTGCTCAGTCCCTCAGAGCTTGCGGCCGGTATCGGCAGGTTGATCGCTGATGGTCTGATCTGATCTAACGGCAGCATTGTTCCCCGCCCGGTAACTGTCTCTCAAACCGGGCGGGGTTTTTTTGTTCGCACTACCCCCCAGGATTTTTAACTTGGTCATCACCCAACACGAATGCAATAATGACGCCAGGAATGGCGTTGCCTTTTTAAGCTCAGAACCATCGTCATCCCGGGCCTGACCCGGGATCCAGCGAGGCGGGAATGACCAATTTACCGGATCCCGGCGGTCCGAGGTATCGGTCAAGCCCGGGATGACGATTGTTATCGGCATAAGGCCGTGCCAATCGTGTCACTGGTACCAATCGACACCGACAATTAATATACGAAAACCAATGAAGTTATCCGATTTCAAGATGCTGAGCTTCGATACCTACGGTACCCTGATCGACTGGGAGTCAGGGATATACAACGCGCTCGAACCATTACTCGATAAACTTCCGCTTAAACTGAGTCGCGATGAAGTACTCGAATTGTTCGGCGAGTTTGAACTGCAGCAGGAATCAGATACTCCGAGGCAAATTTACAGTGCATTGCTGGCAGACGTCGCCCGGTCGATTGCAAAAAAATGGCAAATCAAGGTTAGCGATGAAGAGGCCGCTACTTTCGGGCGCTCGGTCAAGCATTGGCCCGCGTTTACGGACTCGGCGGCCAGCCTAAAGTATCTACGCCAACATTACCTGATGGCGACCCTAACCAATTGCGATCGCATCAGCTACCTGGGCAGTAACGCACGGCTCGAGATCGAGTGGGACGGAATTTATACCGCCCAGGATATCGGTTGCTATAAACCACAGCTGCGTAATTTCGAATACATGTTCGAACGGGCCCGGCGGGATCTCGGTATTCTGCCTCACGAAATTCTGCATGTGGCACAGTCCCTGACCCATGACATGGTACCCGCTACCCGCATGGGGATGACCAAAGTCTGGATCAATCGCCGACACCATGGCGAGGGGCTGGGCGCGACCGCCCCGCCCCAGGGGGATTACAGCATCGAGTGGGAATTCAACAGCATGTCCGATTTTGTCTCTGCCCACCAAAGCGAGGTTGGTTAGGGTAGGTCAGCATCGTTTCCCCAGCCCAAATCGCGCATTTTCGCGACACCTGCACAGTAACGGCCACAAGGTCAATTAAATCCGTAATTTTTTGATATTGGGGTAAACCACTCGCCGGCAGATCAGATGGATTCTGATTTGCCCGATTTTGTGTTCGAAGGTAGTGATCAAGACCTAATTCTTATGTACCGCAGAACAGCGGATACTTCAAAATCCCCTAATTACTCCCGGAAAATCGAACGGCATTTTTTGTAAATTCCCTCTGTTTTGGGAATTTTATAAATCTTTTTCAAGTTTTTTTCATATAGACGGAACAATTTTCGCTGTTCGACGTTCTAGTAAGTATGAGAAAAAATGCGGATCTATTCTAAACCCGAACATTCGAACATTATCATATACGTGCTCGCGCCCTTGCTTGATCTTTAGTTTCCTCAGGTAAATTTCCGCAGTCGGCCGGATTCATCGGTCCGACACTTGTTCGGAAAACCTCCCGAGAAAACTAAGCCCTGTGAAATCATCGCGGTGGTTCATGAAATGTCCGGGCTAAGCAGTGAATACGAAATTAATGGCCTTCATGATACGGCATGCTGAATGAAATTGTTTTAATCAATGAACGGTAAGCTGCGAACCAACAGCTGTATCGATGCGAGACAGACACGTAGCGCGTTCGAAGCGATGCTACGCCCATGTTTTGACTCATTATATCGAACTGCCCTGCGGATGTGTGGTGATCACATGAATGCTCAGGATATTGTTCAGGAAACCTGCCTAAAGGCATATAAGGGGTTTAGTAGCTATCAATATGACACAAATTTTAAAGCCTGGATTTTTCGAATTTTGAAGAATCACTGTATTGACAGCCACCGCAAAAGTATGCGTTCCCCAAAGGTTGAACTGAACGAAGACTTTCCGGACATGGCCGGGCATACGGATAAGCAGTATTCGCAGTATGAATTACAGGGAGCTGAATTGCATTTGTTAAACAAATCATTCCGAGCTGAAGCGTTACACGCTATGCGCGAGCTTTCGCCGGATATCCGCATCGTCGTAATCCTCGCCTTACTGGAAGAAATATCCTATCAGGAAATTGCCGAAGTTGTGGGTTGCCCGATCGGTACCGTGCGTTCACGCGTTAGCCGTGGCAGGGGATATTTAAAGGAGTCGCTCAAGGATTACAATCCCGAAAGCGCAAAAACCGACCATAAAGTCACCGAGGCGGTGGCTTCGAAGGGTCAAAAGGTTGCCGGGTAACTGTAGATATAGCGTAAATAAAAGTCATGAAGAATCATCAAAAAGACAGTGTAAATAATTGCCGGGAAGCCCGGGAAGCCATCTCGGCACGACTGGATTGCGAGTTGGACAAAGAACAAACGTCACGACTTGAAAGTCACATTCAAGAATGTGAAGCATGTAGACGTCACCTCCAGTGTTTGGAAGCGTTAAATCAAACATTAAAAACGGAGTTATCCGAACCACAGGATACCACCGCCTTATGGGCGCGAGTTAGTCGTGCTATCGATGTCGACTATGACCAGACCCACAATGAACAGCCTATATTGCCACCGACTGTTCAGCTGCCGACCAATCTGCCGCGGCGTAACATCCTGTCGATGGCGGTTGCAGCTGGAGTGGTGTTGTCGACTGGAGGCCTGGTGTTGCATTACGCCACAACCGATCAGTCGGGAGAAGTGAATCTGGAAATCGTAAACGATTTTCTAACCTATCGCATCAGTGGCAAAAAACAGGATATTTTGGGTGAAAACGTCGACCTGGTGACGGGTTGGCTGGCAACACGCGTTGATTTTGAAATACCGGTCAAATCAGCCGAATCTGCCGGTTTCGTGCTCACTGGCGGTCGCCTTTGTTCCTTTTTAAACCGACGTCTGGTTGCATTGCAATACCGTCAGGGAGATCACGCATTGTCGTTTTATATCATGATCGCAACCGATCTCGACCTTCCTGAAAGCGGAACTCACAAGATTGGAAATCGTTGGGTATCTGCGGCGTCGTTGAAGGGATTGACGAACGTAATCTGGCAATCGGAAGGACTGGTTTTTGCCGCGGTATCTGACCTGGATAAGCCGCAAGTGTTTGATTTTATTGCACAACAGATCGGCAATGGGCATTCCGGTCCGGACACGGTTTAGAAAGACTTGTAAACAATAACACCACCGGAGGATCGAAAATATGACCGATGAAAACAATCAGGAAAATCCCAAGGGCTTGCCTTCGTGCATGCAACGTCGCGACCTGCTAAAGGCCAGCGCTGTCGGCGCGACAGTAGCTGTGGTTGGTCCGAATCTGGCATTCGGGGCTACGCCTGGCGATGTCAAGGGCGCTTATCCGCGCCTGCCGGTGATTGATATTGGCAAGCTGAAAGAAGGTGAACCGGTTGCATTCAATTTTCCGCTGGAAGAGCAACCAAATATGATCGTCAAATTAGGTGAACCGGCACAAGGTGGAGTCGGACCGGACAATGATATTGTCGCCTTTAGCGTACTTTGTACGCATATGGGCGGTAGCTTGCGCGGGCGTTATCAACACGACTCCAAAGCCATGGGGCCTTGTCCATTTCATTTTTCCACGTTTGATTTGACCAAAGGCGGCACGCCGGTTCACGCCAGTGCTACGCAGAATCTTCCCCAAGTCCAACTGGTCGCCGAAGATAGTCAAATTTTCGCGGTCGGCATGCAAGGTCTAATTTATGGTTACCGGGACAATTTGCTGGATGGCAATCCGGTAGTTCGCAGGGCGTAGCACCGGATCTTGATCCGATAAGATAACTTTAAGAGGAGAAAAAATAAATCATGTCTAACAAAAAACATTTGAACCGTCGCGAATTTCTGATGGCTGCGCGTAGTCCTTCCATCGACTACGGCGTCTACGAGCCTTCCTCGGAAACAGTTCCCATACCTCCGGCACATGCCGAAGTTCACACTACCGCCTGTGACTACTGTATTGTTGGCTGCGGTTACAAAGCCTATACCTGGCCGGTGGTAGGTATGGATGGTGGTTCGAAGGCAGGTCAAAATGCCTTCCACCAGGACTTCCCGATCAAGGCAGCGGAAGGTAACTGGGTGAGCCCGAACATGCACAATGTGGTGCGTAAAGATGGCAAACTCCACCATGTGGTGGTGGTGCCGGACGGTGAGTCCGCGGTTAATCGCAAAGGTAATCATTCGGTACGTGGCGGCAAAATAGCCCAGAAAGCCTACAGCCCGAGCAAACCTACTGCGGATCGCCTGCAAGCCCCTTTGCTCAGGGTCAACGATAGCTTACAGCCAATCTCCTGGGATGATGCGACCACGATTGTCGCCGAACTCTCGCGTTATGCCATCGATAAGGATGGTCCGAATGCGTTTGGCATGCGTTACTATTCTTATCAATTCTGGGAAAATACCTATGCATTCTCGAAGCTGATTTACAAGGATATCGGTACCGCAATCGGTGCCGAACATGACAAACCCACCGGCAAAAACGATGCCGTTGGACTCGACGATAGTGGCGTCGACGGATTTTCAACTTCTTATTCTGATTTTAAACTAGCCGATGTGATCTTCATGTCGGGTTTCGACCCTTACGAAAACCAAACGATTCTATTCACCGAGTGGATAGCACCCGGAGGCGCCAAAATCATCTTCGTCAACCCTCGAAAGAGTCCGACGGCTGTTTACGCCGAACGTAATGGTGGCCTGCATTTACAGGTACAACCGAATACGGACACAGTGCTTAACAATGCGATCCAGCGTTACATTCTGGAACAAGGCTGGGAAGACCGGGAATGGATCGAACGCAGCACCGCGAGTCGTGAAGAAATCATGATGGAAAAGAAAGGCGGTGGCTGGCGTCGGAGAACCTTCGGTCAGACTTTCGAAGAGCATAAAGCCTGGTTATTGTCCGACGATACCTACACGCTTGATAATGCGGAAAAGATCACCTGGGTACCGAAAGCGAAAATTATAAGAGCCGCCCGGATGATGGCAAGGCCACGCGGTAAGCTGCTTCCAAAAACTACTGTGATGCTGGAGAAAGGTAACTATTGGTCATTCAACTATCCGGCAAGCGCCTCTTTATCATCGCTCGGTTTATTGTGTGGCGCGGGTAGTCGTCCCGGTCATAATATGTGCCGGGCAGGTGGCCACCAACGCGGTGGTATGAAACTTAAGGGTTATCCATTGAGTAAATCCTGGGTTGAATCGAAACATGGTCGCAAAGGCGAACCCGCCCCGATACCGGTCAATTTCGACAAATACGCCATGTCGGGCAAGCTCAAGGTGTGCTATATCCTCGGCACCACCTGGCTAGATTCGATAAATGCAGGTCAGTCGATCCGACTCAAGCTCGGCGAACTAACCCGCAAGCATCCGGTGCAACCCGATAGCCTGCACACCGAAATATTTATCAAAGCACTTAAGAAACGTATGGATCAGGGAGGCATGTTCCTGATTCAACAGGACATCTACCCGAATACGTTAACCGACTTTGCGGATATCGTGCTACCGGCTGCGACCTGGGGCGAAGTGGACTTTACCCGTGCGCAAGGCGAGCGTCGTTTAAGAATGTATTCCCGGTTTTACGATCCACCGGGGGAAGCCAAACCGGACTGGTGGATTCTTGCCCAGATAGCCAAAAAAATGGGTTACGAAGGATGGGATTACCAGGAATCAAACGATATCTTTGAAGAAGCCGCGAAGAAATCTAAAGGCGGTAAATACGATTTCTTTCATGTTGTCGAGGAAGCCAGAAAAGCGGGCAAGAAAGGCCACGAATTTTTACGCGAAATGAGTACCACCGGCATTCAGCTACCCGCGCGAATCGTCGACGGCAAGCTAGTTGGCACCAAACGTTTGCACGACGAAACCTTTCCCGAATCCGAGAAGAGTACCGCATCGAAAGTGGTTTATAAATTTAAAACCAAGAGCGGCAAAGCCATCTTCATGAAGGGTGACTGGGATCTGGTCAAAGATACTTTTGAGTTGTTCCGACCCAAAGGCGAAGAACTTTGGGTGTCAAACGGGCGCATTAATCACCTCTGGCAATCGATGTTCGACGATACGCGACAAAGCTTTGTCAAACAGCGCTACCCATCGAATTTCCTCATGATCAACCCGGTTGATGCCAAAAAACGCGGTATCGAAAGCGGCGATCTGGTGGCCGTCGAGAACGACCAGGTACTCAATCAGCTCGGCGAAGTAACCCGCGGGGTGATTTCACTGGTTGCCTATGTGACCGACGAAGTTGGATTAGGAGTTACCTATACTTATGCATTCTATCCAGGACAGTCCGCCGATTCGATTGTACCGGCAGTAACCGATCCGGTTACAGGTGTTTACAATTACAAAATCGGCAAGGGTATGGTACGTAAAACTGGCGAAACCCCACTCAAGAAATTAGAGGGCAGTATGTCGTTTATTCCAAGAACCGTCGGTTAAGGCAGGAGGAGACCCATGAAAAATATTATCAACAAAATTTTCCTGTCGGCAGCATTTGTCGCTTTGGCTGGTTTCACCGTCAGTCCAGTCGGTGCCGCCTCGACACCAGAGGCAACCGAGTCACTGCTCATGTTGGGCCAGACCACCTACATGCGTGAATGCGCCTCGTGCCACGGGGCAGAAGGCGATGGAAAAGGATCCGGCGCTTACATTTTGAATCCGAAGCCGAGAAATTTTCAGCTCGGTGTGTATAAACTGCGTACTACACCCAATGGTGAAGTACCGACACCGGGGGATCTGTTTAAAACGATTAGCAAAGGCATACCCAACTCGATGATGCCGTCGTTCAATTCCCTGTCGGAACAGGAGCGTTGGGGTCTGGTTCACCATATTTTGGCTCTCGGTGAACTCGAAGATGAGGAATCGATGGCCGTTGATATACCGGCCGAACCGGATCGAACGCAGGCCGGCATTTCAAACGGTAAGAAAATATACGTTGAGCTCAAATGCAATTCATGCCACGGCGACGACGGATGGGGCGACGGATCTTCATCCCTGACGCTCGAAAACGATGCCAAGGAACGTGTATTCCCGCCCAATTTAACAACCGGCGTATTCAAAGGAGGCTCCAGTTCTGTTGATCTCTATACCCGTATAGCGACCGGTATGGATGGTTCGCCCATGCCGTCTTACGCCGACGAAGCCAAGCCTGCGGAAATCTGGGATCTGGTGCATTATTTGCAGACACTGAGTGAAAAATAGATCTGCGAGCATATAACGAGGTTGCTGTAGCAATCCCAAGGGTATTCCGTTAGTGCCATCGAACTGACTGGATATTCTTGCGTTTCAGGATGTTATTCCGGTCAATCCCGAGCCGTTTTATCTATATCTAATTACAGGAGTCTATTGACATGAAACTCACGAAACCAATGCTTGCACTGGTCGCTATTGGCAGCATGCTGGGCAGCGAAGCCAACGCCAAATATAAGGTGAAGGCCGTAGAAAACGGTGGCACGATCCAGGGTATGGTCAGGTTTAGTGGTGCCGTGCCAATGCTTGAGGCCACCTTAATTGGTAAGGACAATGCTGTCTGCGGAGATGGCAGCATCATCTCTAATCCGGTTACCGTGGGCAGTGCTGGCGGGCTTGAAAATACCGTGGTATATCTCGAAAAAGTTAAGACGGGTAAGGCCTGGCCGAAGCAGGAATATACTTTGGATCAGAAGCAATGTACCTTCGAGCCATATCTACAAGTGGTGCCGAAAGGCGCCAAATTGACGATCAGAAATTGGGATTCGGTACTGCACAATATACATCCGTACGAAATTATTGGGGATTCGCGTCGTACCTTGTTCAATATGGCGCAACCTATACAGTATCAGGAAACCGTCAAAAAAATAAAGACCCGAAAAGGTATAGTGGTCGAGCTCGCCTGCGACGTGCATTCGTGGATGGCGGGTTGGTTGTATGTTCTCGAACACCCCTATTTCGCCGTGATTGGCGCCGATGGGGCCTTCCAGATTAGTGATATACCACCCGGCGACTATAAACTGGTGGCGTGGCACCCGGTCCTCGGCACGCAGGACCAGGCGATCACGGTCGGTGCCAGCACTGAACTCGATGCCAATTTTCAATTCAAAGGCGGATAAAGTCGGTGCGACGATTTGCGGCTCGTAGATCAAAGAGTTGTCCAGCATTTATGGATGCCTTCCCGCTTCGAGTCAAGGTTTTCGGCTCGCGTGCTCAGGTTACAATCGACGTCAAATTGCCGAGCGCAAATGATGCCGTCATCGATAACTCGGTGTCTTCCAGCGTATTTTGTCCAGCGTTGCCGGTGGATTGATGCTGTTAGCAGCGTTGCATTTATTTGGGTTGGTTCGGCATTCACGACAATCCTGGTTTGATCTCGGTGGTGATTTTTTTGCTTCGCCGATCCGCTCGGTGATGGTCTCAGGTGCTCCAGCAGCGCCATTGACTCTACGGAGTTTTCAACGGTTTTTTACCTTGCCCGCTGGCACTGGCAGGGCAATTGCAGCAGGTAATTGCGGCGGCTTTAATGGCTGGATCAAGCTTTGTGGTAATTGTCAATTCATTGCGGAAACCACGAGATGAACTATCGAAACCCTAGTCTTGTGTCTAAAACTGACCTTCCCTCCGAGAGTGGTGTTAGCAACCACGCACTAGCCCGTATTTCTCGTCAGGGTTCGTTGTGAGATCTAGCGCCGGTCGCCGACAAGAGCTGCGCACTTTAATCCGTTTATCCGGGCGCGTTTGAGGTCTATGCGATATCGAGTGATACATTTATCTCGGTTATTGCGAGCGATCACGAGCTTTGCGTTGGTGCTCTCGTCGTTCCAGGCGCAAGCCGAATCCATCCGTGTCGCCGCTGCCGCCAGTCTGTCGCACGCTTTGCCTGAAATTGTTACCGAGTTCCATCGCGATAGCAATCACAACGTAAAACTGAGCTTTGGTTCGTCCGGGAACCTCAGCCGCCAAATCCGCCAAGGAGCACCTTTTGCAGTGTTCCTTGGTGCCGATGAAAGCTATGCCCAGTCGCTGGCAAATGATGGCTATGGCGAAAGCGCGGTCTATGCCGTCGGGTACCTTTCGTTATATGTGCCATCTGGTTCGCTCCTCGATGCGAGTGCCGACCTGATTTCGATGGGACGAACGCTCGATCGAGACCGAATGATTCGTTTCGCAATCGCCAACCCCGACCACGCGCCTTATGGTCGTATGGCGAAACAGGCTTTGCAGCGTGCCGAATTATGGCAACGTATTCAAGCGAGGTTAGTGACAGGTGAGAATGCAGCGCAAACGGCACAATTTGCAATCACCGGTTCGATAGACGCCGCGCTGATTCCGCGGTCGCTGGCCGTACTTCCTGCTCTGGCACGATATGGAATTTCAACCGATGTGCCTGAATCGCTGGCACCTCCATTGCGTCAACGGATGTTATTGATAAACGGTGGCGGGGATGCAGCTCGGGAGTTTTTTAACTTTTTGCGAAGCGAGGCTGCACGCGCGATATTGGCACGGCACGGGTTTGGGGCGCCACAAATAAATTGAATGGTTAATCGTTATGTATGACTGGGCTGGAATCGAGTGGGGATCTTTTGCATTGTCATTACGCCTGTCTGCCTGGTGTGTATTGATTCTTTTTGCAATCGGGATTTTAATTGCAAGGTTTCTGGCATGGCGGCGCTTCCCAGGGCGCAGCATGTTGATCGCTTTGGTGGCGCTGCCATTAGTACTGCCTCCAACCGTGCTGGGATACTATCTACTGGTGGGTCTTGGTCACAACACCTGGCTCGGACAAACAGTAGCGGCGCTTACCGGCCAGACGCTGGTGTTTTCGTTTAGTGGGTTGCTACTTGCTTCGGTTATTTCCAGTTTACCGTTTGCGGTGCAGCCGACGTTGCGCGCGTTCGAAATGATTCCACAGACTCTACGCGAGGCGGCCTGGTGTAGTGGCCTGTCGCGCTGGCAGACCTTTTTACGCGTTGAGTTTCCGTTGGCCTGGCCTGGAATACTTACCGGACTGGTTTTGACTTTTGCCCACACGATGGGCGAATTCGGGGTGGTGTTGATGGTTGGTGGCAATATTCCCGACGAGACCCGCACGGTATCGATTGCTATTTTCGATCGAGCACAGGCCTTCGATGATGCTACCGCCGGAGCCATGTCGCTAATGTTGTTGAGCTTTGCTTTCATCACCGTGACGGCGGTATATACACTCGAACAACAACGCAATTTCGGACATCAGTGAACGGCCTGGAGGTTACATTGTTCCAGCACTCGCCAATACCGTTGAATGTAACGCTGCATTGCGAACCCGGAGAAGTGTTGGCGTTGGTCGGGCCGTCGGGCAGCGGTAAATCAACAGTGCTCCGGTGTATCGCCGGGTTGTATCGCCCAAAAATTGGTTCGATTCGTTGTCGCGGCAAAACCTGGTATTGCAGCGAGCGCAAAGTGAATTTAACCCCGCAACTTCGTCGCGTAGGTTTTGTATTCCAGCACTTTGAATTGATGCCGCACCTTAGCGTGTTGGGAAATCTGTGCCTGGCGCTTGGTGAGTTACCACGCAATCAACGCAAAGCGAAGGCCCGCAAATTACTCGCCCGTGTCCACCTTGAGGGATTTGATGAGCGAATGCCGGCCCAGCTTTCAGGCGGTCAGCAGCAACGTGTTGCATTGGCGCGTGCGCTGGCTCGTGATCCTGAATTGCTGTTGTTGGATGAGCCTTTCTCCGCGGTAGATCAGGTAACACGCCGTAAGTTGCGCCGTGAAATGATTGCTTTAACGCGTAGTATACAAATCCCCATCGTATTGGTGACGCATGACCTCGACGAGGCCAGCATGCTGGGTGATCAAATCAGTGTGTTACAGAATGGCAATTCTCTACAACAGGGCTTATCGGCTGACGTGCTGGGGCGTCCTGCGAGCGCTACTATCGCGCGTTTAATTGATCTTCGGAATCTATTCGAGGCACGCGTAGTCAGTCACCAAATAGACAAAGCTACGACCAAAATTGACTGGGGCGATATGCAATTACAAACATCGCTGGCAGAGCAATTCAACCCGGGCGAGTCAGTTTGTTTCTGTATCGCGCCGGACAAAGTGCTGCTTCACCAACGAGTACGTCCCTCCGGTGGAAGGGTCGAAAACCCCGTTGCTTTGAAAATTCGAGACATAATCACAGTTGGCAGTATCGCGAGCCTGATACTGGACACTCGGTGTGGAAAATCGCTGGAAATGGATTTGCCGCCCCACGTGGTCGAGCGTAATCACCTAACAATCGGTGATGAGGTGAGCGTGTCGCTACTTGGTGAATCGATTCATCTGATGCCGTGGCAGACACTGCGCTGATTTTCGGTGAAACTTACTTGAACACATTCAGGACTATTGCTTGCTATGAAACCGACTCTAAAAGACCAGCTTAATCGCCCGTTACATGACTTGCGTATTTCGGTGACCGACCGTTGTAACTTCCGTTGCGTTTACTGCATGCCCAAACGGAAGTTTGGCAAAGACCACATATTTTTGCCGCGTAACGAGTTGTTGAACTTTGAAGAGATCGAGCGTATAGCACGGGTATTTGTTGACCACGGTGTGCGTAAATTACGCATTACCGGGGGCGAGCCTTTGATTCGCCAGCATCTGGAAAAGCTGATCGAACGGCTGGCCGAAATTTCGGGTGTTGAAGATTTGAGCATGACCACCAATGCCTCATTGCTTACCGCTAAACGCGCGCAATCTTTGCGCGATGCAGGCATGCAACGATTAAACGTTAGTCTCGACGCGCTTGACAATGAAACGTTTAAAGCGGTCAATGATGTGGATTTTCCGGTTGAGCGCGTACTGGATGGTGTAGCCGCCGCCCAATCAATCGGCTTTGAATCGATCAAAATAAATATGGTTGTGAAAAAGGGCATGAATGATCACAGCATATTGCCGATGGCGCGTTACTTTCATGGTTCTGGCCAAATCCTGCGATTTATTGAATTCATGGACGTCGGCACGACAAATCAATGGGATTATGGCGCCGTGATTTCATCACGGAAAATAGCCGCTATTATTCATGCCGAATTGCCGATTGAACCGGTTCAGCCGAATTACAGAGGCGAGGTAGCCAGGCGTTGGCGTTACCTCGATGGTGGTGGCGAGATCGGCATTGTCTCTTCAGTCACTCAACCTTTTTGTGGCGATTGCTCGCGTGCGCGGTTGTCGGCAATCGGCAAAATCTACACCTGTCTGTTCGCTGGACAAGGCTACGATTTGCGCGATGTATTGCGTGCTTGCGATGACAATCGACTATTGAGTGAGCGTATCAGATCGATTTGGTTGCAGCGACGTGATCACTATTCGGAAACTCGCTCGTCGGTGTCAGTGTCCTTACCGCGAATTGAAATGTCTCACATCGGCGGATAAACCGCATCAAGGTTAACCATTCGATGAGGCTGTAAAGCATGGCACTGGCCTGTTTGACATACCCAAATCCGCGTATCTGTTGCGACAGGCGAGCGACCTCGTTGACGCTTCTGGAGACATTCCGGAAATCGCTGTCGTCGGTTCGATCGACACTGCCTGCGACATCGCCGGTCAGGCTGCTGTTGGTGAGGAGAAAGCCATCGTAGTTATAGGTCAGGGTACCATTGTCCGGCGCGGTAATACCGGTCAGTTGCGCACTGGTCGCATCGTAGGTGTAGCTATAGTTACCGGTGGGGACCACCATATTGTCCAGCAGAGTCGTGGTTGCGCCATAGTTCAGCGTGCTCAACTCACCGTCCGGGCGCGTCACGCCGGTGTCAGGCTCGCGAGATTGCCGTTGGCATCGTAGTCGTACAGGATTTCGCGCAAGTCCGGCAGAATTTGCCGGGTGACGCGCCCGAGCCCATCGTACTCGAAGCGGGTCACCTGGTTTTCGGCATCGGTGATCGATTCGAGGAATCCTGCCATGTTCGTTGTTCAATATCATGGAGTCTGACCCCTTGATTTTTCTTGGAGTCTGACCCCTTGATTTTTCTTGCATATTAAGCAAATGGGTTGCAAATAGTCAGTGTTTCTATCTTCTGCCCATGTTGCAAATCTTCGCTGTAAAGCACATCGCAATCAGATTCCAGTGCGGCACTAATAATTAACGAGTCATACCAGCTAAATCGCCAACGATTCTGAATATCCAGACTGCGATTGTAAAAATCATCAGTAGGATAGAAATCGCAAATGATCAACAATACTTCCCGCAAATAATTCTGAGCTTGCTCGTGAGTCATGACAGGCTGAAATTTTCTTAACGCCAAATTAATAAACTCCTGAACGACTTGATAACTAATGATCCCCTTTTTATCCAATGCTGACTCAAGTAAATCTTGTGCAAGGTTTTGTTTTTGAGACGCTGAATTGTCAAAGGTGTAGACAATTATATTAGTGTCCAGAAAGAACTTGCTAGCGTTCATTCATTTCATCTCGGCTAAACGATTGTCCACCTGTTGAGATGCCAGAAAACTCAGACATAAGCGCACGATAGGTATTTATTCTTCGTTTTTTGCTCGCATTGTCATGCGTATAGACTGAAAGCCATTTCCGAAACTCAGCATTCAAGGTGGTTTTTTTCTGGTGTGCCTTCATACGCGCCTCTTCAATTAAATGCTCATCAGCGCTTAAAGTTATATTTCTCATAAGTTGTGGGAAAAGCATGTTGGCACTGTTTTAGTGTACACTATAACACTAAATGTTACAAAAAATGATGTAAGTGAGCACTGATTGGTAATAAAAACGCACAGAAACTGGGGTCGCCCATTCCGTAAAATGGTTCTGCCTTGTTGAATTGCATTCGAATTTACCCCACTTTTGCCGAGATTAGCATTGAATAACGAACCCGCCGAAAATCAAAAATCACATTGATTATCAGTCGAATATCCAGGAATGGGTGGTCTAAATTCAAATACAATTGATGGTTCAATATTCAGCGCAATTCAACCGTCATGCAACAAGGGGTAGTATTAATTGTATCGGTGAAGATTGGTTCACGCCAGGCGGCCCACCCGTGCTTTTTACCTGGTTTAAATATTCGCTTATCCTGGGTTTTGCAGGCCAGTCTTCGTTGATAGCGTTGCGTTGCTGTCGGTGCCAGCGTCTGCTGTTACCGTCAAGCGACACTACCGCGATTTCGGCAACCTTAGGCGTAGCCGCGAGTGCACGCTCAAAGTTACCATCGCTATAGAGTCTCGCGATTTCATACTCGTCCTTGTAGGCCATCAGGCTGAAATAACTGCGCGCCACCGCTTCGGTCAGTGGCAGTGTCTCAAATGCCTGCTGTCGTTGCTGGTCCTGCTCGAACTTGCGTACCCGGGTAACCAGGTGCAGATAACGGTCCGCATATTCTTGATCCTGGTAGGCGACAGGTAGCTGTTGATGACGGCATGCGAATGATCCCGATTCAGATTCGCCAGCGCATCGTCGGCAGCCGAAAACACGAGGTCGGCCCCGAGCAGCAGGTGAGCTTCGCCGGCCGGTATCCGTACCGAGTGTATCTGTTGCTGGAATTCAGCAATTCGAATATGCCCGGTTACCGCGCCGAATTTTTGTGCCAACCCGGTCTGGTTGAGTACCGATACACCCTTGTGTTCGATATTGGCGGCCATGCCGAGGATGGAACCAACCGTCAAGATGCCAGTACCGCCAATCCCGGTAATCAGGATATTGAACGGTCCGTCGATTGAAATGCGTTGTGGCTCATCGAGCACGGGCCAGTCCGCGTTTTCAGTAACGGTCTGGCGTTTGCGTATCTGCCTGCCATGCACTGTGACAAAACTCGGACAAAAGCCCTTCACGCACGAAAAATCCTAGTTGCAGGCGCCTTGATCGATGGCTCGTTTACGACCCAGAGGGGTTTCAGTCGGGATAATCGACAGGCAATTGGACTGTACCCCGCAATCACCGCAACCTTCGCACACCGCGTCGTTGTAAAGTATCTTGTAGGTGATGTTGACGCCGGCGGCAACCGCGGCGCGGATGGCCAATAACCCCGAATGGAAGTAGGTGCCATCGCCGAGGTTTTGAAAAACATGCCGGGTTTCGGTGAATGGCGCCTGACCTAACCAGATCGCGCCTTCGCCGCCCATCTGGGTGAAGGTATCAGTGTCGCGATCCATACAGGTCGCCATGTAGTGACAGCCGATGCCACCGAAGGCATTGGCATGCTTGAGTACATCCATGCTGCGGTCGAGTCCGGGCCTTTGCCGTACCACAGGTCAAAAACGCCGTCATATTTTGCGCCGGGGAACAATCCTACCTGTTGGCTACCCCAGACCGACGTCATCGCCAGGTCTTCGTTGACGCCGGGTAAAAAATGAATGTTATGCGCTTCGGTAAACTTGCTGGCTTGTCACAGCGCCTGGTCGAGTCCGCCGATGGGGGAGCCGCGATAACCGGAAATGAAGCAGGCCGTGTTGAGCCCGCGTTCGAGATCGCGTTGATGTTGCAGAATCGGCAATCTGACCAGCGCTTCGGTGCCGGTCATGAATGCCTTGCCATTGTCGAGAGAATTTTTATCGCCGAGAGAGACTTTCATAACCGACCATGCCGAAGCGAATAACCTTGTAATTTTAATGTTATGAAGAAGAAGATTTGTTGTTTTTTTGTTGTTATTAGTCGAATTAATGGAAAACTATTCTATTTATAGATATGTTAATGAAATAAAGTACCAATCCTATGAAGCTTTCATCAACCGATATAAAAATCCTTGGAATACTGCAACAGAATGCATCGCTAACCGCTGCCGAGATTGCCGAGCGGGTGAATTTGTCGACCTCTCCCTGCTGGCGCCGTATCAATCGATTGGAGAAGGAAGGGGTCATTCAAAAGAAGGTTGCACTGCTCGACTCCGAGAAACTGGGGATGGGGCTGGTCGTCTTTTCCCGAATCAGCCTGTCAAAGAACGACGAGTCTTCCCTGTATCAATTCGAGGAGCGGGTGCGCCGGTTTCCGGAAGTGGTCGAGTGCTACACCGTCACCGGTTCGGCGGACTATTTCCTCAAGATAGTGACCCGAGATATCAAGCATTACGATCGGTTTCTGCGGCGTCACCTGTTACAGATGCCGTCGGTCAGGGACGTCAATTCAAACGTTGCGGTAACCCAGGTCAAGTACACCACCGGCTTGCCTCTGGAAACGCAACTATAAAACCGGGTGTCCCCTTCTTTACAAATGCTTGCAGAATGAACGACTAATAGGCTTAATACGCACTCTCAGGACTGAAGTAGTGCCATCCACGCATGATAAACAAGATTCTGGTTGCAACCGACGCGTCCGCGGCGTCGAGTCGCGCGGTCAGCTATGCAGCAAATATGTCGGTTCTGCACGAGGCGGAACTACTGATTTTAAATGTGATTCGTGACATGCAGCTACCCGCAGAATTAAAGGACGCGCCCGAGTTCGAAACCTTTTACAACGCGCGTGATGACCTGATGCGCCAGGCAGCCGACAAGATTTTGAGCGCGGCGAAAAAGGCGGCCAGGAAGGAAGGGGCAAAAAAAATTCAGATCGCAATTGGTAGCGGCGACCCGGCCAACAGCGTTGCTGGATTTGCCAGGCGTCGCAAAGTGGATTTGATCGTTGTCGGTACCCGCGGTCTGAGCAAGATAAAAGTGGCCTCGATGGGCAGTGTATCGCGAAAATTACTCGATCTGACCGACGTCAACTGCCTGGTTATCAGGTAGTTGCCCTGTTAGTGTACCGTCGCCAAGGGTACTTGCCTAACATCGTCATTGCGGCCCCCGAGCCGCAATCCAGTGAGCCCGAAATAGCAATAGTTTTTTAACCTGAATGACCCATCCAAAAGCGATATTTGCATGTAATACCTTTTGCTTTCGACATTACAGGTATGAATGGAAATCCAGTAAATAAAGGTTTTCAACTACCCCTGGATCCCGGCTCAAGGCCGGGATGACAGCATAAATAAGTGCCGTTGGATCCCTGTCCTATTCTCCACGCACCCTGGACTTGCTCGGGTCGTAGAACGGGAAGCCGACCACTTTCGCCGGCAGGCGTTTTTGTTTTCCATCGAGTTTGCCGACTTCGACCCCGGTGCCGGGCTCGCTGTGTTCCACCTGGATCCGGCATAGCGCAAGGTTTTTACGCAGGATCGGCGAGCGCCCCGCGCTGGTGATTTCGCCGACCTGGTTGCGCCCGATACCGACGCAGTCTCCGTTCGCCGCGAGCTCATCACCGGTCAACTCGAGTCCTACCAGCACCCGCTGTGGATTTTCTTTGCGTTTAATCAGTGCGGATTTACCGATGAAATCATCCGCCTTGGTTTTTAACGGCACGGTAAACGGAATGCCCGCTTCAAAGGGGTCGGTTTGATCGCTGAATTCATACCCAGCGAAGATCAGGCCTGCCTCGACGCGCAACATGTCGAGTGCTTCGAGCCCCAGCGGGGTCAAATCGAATTCCTCGCCCGCTTGCCATATCGCATCCCAGACCGCCGGCGCATCCTGCGGATGGCAAAACACTTCGTAGCCTAGCTCGCCGGTGTATCCGGTGCGGGACACGACCAGCGGAATCCCGTTTTCGTCACCGATGCGTGCGATTGAAAAGCGAAACCATCCGAGCTCTTTGAGCGTGGCCTGATCCGGACGGGCCCAGATAATTTTTTTCAGAATATCGCGGCTCCGGGGGCCTTGTACCTGCAGGTTGTGCAATTGATCCGTGGAGTTGCGTACCCAGGCCCGCAAACCGAGTTGTTGCGACTGCTCGCGCAACCAGATGCCGCTTTCGTCATTGCCGCCGATCCAGCGAAAATTATCCTGGCCGAGACGGTACACGGTGCCGTCATCGATCATGCCGCCATTTTCATAACACATCGCGGTGTAAACCACCTGGCCGACCGCGAGACGCCGGATGTCACGCGTAACACAGGTTTGCATCAAATGCTCGGCGTCGGGGCCGGTCACCTCGTATTTACGCAACGGTGACAGATCGATTACAACCGCGCCTTCGCGACAGGCCCAGTATTCGTCGAGCGCACCGTACCGGGTGTAGCTGTTGGCTAGCCAGTAACCCGCGTACTCGATAAAGTTACGGGTATGTTCGGAAGTCCGGCTGTGGAAACCGGTTTCCCGGGTCTATACTTTGTCTGGATCTGCTGTCATTGTGAATGCGGTCGGTTTGT